>JACRCP010000115.1 GCA_016218965.1 Deltaproteobacteria bacterium | reverse complement strand
CCTCATCGAAGCTCGCGCACAGGCGCCGTAGACTCCCCCGGTGCCAAGCTGAACGCTGGAGCATCCCCGGACCGACGACGATCGGCGCAACCGTCCGACTCCGCTCCGACGCCTCGGCCACCACTTTTTGAGAAGTTACCGATGAGCGGCATAACCCTTCGCAATCATTTCCTTCTTGGGTAATTGGCACCTGTGTTTCCGACCCCCCAAAACGGGGGCGGAACCCGTCCGTCCGCCGTCGGATTCCGTCCGTGCCCCCGCCCGGGCCGGTACCGAAGCGTTTGTGTTCGTCTTGCAGTGCCGTACAGGGTCGTACGCGACCACTTGTGTTCGTTCACATCTCGATCACCCCCCCGTCCGGAACTACTGATGTTCGATCAGTGACAGTGTGTGACGGTATGTGGCAACAGGTGATCGAACCCAAGTGCCGCGGGCCGGAGGTGTACCGGGACTACTGATGTTTAACAAGTTGTCGCGGCGAGGGCGGCACAAGACTACTTGGGTTCCCTCAGTGACAGTGTGTGAGGGTATGTCGCAACAGGTGATCGAACACAAGTGATACCGGCCGACCCGTCCCGGCACTACTCGCCTTCGACAGGCAGTCCCGTGGCCCCCCGTCCCGAACGACTTATGTTCCCTCACTACGGCGATCCGAGGGTACGTGACAACAGGTGATCGTCGATCAGTTCTCCCGGACACCCCCGACGCGAACTACATATGGATCATCACCAGCACCGTCCCACCCCCGCCGGACGAACTGATGATCGATCACCGGTTCGTGTACCGGGTGGACGGGGGTGCCATGAGAAGATCACTTGTGCCGACAGCCCGGCGCGCCCGCGGGTCATCCTTAATGTAGCGGCCCCGCGCGAGGGTTCCCGGGGCGACTCACCGAAAACCACCGGCGGCAGATCGGGGCGAAGACCGAACTTGATCCCCGGCGTCGCCGCCGGACACACCGGCCGCACGGACGCAATTCGCCGAATCGGTGCGCGGACGGAATCGCGAGGTACAAAGATCGTGCCCAAGCGTTCCTTGCATAGCTGCCACAGATGCCGGTTTGACACGGTTTACGCGTGACAACATCCTGCCGGTTGCGCTATATTCCCGGCACACGCCGGCAAGGGGGCGCAGATGTCCCGTGGTGACAAACTTCGCAGAGAATGGATGCTACTTAAGAAACTTGATCGCCCGCAGGGCGCCACGCTCGAAGAGCTGACGGAGGCGCTGCCCGACGACTACCCGAAACATCCGAGAACCATCAGGCGGGATATCGAGGCCATCGAAGAGGTGTTCCCTCTACAGGAGGAGAAGGTCGACGGTCGGACGCGGTGGAAGCTCGCGTTCGACCACAAGGCGCCGCCGCTTACCTTTTCGCACACCGAACTGATGGCGCTGACGTTCTGCCGCGGGATGCTCTCGGGTCTTGACGGGACCCCGGTGAAGGAGTCGCTTGACCGTGCCGTGGAGAAGATCGACGCGACGCTCCCCGACCCCGTAAAGCGGTACGTCCGCGCCCACGGAAGGATGATCTCGTGCGGCCCCGTCCCGTCCAAGGACTACGAAAGACACAAAGGCACCATTGACACCCTGCACCGGGCGCTGGACGAGCGAAGGGCCGTCAAAACCCGCTACGCGTCGCAATCGGCAGGAAAGACCTCATGGCGCGAGGTCGACCCGTACAACCTGAGATACGCCGCGGGTACCTTCTACCTGGTCGGACACTGTCACAGCAGAGCCGAGGTCCGCATTTTCGCGGTGGACAGGATCAAGGCCATAGAGCTTCTGGACCGGCGCTACGAGGTCCCCGAGGACTTCGACATTGAAAGGTACATGTCCCCCCGCCTTCGGCGTGATGCGCGGCGACCCCGTCGAGGTCGTTATCCGCCTTGTACCCAAGACCGCCGCCTGGGTCTGCGAGCGCACCTGGCACCCCAGCCAGAAGGTCGTCAAGGGCGCCGGCGGCTTCGTGAGACTCACCCTGACCGTCCCCGTGACCCCCGGCTGAAATCTTGGATTCTCTCCCTCGGCGCCGGCGCCCACGTGCTCAAGCCGCACGCGCTCATCGTGGACGTGTTCAACGAGGCCATGGAGATCGCCGAAGGGGCGCATTTTCAGATGTGACGCCCGCCTTCCGGCTGAACGCTGAAAGCTGAAGGCTGATGGCTGTTTTTTGATTGACCGAATCTGTCACTGGGACATGGTAAGGCTGGGGCGGCGAGGAGAAGCGCATGAACGAGATCGTACTGTTCGAGCAGAAGCAAGTACGGCGAGAGTGGCACGAGCGGCAATGGTGGTTCGTGATCACGGATGTGGTCGCGGTGCTGACGGACTCGCCGAATCCGACGGACTATCTGAAGAAGCTGCGCAAACGCGACCCGGCTCTCGGCGGAGCCTTCAAAGGGGGGGGACAACTTGTCCCCCCCCTTGCCCTCGAGTTTCGAACGCCGGGCGGGCCTCAGAAACTCCTGTGCTGGAACGCCGAGGGACTGCTCCGGTTGATCCAGTCCCTCCCTTCGCCCAAGGCCGAGCCATTCAAGCGCTGGCTCGCCAAGGTCGGCTGCGAACGCCTTGAAGAAATCCAGAACCCCGAGATCGCGTCGCGAAGGATGAAGGAGATCTACCGAAAAAAAGGCTACTCCGACGCATGGATCGAAAAGCGCATCCGCGGGATTGCCGTCCGTGACGAGCTCACCGACGAATGGAAGAAACGCGGCGTCAAAGAACGCCTCGAATACGCCATTCTGACCGCCGAGATCAGCAAGGCAACCTTCGGCATGACCCCGTCCGAGTACCGTGACTACAAGAGGCTCGACAAACCGGACCAAAACCTCCGCGACCACATGACCGACTTGGAACTGATCTTCACGATGCTCGGCGAGGCATCAACGACCGAGATCGCCCGCAACAGGGATTCTCAAGGCTTCCCCCAAAACAAACGTGCCGCCCGCGACGGCGGCAAAATCGCCGGCAACGCCCGAAAACAGCTCGAGCGAAAGAGCGGAAGGAAAGTCCCGACCCGCGAGAACTTCAAGACCCTCCCCGAAAGCCGGCGCCGAATCCGCGGTGATGCGGAACAAGACGATGGGGGAGATGGGATGTGACCGGATCTGTCACGGGGGGGTGGTAGGGTGGGGACGGATGGAGGAACATCGCGATGACGTTTGAAGTATTCTTCAAGAAAGCGACCGGCAGCGCTCCTTATCCGTACCAGACCAGGATTGCGACCGAAGGACAGCACCTGCCGTCGCTCGTCTCGGTGCCGACCGGACTCGGCAAGACCGCCGCATCGATCCTCGGCTGGCTGTGGCGGAGACGGTTCGCCGATGATGAGACACAACGCGCCACACCGCGACGCCTCGTCTACTGCCTCCCGATGCGCGTCCTCGTGGAACAGACGAGAGATTGCGCCGTCCAGTGGATGGACAAACTCGGGCTACTGGCAAACGACGCTCCGAAAACTCACCCGGCAGGCCAAGTCGGCGTGCATGTCCTCATGGGCGGTGATCTCGAGATCGACTGGGATCACTGGCCCGATCGCGACCAGATACTCATCGGAACACAGGACATGCTCCTCTCTCGCGCCCTCAACCGCGGATACGCGATGAGCCGCTTCAGGTGGCCTGTCCAATTCGGCCTCCTGAACAACGATTGTCAGTGGATCATGGATGAGGTCCAGCTCATGGGGAATGGTCTCGCCACAACTGCACAACTTCAAGCGTTCCGGCGCAAGCTTGGTACGGTCAATGCGGTGCTTTCTACCTGGATGAGCGCCACGATGCGAGAAGACTGGTTGCGCACGGTCGACTTTGACCATACAGACGATGCACCGGGAAAGCAGGAGATTGATGAGCGTGACAGATCGCATCCGATCTTGAAGCCGCGTTTTGAAGCCATCAAAAGACTGAACAAGGCGGATTTCGTGGTATCGGATGACGGTAAACCGGAAGCGAGGCTTGCGAGGGACATCCACAAACCCGGCACCCGTACGTTAGTGATCGTCAACACCGTAAAGCGTTCGATGGCAGTCCATTCTGCGCTCGAGAAACTCAAACCAGACGCCAACCTCATCCTATTACACTCGCGGTTCCGGCCAGCCGATCGCAAAATCCAGATTGAACGACTCATCGCCGAGCCTGCGGGTGCCGGCACCATTGCCGTCTGCACTCAAGTCGTTGAAGCCGGCGTAGACGTGTCCGCACGTATGCTCATCACCGATCTGGCACCGTGGTCATCGCTGGTCCAACGCTTTGGCCGCTGTAACCGCAATGGCGAGTTCAACGAAACTCAGAATGCCGAAGTAGTCTGGATCGAACCCGAAGACTTGCAGGACGAGAAGAAACTGAACCCGGCTCCATACACAGCCGCGGAGCTCCGCGATTCGGCGGCGCGTGTTTCCGTGCTTTTGGAGGCAGGTTCGAAGGCATTGCCGAGTGTCGAGTCGGCTATGGCCTACACGCATGTGCCAAGGCGCAAGGACCTTGTCGATTTGTTTGACACGACCCCCGATCTCGCCGGCGCCGACATTGACATATCGCGCTTCATCCGCGAGACCGATGATCACGATGTCCAGGTATTTTGGAGGGACATTCCAGAGAATGAGGAACCGGGCTCAGATGAAAAGGGACCAGCAAGAGCAGAGTTGTGCTCCGTGCCGATTGGCGAACTGCGAAAATGGCTGGAAAAACCGGGGCGTCCTGCTTGGCGATGGGATCACCTCGATCGCCTTTGGCAGAAGGTGAAGCCGAATGCTCTCTATCCGGGGCTTGTTCTCATGCTGCGATCGAGTGACGGTGGATACAGTCCCGATAAAGGATGGAACGGGACGGTCGCTCCCACTATGCCGCTGATGGCAATCGCTGCTCGGTACAATGAGAGCGAGGAGGAAGACAAGACTGTGGAGAACCGGGAGTGGGCGACTGTAGCCGAGCACACCGACCAGGTGGTCAGCGCCGCATCGGCACTCTTCGAGGAATCGGGCGAGGTGCTCGCTCCCTGGAAACAAGACTTTCTGGATGCCGCCCGATGGCACGATGCCGGAAAGGCGCACCTGGTGTTCCAAGCGGCAATGCCCGAAGGCGCCCCCCGGGCATGTGTCCTATGGGCAAAATCGCTGCCGAAGATGAAGCGCTACGGACGGCGGGGGGTCCGCCACGAACTGGCCTCGGCTCTCTCGATGCTCGCGAACGGCAAAAGCAACCTAGCCGCATATCTTGCCGCCGCACACCACGGCAAGGTGCGTCTCTCGATCCGCTCGCTGCCGCACGAGAAGCCACCGCCGGATGACATCGAGCGACGATTCGCCCGCGGGATTTGGGATGGTGAAACCCTGCCAACTGTCGCTGTCGGGGGTGGCGTGAATGTTCCGGAAACGATTCTCAAGCTGACTTACATGGAGCTTGGCGAAGACGATACCACCGGCCCGAGCTGGCTCGCCCGCATGCTCGCGCTGCGCGACTCGCCGGAGCTCGGTCCGTTTCGACTGGCGTTCTTGGAGGCGATTCTTCGCATTGCCGACTGGCGCGCGAGCGGCGGTCCCGTCACCAACACTGGCGAGGAGGTGGGACAATGACCGTACACGACATCCCGCTCCGCGGTTGCACACCTGAGCCGTTGATGAGCTACCTGAAGGCCCTCGGCGTGTCGCGCCTCGTTTCGGAACAGAAGGATTCAAACGCCCGCTGCCACTGGCGCGACGGGGAGTTCTGGCTGAGAACGTCGCTTGACGAACAGGGACTCGTAGACTTCTTTGTCAACGAGTACCGGCCAACACCAATTGTGGTTCCGTGGAGCGGAGGGGACTTCTTCAACGTCGATCGCAAGGCGAACACCAGTCAATTCAGAAAGACCCCTACTTCTTCAAAGGTAATTGAGTCTTTCCTCGCCTCAAGAACACCGCGTCTTG
>JACRCP010000107.1 GCA_016218965.1 Deltaproteobacteria bacterium | reverse complement strand
TGCGTAAGCTCCAGGAGGTCGCGTAGAATGCCTTCAAGCATGGCTACCACCTTTGGGCAAAAGGGTTGGCGTCTCAAAGACGCCGGGTAGCCGTGTTTGTCAACTTTTCAGCACTGAAATGGCGAAACTAGAGTCTGAGAAGGGCCAGAAACCAGCTGTCCTCCTTGATCGTTCCGACCTCGTGGTCATTCCCGTCGAGGATCGACCACTCATCGCGCAACAGGGACTTGAGCCCCTTTCTCTTGAGCGCCCCGAGCTTGTCGCCGGTCTTGGGGTCAGTGACGTCGTACGTCGCCGAGATGTCGAGCACCTGTCGCGCCTTGATGCAGAGCAGTTCCTCCTTCATGTCCGTGTCCGAGTAAAGCCGGAAATCCTCCTTGAGCTTGAATGCTTTCATCTTTGAGTAGAACGCGAGCCCGCCGGTCGGGTCGAAAATGTGAAATGCGCCCCCGAAGATCTTGAAGAACTTCTTGCGGATCAGATAGGTCTTGTGTTTGTACCTCACCGGCAGATTTCCGGTCATGACACCCTCCTTGCCCGAAGGACTACCCGCCGCGGAGGCGGTTGATTACGGCCTTGAAGCCGGTCATCCCGAAGGCGCCTTTTTCCTTGAGGAACGCGACCATCTTGCGGCCGCCCAGCGTGAGCACGCCGAAATAGCCGTGGGAGAGGAGCCGCAAGACCCCGGCGCGGACCCTCACCCGGATCTTCTCGCTCTCGTCCCTGGACATGCAGAGCTTGAAAAACTCGACGCCGAAGTCGCCGGGGTCGTCGGATTTTATGGCTGCGAGCCGGTCCACGCTCGACGCCGGCATGTACAGCGTGAAGTCGGGGTCTTGGTGATCGCCCGAGACGATGGCCGGGCCCGCGGGAGAGCGCAGGAAATGGCACGGCGGATGCGTGTCCTTGAGCGCAGGGAACACGCCCTTGACGAAATGGATGTTGACTGCCACACCTTTCGAGATGGGGCCGGTCGCCGCCCGCGCCACCTTCGCGGTCTCGAAAAACTGTTTCAGCCGTGCCTCGGGAGATTCCACCAATGCTGTGCTCCGCCCGCCCCGCTCACTGGCCACTGTTCACTGGCCACCGGCCACTTACTGCTGCTCCGCGTACCCCAAAAGGATTGCAATGAGTTTGTCGTCGTCGCCGTACATGAATCCGACGCAGACGTCGAAGGTCACGCAGAACGGGCACGACCCGACCTCCTCCTCCTTGACCTTGTAGTAGTAGAGCGTGTTCCCCTGGCCCATATCGGCCGTGCGTTCGTTCGAGACTCCGTCGAAGTGCCCCTTGACCTGGGAGTGCGTCGAGCCGAGCATCAGGTTGGTACCCGAGAGCTTCCCGAAGTATGGCGGATAGACGGCGATGGTGTTGACATCCGAGTCGGCGTCCTTGGCATGGACAAACGCGAGCCCGACACCGAAGTACGAGCGCGTCTCGGTGTCGACCTTCCCGCTGGACTGCGAGACGAGATCGGGCGAACCGAGCGAGTTCTGGACCTGCGAAAAAGAGGATCCCGACTCGATGGCAGCCTTGATGCCCAAGACGCTCATGTTGTGCCAGTCTATGTCCTGCCCGGGCACGACCTTCTGCTGGCGATAGACGGTGACGGCCTTCGCCGCCCCGCCCGCGTCGTAGACAATGTTGACGCCCTTGGTGAAGAAAAGGTCCACCGACTCGCCGTTTTCGAGCGGCGACGTGTACTCGGCCGCGCCGACTTCCCCGCTCCAGTCCGCCTTGGCCGTCCCCAGGCCGTTCCCCTGCGCCGTGGCGCCGTTGAAGCCCTGGACCAGGATCAGGCGGTTCAAAATGTCGCCGTTGTCGGTGTTCTTGTTGCCGTTGGTGTCTACGAACAGGGCGTCAATCGAAGGGCCCGGCCACGAGATGTACCAGTCGAGGTCCGGATTGGGCATCCCGGCGCCAAGCGCTCCGGTGAGCGTCCCGAAATCGTCCACGTTGACGCGGAACTGGTGTTCGTCGCTCGCCGTCTTGTAGTCGATGCCCGTGCCGGGAATGATGAGCGACCCCGGTCCGCCTCCGCCGTCTGTCTCACCGCCGTCGCCGCCGGCATCGGTTTTCCCGCCGTCGGGTTTCCCGGCGTCGGTCTTCCCGCCGTCCGGCTTGCCGGAATCGGCGACTCCTCCGTCCTCGTCGCCGCCCTCGCACGAGTGCGTGGCCTGGTTGCAGTAGCCGCTTGCGCAGTCCTCGTTCACCTCGCAGCCGGGTTCGCACTTCCCGTTGTCGGTGTTGCAGTATTTGCCCGCGGGACATTTGACGTCGGGGTCGGTGCACCCGCCGCCCACCACTCCGCCGTCGTTGTCGTCGCCGCCGTCGCCGCCCCCTCCGGTCTCCTCGTCCACCCCGCCTCCGCAGCCCAGCCAGGCTGCGCCGAGCACGGCCGCCACGAGCGCGGTGAGAGTCACCAGGCCATCCCGCAGAGAAGTCTTCATCTGTTCCCTCCTTCGGTCGTTCCACCGATTTTACTAAATGCCGAAGTGGGAGTAAATGTAAAGATGAAAGCCGAGCGGAGTTTCGGAGTGGGGGAGTTTGGGAGCAGGGGAGCAGTTATTCATGCCGGCGCACGTTCACGGTGAGAAGGGCGGGGCGGGGCCGTCGCGGTTTTTTAGGAAGCGCCGCAGGCTTGGCGGCGCGCCCGAGCCCGCCGACGACGACGGCGGGTCGCGCCGTCACCGCACACTCGTCGTTTCGGGTTCGCTTGCCCTCGCCGGCGCCGCGGGGGTCGTGCTATTCGTGTCGGCCGTGGTCGCATCGCGGCAGGTCCCCTTTTCGGTGCGGCTCTATGCGCAGGGCGGCGGGTCAGGACCGGCCCTAGTCCGCGTCACTGCCTATGATTCGCGCGAAGGCGTGCAGGTCACAGTCGGGTCTGTCGAGTTGTCGCCCACGGGGAGCGACCGGGTGGCGGCCGCGTTTGACGGGTCGGCGGACGCCGCCGCGGTCGCGAGGATTCCCCGGGGAGCCCCGGGGTCGCACACGCTCATGGTGCGGACGGCGATGGGGAAGCGGGGCACATCGGTCCCCGCGCTCGACTCGTCACGGACTGATCCGCGCACGTGGGATGTCAAATCGATCTCGGCCGAGCTTCGCACCGGCGGCGCGCTCGAACTTGGCTACGGCATGCAGCGCGACCGGCGCGAGGAGTACAACACTGTCGCGCTCGAGCGTCTCCGCGTGGTCCCATATCCCGAGCAGGGGCGGCTGGCATCGAACCTCCCGAACACCATCTTCGTCTGGGTGCGGGACTGCCCGTCCCGGAATATCTCCGTCGGCTCGGCGGCGGGCTCGGGCGAACTCCGGACCGACGAGGCGGGCATGGCCGCTTTCGAGTACGTCCCCACTTTCGGCGCCACGGGGTTCGACCTCGGGTGCGGCGACTGGAAGGGCCGTGCGGAGCTTCGGGACCGCCCGCAGGGGATCGTGGCGTCGTCGCCGTCGCTTTTCGCCGGCGCCAGGACAGAGGTTGCGCTTCGGGTACACACCATCATGGCGGGGCGGCCGATTTCGATGGACGTCTTTCGCGACTGCGCGTGGATTGACTCCCGCACCGTCGTCCCCGAGCGGGGCGACGCCGAAGTGAAGTACCGCCTTCCCTCCGAGCCCGGCCTTTACACCTTCGAGTTCTATGCCAACGTCCACGCCCCCGGGGCCGAAAAGGCGCGCGTCCCGGTGCTGGTGCCGGACGCCGACGCGGCCCTTGATCTCAAGGCGGTGATCAAGCGCGCGCGGGGGGCGGACCGCGAGCCGATTGCCTCGGCGCTTCTGGCCGAGATCGAAAAGGGCGGCGACCCTGAGGGCCGGCGGGTCCGGCTCCTGGCTGCGGCGTTTCTTTCGCGCCTCGATCTTGCGTGCGGCCCGCCGCCGCTCGTGTTCGACTCGTACGATTCCGACGCGCTGTTCCTTTCGCAGGAGAAGGCCGGCGTCAAAAAGGCGGCATACACGGGCATAGGCGTCACGTGGGTTGTGGCGCTCGTGGCGGCCATCCTCATCATGGTCTTCCGGCTCAAGGCCGCGCGCGAGGCCGAGGAACAAATCTCGGGCCACAGGCGCCAAATCGCCGTCCAGCACGCCGTCGCCGCGGCGATCATAACGATCACCTTCGCCCTCATCGTCTACGTCATGGGCATCTGGTGGAGGCAGTAGAGCGTCTTGACAACCGCGGGGCGCCCGCATCTCACAACCATGAATGCCTGACGAGGTCCACTCTTCCCCTGTTGTACAAGAAACCGAATACCGAAAAGACGGCGCAGGAAAGGAAAGGCAGAAGCCACAGTTCCATCCGCCCCGGCAGTTCAAACCCCGCGAAAAGGGACGCGGCGGAACCGACGGCCAGGAGCAGAATCGCGGTCCAGACCGCAAGATGCCGCGCGGCCCCGAACCAGCCCATGCCCAAAGTGCCCGGATCGAGCTTGATGACAAAAAACAACGGCTCGAGCACGATGGCCACGTACGCAACTTCGACTCCGAACAACGCCCCCCGCATCGGAGGGTGACCCATGAGCCCCCACGCCAGCCCCGCCGAAAAGATCATGCATGGAGACCAGATCGCCCAGCGGATCAAGTTCGACAACAAAACCACGCGGCTCGCCTCTCCAAACGACACGGGGAAATTGGCATAAACAGGCGTTGCGAGCCCACCGACTCCGGGTCTTGCCAATCCCGCCCACATGCCACCGAAAATAGGCGCCGCGATGATGCTCCCCACGACAACAATCGCCAATCCGAACCCGTGAAGAACTGGCGACAGAAACGCCAGAAGCAAAAGCCCCGCAGCGGTCACGACGAGGCCGGCAAGCAGGAGCCATAGCTCCGCTTTAGGGCCGCGTCTCAGACTCCAGTTTCGCCAATTTGGAGCCGAAGATTTGACACGGGATGACACGCTCAACCCGGCATCACGCCGCAGGGCGCATGGAGCGACCCTCGATCGCCCATTCCTCTGTCCGTCGGTCGTTGTCGATTTCCCC
>JACRCP010000106.1 GCA_016218965.1 Deltaproteobacteria bacterium | reverse complement strand
GCTACAGCGCGAATAGCTCTTCCCAACCCGCGTTTGACAATACTCCTGGCGACCTGTACCATGACCAAACAAAACGGTTCGAGACGATTCGGTCAAGGAGGGAATCATGCGGTACGGCCATGTGACTGGGGTGTTTCTTGCGGCGTTTGCCGCCCTGTGGGCAAGTCCCGCGCACGCGGCCTTCTCGGACGACTTCGAGCCGCCCCTGCCCGGGTGGACGACGACGGGGTTCTGGCACCTGATGGACGACGCCGGCCCATGCCCCAACAGCCAGTCGCCGACGAGGAGCTTCTGGTACGGGCGCGACGTCACCTGCACGTACAATGACGGACTGGCCAACAGCGGAACGCTTGAGAGCCCTCCGATTCCGATCCAGGCCGGCGACTGGCTCTCGTTCTGGAGCTGGGAGCGGACCGAGTGCGGCGGCGTATCCTGCCCGTGGGACACGCGGGAGATGTTCGTCTGGGACGGCTTCGGCGAAACCCTGATCTACCAGTCAAGCCGGGACATCGGCGCGTGGTACCCCGTCCAGATCGACCTGGCCGCGTTCGCCGGGCAGACCGTCAACATCCGTTTCAGGTTCGACACTCTGGACGAGTGGGTCAACGATTTCGGCGGATGGTATGTTGACGATGTGCTCGTCACCGACGACTTCGACGGGGACGGCATCAAGAACGACACCGACAACTGCCCGATGGTCCCGAACCCCGGCCAGGAGGATGCCGACAGCGACGGTGTCGGTGACGCCTGCGACAACTGCGGGGACGAGCCGAACCCCGGACAGGCGGACGGCGACGGGGACGGGGTCGGCAACGCCTGCGACAACTGTCCGGGTGTTCCGAACCCCGGGCAGGAGAACGGCGACCCGGACGAATTCGGCGACGCCTGCGACAACTGCCCCGCCGTGGCGAACCCCGGGCAGGAGGACTGCAACGGGAACGGCGTCGGCGACGCCTGCGACCCGGCCGACCCGGACAGCGACGGCGACCTCATCGCCGATGCGTGCGACAACTGCCCGGCGGTGCAGAACCCGGGCCAGCACGACTGCGACGGGGATCTGACCGGCGACGCCTGCGACTCGGAGCCCGACGCCGACGGCGATCTCATCGCCGACGCGTGCGACAACTGCCCGACTGTGCCCAACGGTGACCAGGCGGATTCGGACGGCAACGGGGCAGGCGACGCGTGCGAGCCGTTTGTGACGATCGAGTCGCTCGGTCCCTACGCGGGCGACCTCGCGCTCAGGGTCGCGGTCGGCGATCCCAACGCGGATCCTCTGACCGGCGCGCTCTCGATCTTCGAGCATGCCGCGGCGGTCGACAAGCTGGTGTTCAAGATACTCACGCTGTGCTCCGGCGACGTGTACGAGGTGCGGCTGAACGGCACGCCGATGGGGGCCATCAACAACACGGCGCCGTGTGCGTGCGCGCAGACCCGTTATCAGGAACTGAGCGTCACGGCCCCCGCCCTTCTCGCGGCGTGGCAAAAGCGCGGGAACGTGGTGGAGATCGAGAAGGCGGGCGGCGCATCGGGCTTCTCGTATCTCAAGGTTGAGGCCGCCGCGGGCGGCGACAAGACCGAAAGCTGCGTCTATGACTTCAACGGCGGGGGCTGCAAGGGAATGGACGCGTGCCTTGCGGAAATCGAATGGGCCCCGTTCACGCATCAGGGAGGCGCCCGGGCATTTCACATGGTCTCGTCGCTGCCGCTCAACCTTTCCGCGCCCGCGTACACCATGCCGTGCACGCTGGACATCCCGGGACTGGTATCCGGGGACGAGTACCTCCTGGGCATCGAGCTTGAGGACGCGACTTCCCCGGCTGGACCGAAGGAGGAAGCGTACTTCACGCACCAGGGGCAGGGCCGGCTCATCATCAACGATCTTCCGCCGACGGCGATGGTCGTCGGGCCGTACAACGCGAACGAGGCGGCATCGTTCGCCCTCGACTCGACGGGGTCGTCGGACCCCGATCCGGGCGACGTGCTGACGTTCGAATGGGACCTCGACAACGACGGGCAGTTCGACGACGCCGCCGGGCCCGCGCCTTCGCACACGTACGCCGACAACGGTTACTATCAGATCTCTCTGCGCGTGACCGACACGATCTGCGGGTTCACGTCAATCGCCAGCTCGTACGCCGCCGTCTCCAACGTGGCGCCCGCCGTGAATGCCGGGGCCGACAAATCCGGCAACGAGGGGGCCGTGCTCTCTTTCGGGGGCGGCGCGGTCGACCCCAGCGGCCCCGACACCACCGCCGGGTTCACGTGGCTGTGGGACTTCGGCGACGGGTTTGTGGCGGCCGGGAAGGACGTGACCCACGCCTACGCCGACAACGGTGTGTTCACGGTGACGCTCAAGGTCTGGGACAAGGACGGCGGGCAGGGGCAGGATACGCTGACGGCCACCATAGGCAACGCCAACCCGGTCGCGAACGCGGGACCGGACGTGGTGACAAACGAGGGGAGCGCCGTCTACTTCTACGGGACTGCGGTCGACCCCGGCTCGGGCGACCAGGGCACGCTCACCTATTCCTGGAACTTCGGAGACGGCGCTTCGCCCGCGATCGGGCAGTCGGTCTCGCACGCATACGCCGACAACGGCGTCTACACGGCCACCCTCACCGTGACCGACAAGAACGGCGGACAGGGGGCAGACACGGTCCAGGTCACGGTGAACAACCTGCCGCCGCAGTTCACGAGCGCGCCGGTCGTTGTGGCGACCGAAGAGGCGGCCTATTCGTACGCCGCGGCGGCGGCGGACCCGGGCACGGCGGACCAGGGGACGCTCGCATTCTCGGTGCTCTCGGGGCCTGCGGGGCTGACGATAAACGGCACCACCGGCGCGGTGTCGTGGACGCCGACGAATGCCCAGGCCGCCCAGGCGTGGAACGTGGCGATCAAGGTGACGGACAAGGACGGGGCAACCGGACTTCAGACCTTCCAGATCGCGGTGGCCAACACAAACGATGCGCCAGCGATCACTTCGACGGCGGTGACGGCGGCGACTGAGGAGCAGGCCTACACGTACAATGCGGCGGCCTCGGACGACGACCTTTTGAACCCGTCGGGCGAGCAGCTCACGTGGTCGCTCACTGCGGCACCGGCGGGGATGTCCATCAACCCCTCGACCGGCCAGGTGAGTTGGACGCCGACAAATGCGCAGGCGGCGCAGGTCTTCAACGTGACGGTCAAGGTTGAGGACAAGGCGCTGGCGGCGGCGACGCAGTCGTTTGCCTTGTCGGTCGCCAACGTCAACGACGTCCCGGCCATCACCTCGACGCCGCCCACGGCGGCGACCGAAGAGGCGGCGTACGGCTACCAGGTGACGGCCACGGACGACGACCTCGGCAACCCCTCCGGGGAGGACCTGACGTACTCGCTTGTTGCGGCCCCGTCGGGTATGGCGATCGATGCGGACACCGGCCTTGTCACGTGGACCCCGACCAACGCGCAGGCATCTGCTGACCACCCGGTGACGGTGAAGGTCACGGACAAGGGCGGGTTGTTTGCGACCCAGAATTTCTCGATAACGGTTGCCAACGTAAATGACGCGCCGGCGATCACGTCCACGGCGGTAACGGCGGCGACCGAGGACGTTTTGTACGTGTACGCAGTTGCGGCGACGGACGACGACCTCGGAAACCCGTCCGGGGAGGTGTTGACATGGTCGCTTCCGGCCGCGCCGGCGGGGATGGCGATAGACCAGACAGGGAAGGTGACGTGGCTTCCGACGAACGCGGACGCGACCAAGGAATACGACGTGACGGTGAAGGTGGCGGACAAGGCGCTTCTGGAGGCGGTGCAGAGCTTCAAGGTGGCTGTGTTTAACGTGAACGACGCGCCCGTGATCACGTCGACGCCGGTGCTCGACGCCGTGCAGGGGAAGCCGT
>JACRCP010000110.1 GCA_016218965.1 Deltaproteobacteria bacterium | reverse complement strand
GTTCTGGCCGTACCTGCTCGGCATCGCCCTGCACAACCGCCGGGATCTGTTCAGCTACCTCGGGCTGTGCGGCCACTTCGAACACTTCTACGAGTTCCGCGGGATCGTCGAACGCGAGATCGCCCAGCAACTCGAGGCGCGGCAGCGCGGGGTCGAAGGCGAGACGCCGGGCGACGTTGTCAAAAAAGGCCCGCCATCGGAGAGCGGCCGACAACCAAGAGGTCAATAGATGTCTCATGAAGCGCGAGGTTGTTGCTGGCAGTGGATGTTGTGAAGGGACTGGGCCCGGGCAAGCGCAAAGGCTGAACCTGCCAGTGGGATCACGCTGCGCGCGATTGAGCCGAATCGAATGATCGAAACGGAAGGCGCCGCGTCGCGTCACATTGTGACCCTGCTCTCGCCTTGGGGGAGTTTAATCTTCGACACTTTCACCGCAAAGTCCTTTCCGTCCCACGTAACGTCCTGGCGCACGAGGTCCAGGGGGAGCTTTCGGGTGGGACTGCGCAGATTCGTGACCAGATCGACTTTCGAGAGATCGTCGCCGGAGACGAGGACCGAGTAGAGGCCCACGGGGGCGGCGTCGGTCGGCTGTCCGACTGATGCCTCTGCGCCGTTTCGGACGGTCGACAGCGCGACGTCGGCTGAGAGGTCCTCCCACGTCAGGATGACGAGCGTGGCTGGTCCCTTGAAGACCTGCAGTTCTTTGAGCTTCGACTTTACCCCGGCCCCTGCACCCTCGGCGCCCGGCGGCGGGGAGGCGAGCAGTCTTGCCAGGCGAGCGGCCGACAGAAGCTGGGCCCAGCGCCGCGGGTCGGCGGGGCCGGGGCGTCCCGGCGATGCCGCCACCTGCCGCTCAAGGCGCAGCGCCTCGTCAATCCGCCCGGCGCCCGCCGCCGCCATGGCAAGACGCAGGGCGTACTGCGCGTCGTTGGGCGCGGTCTCGCTCAAGAGCTTGAACTGGCGGTATGCCGGTTCGTACCAGGCGTGCGCAAGATACACTTCGCCCAAAAGTCTTCGCGATGCCAGGTTTTGCGGGTCGAACTCGACGATCTCGGAGTAGGTCCGTATGGCTTCGGCGTCGAGCTTTTCCGTCGCCAGAAGGTCGCCCAGCTCGCGAGCCAGGAAGGGGGTGGCAAGGCCCGTGTCGCGAAGGCGCCGGGCCTCGGCGAGCGCGTCGCCCATCCGGCCGGCCTCGACGAGCAGGCGCACGAGCCGGATGATCCCCTTCGGGTCCGACGGGGCGCGGGCCATGATCTGGCGCAGGCGCTCGACGCGCGCGTCCACATCTCTAAGCGCCGCGAGCTCGTTATCGACGTTTGCCCAGTTGAGGTCGTCGCCAAACAAGACCTTCTCGACAACCGCCACGACACGCTCGTCAACCGTCCTGCGGAGGACGAGCCGCGCAAGAAACACCTGCGTCTCGCGATCGGAGGCAAACGCCCTAAGGACGTGCGCCACGTCGCCTTCGTTTGCGAGCCTGCCCTGCGCAAGATACAAAAAGTTCGACTCGGCGTGCCAGTCCGAGAGCTCGCACGCCTGCCGGGCCGAGATGTACCGGTCGAGGACATCAGGCCCGTTTGACGCGGTCTGAAGCCTTCGTCCCCACAAAACGACGCGCTCGTAAAGCGGCCTGCTCGCCGCGTCGCTGCACGACTTGAGCGTCACGTCGATAGGTGCCGGTTCGGGCGTTGAGGGAGGCGGTGGCAGCAAAGGAGGCGGCGAAGGCTCACGGGCCGCCGCTATCTTCCCCGGCGCAGAAAAGCCGCCGCGCCCGCCGCCCGAACTGGCCATCTTTCCCAGTCCGGATGATGTCATCGCCGATTTGAAATCGGCACCCTCGTCTGCGGACGGTTGTGATCCGTAGCCCGCACCCGAGGCCTCTCCCTTTGCTTTCTTCGGGGCGCTGAACTTCGGCTTTTTTTCTCCGGCCAGCGCGGCCTTTTTTCTCTCCGCTTTGAATACTCGGGCACCTTCGGCTTCCAGTGCCGCGTTCCCGCGAATGGTGAAACCGTTCAACTGTGGCAGCTGGCCGGAACGATCCGTTGCCTCGAATCTCCCATACGAAGAGCCCGCCGCCACTTGACTGTCTGCGATCTTGGCCTTCAGGTTCACGTTTTCGGTGTTGAGTGCGGCCACCTGATCGTGCAGCTTCCTGCTTTCTTCGGCGTTGCAGCCCAGACCGATCGTCGCTACGGCACCCAAAACGTCGATGGTTCCCGCACCAAGTCCTTGGCCCGAACCGATGGACGACAACCTGATCCCCCTGAGCGCCGAGATCCGGCGCTGAATTCCCTGTTGCTGGTACGCCTGCTCGCTCTCGAGCGCGAGGATGCTCGTGTACGGCGTCATGAGACCGAAGGCAATCCCGAGCTGCATGACCTTGCCACGCACGGTCTCGGGATCCTCGGTCGAACCGAGAAGGCGCCGGAGCTGTTCGGCCGCCCAGAGGCGAGGGACGAAAGCTGTGAGAATCCCCGGGTCCGATCTCCAGCGGTACTCGCGGTCAAACGGCTTTCCGCCCAGCCGGCCACGCACCTTGACCGCCGACGGCAGGTCGTGGTGCGTCCGCGCCAGCACCGACACTTCGTGCCCCCTCTGGACCTTCCCGTTGGCGCTCGTGAACATCTCGTCGAGCCCCGCGCCGAGATCCAGCGACAGATCGGTGATCGTTGGCGTCTTGAGCGCGGCGACGAGTCGCAACGCCCGCTCGGAGACCGATTCGGCCTCGTCAACCTGGAACGAATCCCCGCCCCCTGCCCGGGCGAGGGCTTCGAGCAGGGGCCGGTTGGCGAGTGCCCCCACGCCCACCGTGAAGAGCCGCGCGCGCGAGGTGGCAAGCGACTGCCGCAGGCGCTCGACAAGCCGCTCGGGGCGCGTCTCCCCCGACGAGGGCTGGCCGTCGCCGACGTAGATCACCGCCGGTTGTTCGCTTCCATGTACCCGCGTCAGCGCCGCGTCGAAGAACGACCCGATATCCGTCGCGCCGCCCGCCCCGTGTTCGGCCAGGCGCACGATGGCCTTGCCTATCTCCTCGGGCCTGGCCGCCGCGAGTCCCTCGGGGGGGTAGAGCACGGTCGAGCTCACGTCGAGGGCCACAAGGGCAAACCGGTCGTCTGACGAGAGGGCCCGAAGGATCGCCCCGGCCGTCGAGGCCTTGAGCGCCCGAGCGGCCTCGTCACCGCCCGCCGACGTGTCGACCACCACCACGACGTCGCCGCGCGGCGTCCCCGCGGCGCCGAAATCGAGGTCCGGGACGTAGCGAATCATGACGTAGTCGGCCTCGTCCTTGCCCGCGCGGTATCGCGCGACACGCAAAGGCTCGGGCTCGCGCGAGGGTTTCGCCTCAAGCACGAAGTCCGCCCGCGGGATGTAGCCCGAACGGCGCATGCTCACCCTGCGGCCGCCGTCTTCGACCCGCGCGTCCGAAAGCGTCGAGAGCGCCATGTTCCGCCCGGGGTCGCCAAGATCGACCGAGAGCGAGAACTCGCCTATGCGCACCGGCCTGTCGCTTTGCATGGGGTAGACGTAGCGGAACCCGCCGCCGGTTTGAGGCAAAAGCTGGAGGTATCGTAGGACGACGCGCCGGTACTCCGACGCGTTTATGGGGTAGATCCGGGCGCGGAATGTGTGGTCATTGACCCAGTCGAGAAGGGCCGGCTCATGTCCGCTCGACACCGCCTGCGCGTACCGCGCCGATGCCTCGCGGCGCTCGATGAATTCGCCCTCGACGAGCGTGCCGTTGGTTTCGACGGCAAACCCCGTGACGGACGCGTCGGCCGGGACGGAAAACCAGAACCAGCCCTCTACGGCCCGGTCGCCGGGGTTGAAGAAGGTTTGATCCACCTCGGTCTCGGCAAGCCCCGAGCGCACGACTGTGCGCACGGTCTGGCGCGCCACCTCAAGCGGCCTGGCGGGCGCGCCGGCCCGCCCTCCGAGGTCCACGCCGAAGATCCTGCCCGAGCCGGTTCCCGGGGCGACACCGGCCATGCGGCGGTCGGCCATCCCGCCGGTCCAGTCTTCCCCGAAGGCCACCGGCGAGACCTCGGGCTTGGAAGTCCCCTCGACGACGGCCCGCTCGCCGGCGCGGACTTCGGCCCGCCCTCCCGGCCCGGTGACGGTGGCCGACCCGCGGGCAACGTACACCGAGGCGCCCGCCGCCGTGCGCCGGATGGTGAGGCCCGCGTCGACAGCCGAGACGAGGACGTCGCCGGCGCGGTGCAAGAGCGAGCTTCGTTCCGCCGGCGGCGCGTCAAGGAAAACCTCGCCCGCTCGGAGGTTGATCGCGTCGGCCGCAAGGCGGATCTCGGACCCTTCGCGGAGGAAGACCGCCGACCCGTCGGAAAGTCTGACGAGCGCCCGCGCCCCGGCTTTGGTCTTGAGAACGGAACCGGGGAGCATGCCCTCTCCGGAAAGAGCCGGGCCCTTGCGTCCCTCCTGCTCGAGCACGACCTCGCCCGCGGCAAGCTCGAGCCGGGCCTGAATGGACCCGGCGGGCCCCGGGGGCACCTGCCGGACGATGAGATAGATGACGATTGCCGACCCCAGGGCGACAACTGCGGGAAACGCGATCTTCCTGAAACGTGAGTTGTTCGTCAGCCCGTGAAGGATGTTCGACATGGTCTGCGACATGGGAACCTCCTTTGTGCCTTGCTGTGGCCGTGCCCGCGCCCGCATCTTGATGATAGGCGACCGTGCCGCCCGCCGGTATCGGCCAACGAGCTGACCCCGCCGCCCCCGCGCGCGTCTTGCCCTCTTTGACGGTGGAGAGGGCGGATTTGTTCACGATTGTGTTCAGCAAGAAGATGTGCGGCTCAAAACCCCGGCAGTTTCCCTTTCTGGACGAGCGCGGCGAGGTCCATGGACAGGGAGCACAGGAAATGGACTATCGCGCAGTACAGGAAAGTGCGGGTGCGGAGGGCGAAGTAGCCCAGCACTGTGCCGGTGAAGATGGCCGCCATAGCCTCGGCAAACGGCTTGTTGCCGTGGAGAACGGCGAACGGCACCATCTGGACGAACACGGCGGCGGACCCGATGTGGCGCTCGAGCGAAAACAGAAAATACCCGCGGAAGTAGAACTCCCAGCCGAAGAAGTACAAGAGCATCGAAAGCTCGTAGACAAAAAGCGCCTCGATCGAGCGGCCGGCCGCGGCGTTCAACGGGTACTTGCCCGAAAAGGTCTTGGTAAAACTCACGGCGATGATCACCGGGATCATGACTGCAAGGAAGATTCCGCCCCACTTGATTCCCTTTTGCCAGTCGCCGACGGCGAAACCAACTTCGGATACCGGCCTCCGCTCAACGAGCCTCGCGAACAGAAGAGGCACGACGAGAAGCACTACAAACGTCGAGACGCCCCTCCACGGATTGTGGCCCAGGCCGAAGAGAAAACCCTTGCCGACACCCAGCAGGGGCTTCACCTGGGCATTGTAGAAACTCTCGCCGCAGCCGAAGCGGTAAAGGACAATCAGGACCGCGGCCACGAGGAAGGTACGCGCAAGATCCCACGGGACACCGAGGTTCAGGCGTGCCGCGAGGCCCTTTCTTTGATCCTGTTCCTGCATTGCCGGTGGAGTCTAACACGGTCCCGGCCATCGGCAAAAACCTCCCGCGCACACCCCCGGCTCACAAGGCGGCCTTCCCAAATCCCTGGGTTGGGGTGTAGAATGTCTGCACTGGTTCCGGCGCAAGGATGCAGGGTCGTCACACTGGAGGACGGGCGTATGAAAAGGCGAACGTCGGCTTTCGGGGCGGTGGTGTCGGCGGTTCTTCTCGGCGTCGGGTGCAACGTGGCTCTCGACCAGCCGGCGGGTTCTGCGGGCGACGGGGGAGAGGCTGGCGGTGAAGACGTCGCCGGCGGTGACGCGGTCGAGAAGGATGGAGGCAGGCCATACGCGAACCCGTGCGACGAGTACACGGCGAAGTTTCTCGGGTGTGTCGAGGGCATCTGCGCCGGGCGGTCGTGCAGCATGTGCGACGTCCTGAACGAAGCCATCGCGGACTATCGCAAAAACGGATATCGGGGTTCCTGCACCGGAGAAGACCTCGCACAAGCCACGGCAGACCTCGCGGGATTCTCGTGCGAGACGGACGAAAACGTAGCGAATTTCGGGACGTCGGTCGAGAGCTCGTGCGGGGGAACGGACGGGTGCATGGAAGCCGGTGACCCCTGCGTGGGCGGCAGGTGTTTCGACATCGGACAACAACAGCTTTGGTGTCTGGCAGAGTGCATCGAGCCCGGGGAACGGTGCGATCAAGGTTACTGCTATCTCATGGACGCCGGGGGCGGCGCCTTTTACTGCGCCCCCGAAGGGACCAAGTGGACCGGGGAATCCTGCGGCGCCGGAAACGACTGCGCGGAAGGGGGCGCGTGCCTCGACGCCGGTTACGGTCTGAACTGCTGGCAGGTGTGCGATGATTTCAACCCGTGCCCCGAGGGTTCTTGGTGCGAGGACACCGGGCTGGAGATGAAGGTGTGCGTCGCCGAAGAGGTGTGCGGGCGTTCGGGCGAGGACTGCGCCGGAATGCCCTGCTGCGACGGGTTGTTCTGCAACGGCTCCGGTACCTGCGAGGCCGATGAAACATGTGCCGGCGAACGGGACAGTTGCCGGACGAAACCCTGCTGTGGCGGGTTGACCTGTGACCCCTCGCGAATCTGCCGCCGAAATGGACAGTGTCTTCCCGTCGGAGGAGAATGCGCGGCCGATGAAGAGTGTTGCGCGCCCGCCGACCCGCTTGCCGGTGTGTGGTGCGGCACGGAGGGCCTGTGCGAAATCTGCGCACAGGCCGCCGGGGCATGCGCCAGCGACTACGACTGCTGCCCCCCCTTTTACGACACGAATCCGCTCATGTGCGGGAGCGGGGGTACCTGCGTGCCGATCTGCGAAACCGACGCCGACTGCACCGCGCCAGAAGTCTGCATGCCGAACGGGGAATGTCTTCCCCCCGCGTGCTCGGCCGACGCCGATTGCGGGGGACAAAAGTGCTGCTCGGGCGAATGCATGGCGCAATGCGGCTATGGGAACCCGACCGCGTGCGTCATCACGCCATCGGGCGGCGCCATTCTGAAAGGCACCACCGCGAAACTTGCGGCGATCGCGTATGCGGGCGATCCGAAGCTCGGCGGGCAGGTGGTCCCGTGGACCTCGTTCACGTGGTCGACATCCGACGCCTCGAAGGTGGCCGTGGACGCCGTGACCGGCGAGATCACCGGCGGCGCCGTGTACGGGACCGCCGACATCCAGGCGAAAGCGGGGTCGCTCGACTGCGGGACCGCGGGATTCACCAACTACCTCCCCGCGGACCCTTCCAAGGTGCGCGTGCTTGTGTACGACGCCTCGACGGGTCGCCCTGTCGAAGACGCGAGCGTCGTTTTGGGGTCCGGCGCGACCGCCAGGACCGATGCCGCCGGGATGGTGGAGTTCTCCGCCGTTCCCGGCGACGTCCATGTGTTTCATCGGGCGTACTCGTATCTTTCGGTAACCGGGGTGATGGGCACCGATCTCGCGCTCCATGTAACCCCCCTTGCCGACCCGGCGATGGCGGGCGGCTTCAGAGGGACATTCGATTTCTCGGGCGAAAAATACGACGCCATGCAGGTGGGTTGTGCGAGCACCAGCCTTTCGACCGGCTTCCTGGATGCCGACCTGTACGAGGTCTTGTTCGGAGAGCAGATCAGCACGCACGTGGTGATGACAACCCAGGACGGGGCGCCCGTGGACTTCGACGACTGGATCATGGTGCCGGGCGGGCACGTGATGAAGGCGACGCAGTTCGGGGCCCCGGATCTCATCCCCGCATACCGTGTTAAGGGCGAGCCCGGGTTCAGGGCGGCGTGGGGGATTGGCGGGGGGATGCCGAGCAAGGACGTCACGAAACTGATACAGATCCTCGCGCCCTTCATTGGCGGAGGCGAGATGCCAATGGGGCAGACCGTTGCCGCATGGCTGACGATGGCTCCGACGTTGGGGCACGGTGTACGATCTGCGCTCGATGTTGTTTCGATTCCCAAGATACCCACCCCGGAGAACGACTTGGGCCAGCCGCTCGTCGATTCGCCGACCATGGCTGACTACGACCGTTTTCCCAGGCTCGACTTGAGGCCGGAGACCAGGATGGCCCTCAAGACAGTGCTTGCCCTGCCGGACCTGCCCGTCCTTCAAGGCAGATGTCTTGGCGAGGTCCTCGTGATCGCTGGCGTCAACCAACCGCGCGCCGGTTTCGTGCCGCTTGGAATGGCCTCGGGCTACGACAACCCGGACGACCCGGCGCTAGAAGGCGACTGCGTCGTGAACGCGCCTTACGACAACCCCGGCGGTTTGGCGGACGGCCAGATGCTTCTCCGCCTCGCGCCGCCCCACGATGGATTGGAGACCAACACGTACCGGTTTGCGGTCATCGCCGTCGACCCGAGAGAAAACGAAGGCGGCCCTCTTGCGCTTTCGGCGCGGTTTGAGTCGACCGGGAGGGTAAATCCGACCTACGATTTTTCGACGCGCTTGTTCCTGAAGATACCCGAGGGGGCCGCATATTCCGCGTCGGTGCGGAGGATCACCGGGCCGTCGGCGGCAATCCCTGATGCCGAGGCCTATCGGTATCGGGTGGGCAACGACAAAGGCGACTGGTACGTGTTCGCAAAGGGTCCTGCCGGCATCACGCTGCCCGCGGTTCCACCGGGTCTGGATGATCGGGCGGCAGGAGCGGAAATGATGGCGCACGCCATCAGCCTGGCGGCGACGACGCTCGATGGTCTCGTATCGACCGGAGGCAAAAGGCATCTCGATACTCTGATCGATGCCATGGACGGGTTCTCGCGTCTTGTGTGCCTCAAGCGAATAGGTCCGTCCGATCCGCAGTATGCCGAGAAGTGCCGGCCCTCCGACCCCTCGAAGGTTGACCCGGCGTGCAATCCGGCCTGTGAGCTGAAGTAGCGTCGCGGACAGCGATCCCTGAGGGCATATCCCCTCTTGATGCAAGAGGGCGCGGCGGGGCGTTACTCCTTTATGCGTATCGCGCTCGAGTAGATCCAGACGAACTCTTTGACGTACTGGTCGGCCACGCGCTTGCTCTTGAAGAGCGGCCGCAGGTAGTTGGGCGTAAAGAACACCTCGACGTAGTACGCGCCAGCGGCGAGGTTCGGGGCCGAAAGATCGGAGCTCGACCGGGTGACCTCCTCGGCCGTGCCGTCGCCGATCCTCTTGAGCACCAGCGTGACGTCGCTTTCGGTCCCCGGATATCCGAGCACGTGGGGTTTTGTCGCCACCAGTGTCGGGGCAAGGGCCGCCGCCACCGTCCCGCCCGGGTCTTTGATGCCCTCGGTCGTCTCCGCGTAGAAGTCAAACCCCGTCGGCGTGCCCAGCGCCTCGGCGACGACGTAGAGCCTGCCCGAGCGCACCGCGTCCTTGAACTCCGAAGGGACGAAGTCTTTGACGAGCAGGTGGTTCGAGAACCAGCGCATGAACCTCCGGTACGAGTCCAGCCGCTCGCCGTCGGGCATGATCTTCGGGATGGTGTTCCGGTGGATGTCGGTGCCGATGAACGGGGAGACGTCGCGGAAAAAGACCGTCGAGTACCACTTGGTGAGCTGCTGCGAAAGCGGCTCGTAGAAGCGCATGAACTGGAGGTCGGCCCCGGGCTGTGACTCGGGGTCGGCCAGGTACTCCGAAAGGTACGCCGCCGCCAGGATCATCGAGACGTGAAAGTTGTAGATCTCGATGGCGTCCACCGGGGTGTTCCGGAGGTAGTCGGCCTCCTGCCCCTCGCTGTGCTGGACAGCGACGACCGCCCCGTGGTCCTTGAAGTTTTGGACGGCCGCCGCGTCGGAGGCGCCGTACGCGCCGCTCCGGGCGGCCGGGTCGTCGGAAGGGTGAGACGTGAGCCCTATGGGCATGATGTCGTTTTCGGACCCCACCATGAGCGTCGCGGCGTGGCCGCCGGCGCAGTGCTGGTCGCTCCCCGTGTGGATGCCGCCCTCCTCGACCCACGTATCGCCCTCCCTCTGGATGTACAGGTCGTCAAAGTTGTCGGCGTGCGAGAGCGTCCCCCTGTGGTCGGTCAGAAACAGCGCGTCAACATTTAGCGTGCAGAGCGCGGCGCGCAGATCGTTCACGCACTGCTCGTCGGGGACGCACGCGGGGTCTGCCCACCAGTCCTCGCAGTTCTTTTCGGGGTCGTTTGGGTCGATCCACGGCTTGCTGTCGCAGCCGTCGTGCGAGTAGATGTTGTGCGCGTGGATGATGGTGCGCGCCACCTTGTAACCGCGCACTTCGGGGATCCCGGCGGTCGGCGGAAGCCCCGGGTCCCACGCCTCTATCTGCCCCGCGTCGGGCCCCGCATCGGGCCCGGCATCCGTCGCGCCGGCGTCGGCCGGACCTCCCGCGTCGCCGTCCGTCCCCGAATCGGCAGGACCCGCATCGGCGGCGCTCCCGGAGTCGGCGGTTTCCCCGGAACCGTTGCAGGCGAATGCGGCGAAGAGCAGCACAACAAACAGGGGTGAGCGGGAGATGGTGCGCATCGGAGTCCTCCTGAAGTGAAAAGATAGCACAAAACACTGCTGTCCCAATGTTAAGTGAACAATTCCAACTGGTTGCGCGCCACGTCGTCGTACTCCGAGAAGCTCTCGTCCGCAAGTGCCTGCGCAATCGGCATTTTCTCGAAAAGGTTCAAGCTGAGAATCTGCAGGATTTGG
>JACRCP010000109.1 GCA_016218965.1 Deltaproteobacteria bacterium | reverse complement strand
GCGATTTGCTACCCGGAAGCGGTTGCCGGTGTGGAAATCTGACCGCCATGATCCGATTGGCTCACGGCGGAACCGTCACGTTGTCACGAGCGCTGACAACGCGCATGTCCGCGAACAGGGGGTTCTTACGGAAGGATCAAGGTTGTGAAACACGACCCGGCCGGCGGAGTTTTTGAGGCAGATCTCGTAAACTTCAAGAACGATCACGAGAACTGCGGCGAGAAATGGGGTTTCGTAACGCTGAAAGGCGACTGCACGGACGTCCTTCTGGAGAAATGGAACGGCAACCAGTGCAGCCCGTATTATACGGACAGGCTCAAGCTTGAGACATGGGTTGACACCAACGGCGATTGCCAGTACCAGGGCGGCGAGAACGACGAGCCCTACGGCGGCAGCGTACCCGACTGGGATCCCGGACATGCGTACAAACTCGTGATATCCTGGGAGTGAAGAGGATTCGACCATGACGACTCGATTCACGGTGGTTCTCGGTGTGATGGCGATGCTCGCATGGACGGTCCAAGCCTGCGACTGCGGGGGCGGGTCCGCCGAGGCAGGCGACGCGCGCGCGGGGGGCGGTGCCGGCGCTCCGGATACCGGTGCGCTCGATGGCGGCGTGGATGGGGCGGTGGATGCCGGAGCGGACGGGGGCGTTGACACGGATGCCGGCGCCGACGGGGGCGACGCGGGCACCGCGGGGAGCTGTGCGCCGGTGGTGTGCCTCGACCCGCCCGCGCTGATGCCCGGACCCGCCGGCGATCCCGTCCAAGACGCCTCCGGAGCGACGCAGCGTTTCGAGCGGATCACGATCACCGGCCTGCCCTACCTGAAACCGCTCGGGACGGGGGGCGCTGCAATCGCTGACGTGAACGGCGACGGCCTCGTTGACGTCTTCCTGCAGGAAGACACGGGACAGCAGAACGATGCCGGACGCCTGTTTCTCAATCGGGGTTGTTTCGGGTTCGAATATCACCCGCTCAAGATCTCGGCGAATCTGCCGGCCGACAGTCACGCAATCCCCGTTTTCGCGGACTTCAACGGCGACGGCCTGCTCGACCTGTTCATCACGCGCTACGTCCAGCCGACCAGTTTGTTGATGGCTGACGGCGCCTTCGACGAATTCCGCGACGTCGCACCGGCGCTCGGCGTCACCAACGTCGGCTCCTGGAATCGGCAGGCGCAGATCGCCGATCTCAACGGAGACGGCTGGCTGGACATTGCGGTGGCGGCCGACCAGATAAGCAGCATGAACCACCGGCCGCTCCATCGGCTGTTCATC
Organism: Deltaproteobacteria bacterium; assembly: GCA_016218965.1. GTDB lineage: Bacteria > Myxococcota > SpSt-1050 > SpSt-1050 > JACRCP01 > JACRCP01. The sequence continues at coordinate 14,506 of JACRCP010000109.1, read as the reverse complement.
TACGTCCCCGCCCCGAGCGGCGAGTTCGAGGACGGACACTTCGAGGACGCGGGCGGAACCTCTCTGGCGCCCGGGTTCGGCGGCAGTTCTCCCAGCGTCTGCGATCCGGGCAAGGACCGCGCCGGCCCGTCGATCCTGCTGCGCGACATCGACGATGACGGCGACGTTGACCTCGTGCAGGCGTATCACAACGACCTCACTTTTTTGGGCGAGGAGAACGCGGAGAATCCGTGCGCCCCCGGCGAGTGGAAGTACGGCGTGTTCGCGTGGCGGAACACCCTGGTCGAATCCGGGCAGTTCGGGTTCGAGCCGGTTCCGGCAGGACCGGGCGGCGCGTCCGACGATTCCGATGACGACCTGCCGGAGGTCGGCCAGGCGGCGTGGGGTGGGCCGCTCCAGGGATACCAGCATCAGGGCAACGCCGTCAGCCTGCCATATTTGAACTCCGCCGATGTCGACAACGACGGCGATCTCGACATCATTGTCGTCGGGCCGACCGATCCCGACTGGCACCTCAACAGCAGTATGACGGCCGGCAAGTTCTGGCGCAACGACGGCCAGTGGAGATTCCCCGCTGCGACCGGCAGCGCCGGCCTTGAGGCGTTGAACTGGACATACGATCAATGGTCGCACTTCTTTGGATTCCAGATGCCGCAGCAATCGGATGCTTTGACCGAGGTGTGCGAGGAGTCGGCCTATCCGGACGGCTGCCGCGGGATGCGCGTCGGAGAACACCAGTTCTACGGCGCCGACACGGTCTTCGGAGATTTCGACAACGATGGCTGGCTCGACCTCATCTATGTCGACCGACACGAGCCCGAAAAAGCGGAGCTTTTCCTGCGCAACGTGTTCTTCCACAACAACGGCGACGGAACGTTTACCCCGGAGGCCACCGAACTCTCGGGAATCGACGCCAACTCGATCGCCGCGGAAGCCGCCGACCTGAACGGCGATGGTCTGCTTGACTTGATCCTTCTGGCCGACCCGGACAACAGCACCGGGGGCTTGGTGGAACCCGGACCGGATCGCAAACTCGACAAGGTCTACTGGAACACCGGCCGGCAAGGTGGAGCGGGGCGTCACTGGGTGCGCATCAGGCTCGCCGGAAAGGCGGACGCGCAGTTGATCGGCTCCCGGATCTTCGCCCAGCGGTCCGGAACGACCGCCTGCACGGGTAGCGGGGAGCAGCGCACGTGCATCGGCCGGCGGGATTACTACCCCGTCGGCAGCTACAAGTCGTCGCAGGGTCTCGAGGCGCACTTCGGACTCGGGTCGGCCGCCGAGATCGACGTGCGGGTGGAGTTGCCAAACGGAGCGCAGCGTGTGTTCCATGGCGTGCCCATCGACGGGCTCGTGGTGCTGGACGTGACGGCTGGAACGGCCACGTGCCGGTATTGACACCGACTTGTTTTGGGAGGGTACGATGAACATCAAAGAAAAAAAGGAGGGTATCTGTTCCCGAAAATAGTTCCGGGACCGGTTTCCGGCGGCCCGCTGGCCTCGGCCTTGTTGGCGCTTTTCACGGCGCGATGATGGAAACAGAGGAACTTCAATGAAGGCGGTAAACCTGCTCATTTCTCCGGTGGCAGTGCTTTTCGCTTTGCCGGCGACGGCACAGCCCCTGCGTATTCCCGACAACTTCGAGGGAAGTCCCTTCGGGGTCAATTCGCACACGTTGCTCGGCGAATCTCCGCAGGCTTCCAATGCTGTCAATAAAAGCCTTGACACCGGGCTCCGCTGGCACCGCGTGGATTTCAACTGGTTCCGCGTCGAGACATCCCCCGGCGTCTCTGATTTTTCCACGACCGACGCCGTGGTGAACGAGGCCGCGGCGAACGGGATTGTCCTCATGCCCGTCCTCGGCACACCGCCGGCGTGGGAGCAGTCCGGAGGCGCCAATCCCGAGACGCCAAGAGACGCGCAGAAATGGAAAAACTGGCTCACTGCCGTTGTCGGCCGCTACCGGGATCGGGTCAAGTACTGGGAGATCTGGAACGAGCCCGACGGGGCATGGGACAAGGGAAACGAGTTCGTCCCCTCCGTGGCCGCCCCCGCCTATGAGGCGATCAAGGCGGCCGACCCCGAATCGGTCGTCGTGGGCCCGGCGACCATCAACTGTGCATGGCTGGGGGAGTTTCTGTCGGCAGGTGGCGCGGACCACGTGGATGTCGTCTCTTTTCACGCCTACGGAAAAAACTTCGATGAATTCAAGGAATGGGTGATGGGTCCGCGTTGGGCATGGGAGTGCTGGTTCAAGGATGTCATCGACCGCAACAACCTGACCAAACCGGTATGGATCACCGAGTTCGGCCAGCAGACGAACCGGGTTTCCGAGGAGGACCAGAGCCTTTACCTGCGGCAGGTGTTCGACCTGATTCTCGGCGAACCGTGGTTTGAACGCGGCTTCATTTATGAGCTCTATGACCCGGACGAACCGTGCGACAACGTCTTCCCGGACCGCTGCTGGGCGCTGTTCCGCAAGGACTGGAGCGGCAAACGGGCCGCCGGCGACCTGAAGGCGTACGTCGCCGGCCATTTGCCGAGGCCGAACCCGGGGCCCGACCGCGCCGCAAAGGCCGGCGAGGATGTGGTGTTCGATGGTTCGGCCTCGGTCGATCCCGACGGGAGCATTGTTTCCTACACTTGGGATTTCGACCGCACCGACGGCGTCAAGGTCGACGCCGCCGGTGCGAGCGTGAAAACCACGTTCGCGCGTGCCGGGGAATACGAGGTTACGCTAATCGTCACGGACGACACCGACATTTACATCGGCGGGACGACCAAGATCACGATCGTCGGCGCGCCGGCCCGGCCCCGCGCCGAGGCGGCGTTCGCCGTCGCTCCGATCACCGTGGACGGCGACCTCGCCGACTGGCCGGCCGGCGCGCCGGTGCAGCTCGGCCCGGCCGACTACGAACCCGCCGACCCGCCCCAGGGCGCGCCTGTCGCCGGCGTGGATGATCTGTCGGTCACGGCGCGCTTCGCCTGGGATGCCGCGAACCTCTACGTCGCTTTTTCCGTGCGCGACGACACGCACGCCAACAGCAACGCGGCGGCGGACATCTGGCGCGGCGACAGCGTGCAACTCGCGCTGGATGTCGATCTCGACCGGACGGCGGGCGCTTACGACAATGACGGCGACTACGAGTTTGGCTTCGCGCTGGCGAACGGGGCGCCGCTCTTCGAGCGCTGGCAGGCCCCCGCCGGCGCACCGCCGCCAAACGCGAAGGTGGCGGTCCGGCGCGCGGGCGCGGAAACGATTTACGAGGCCGCCGCGGGCATCGCGTCGCTGCCGCCGCTGGCGGCCCAGGAGAACGCAAAAATCGGGTTCAGCTTTCTGGTCAACGACGACGACGGCGCGGGCCGCGAGGGGTGGGAGCAGTGGACGCCCGGCATCAGCCGCGGCAAGGATCCCGCCGCCTTCGGCGAACTCGTGCTGGTCAAACAAAGCATGCCGTTGGACGGTGGGGCTGCGGACGCCGATGCTACGGTGTCCGTCGACGCCGCAGCGCCCGAAGCTGGCGGGAGCGATGCCGAGACCGGGGCGGCTGATGGAGACGGAACAACGGGAGACAGTAGCATGGCGGAGGATGTCGCAACGCAAGAAGACGCCGGGGCTCTGCCAGACAGAGCGGCGAGTGCCGATGTAAGCGCTCGCCCAAACGATGATGTGCAACACAGGTCGGACGATGCGGGGAAGGGCAGCCGACCCGAGACTGCCGATGAGGCCAATGGCTGCTCGTGCGCCGTTCCATGGGATTGACATTTCGTAATTGCGTCATCGGCCCGGAGTGTCATGCTTGAGTTCGTCGGGTGTCGAGTAACGGGACTCGGCAACCGTCCGTCGACGCCGCGGGTGAAAATCCTTCGAGCAGAAAATGGGGAGCGTGCCGGGATGCGTGGAGTCTTTTTTTCAGTTCGGAGGTCCCTGTCGATGGCGGACAGGGGGGTGGTCCTTTTTGTCTGCGCAACCTTGTTGTTTCCTGCCGGATGTTCGTTCAGCCCCACCACGTCGGGATCGCTTGTCGACTGCTCGGACGGAAAGCAGTGCCCCGAGGGGTGGTATTGTCCGGTCGAGGGGGAAAAAAGTGTGCGTGAGGGGGACGACCGGAGGCGGCGGGGAACCGACGACGGGAGACGGGGCGCAGGATACGGGAACAACGGACACCGGGACAATGGACGCCGGGCAGCCGGATGCCGGCGAGGACACCGGTGCAGCGGACGCGGGTTCCGCCTTCCGAGACGTTTCGGCGGACGGGCCGGAGACGGGGAACGGAGGCGTCGGGGACGGGGAGGCCGACGGCGGGAAGACCTGCTCGGATGAATGCGCGGCCGCGGGGACGGTCGAGTGCTCCGGGGCATATGCGTATCGCGTCTGCGGCGACCGGGACGGGGATGGGTGCCTTGAGTGGGGATCGGAGCAGGAATGTGCCGCGGGATGCGCGGATGGAAAGTGCGGGTCGTGCATGCCCGACTGCGCGGGCAAGGACTGCGGCGACGACGGCTGCGGCGAACCGTGCGGCCAGTGCAGTTCGCCACCCGCGAGCTACTGCCTTGACGCGAACCGCCTGCGCTCGTACGCGGCGGCCGGCGACTGCGCATCCGGCAAGTGCTCGTACGCCTACAGCGACCTCAACTGTCAGTACGGATGCGCGGGTGTCCGGTGCCAGTCGTGTCCGCCTTCGTGCGGAGGCAGGTATTGCGGTGAGGAGGATGGCTACGGCGGAAGCTGCGGCCCGGGATCGGGCTGCTGCGAACGTTCCTGCGGCGGCAGAAGGTGCGGCGACTCGGACGGTTGCTGGAACACATGCGAGCACGGGAGCGGATGCTGTTCGAATGAGCGATACACCCGGACGTCGGGCGCCGTGTCCGGCGGCGGCGCCGTATGTTGCGACGGGAATGACCCCCGGGTGGCCATCGCCGACTGCGGTACCGGAAGCAACCACGGCATAAACGAGGATGGCAGCTCCTGCGGGTCGGCATGGGAGGGGGACGGCAACGGAGGGAGTGCGTGCGTATCAATTGACTGCGAGAAAAGTACCTGTTGGTAGATCCTGATGCCCAACCGTGCCGGAAGCAGGCAAGACGAAGGAGATACTCGTGTGTCAAAGACGTAAAAAAGCGTTTTTTGCCTTTGTCAGTCTGCTCGGCGCGGCGGGCTGCGGGAGCGAGTCGATGGAAACCGGCGCCGAGCGCAACGCCGCGCGCGATGCCTACGGTGCGGACTACGGCGAGCCGGGGGATGGGAGAGCGGCGGACGCCCAGGAGACACAGGGGGATTCAGGCGGCGAGGTTCCGGATGCCGGCATGGAAGATGCCGGCCCCGCCGACCACGGCTGGCCGACTGATCGCGGCGGCGGACTGCCGGACGGCGGCGCAAAAGGCGATACTGGAGAACAAGACGGCGGTCACGAACCAGAAACGGATCAGGATGCGGGGACCGTGAACAACGATGGAGGGGGACCGCCCGCAGACGCCGGCCCCCAGAATGTTGTTTGTCAAAACGACGCCGATTGCGCCGGTCAAGTTTGCCGCAACGAGCGCTGCCGCGACGAATGTCCGCTTGGTTCCTCGCAATGCCTGTCGTCCAAGAGCGGTCAGGTCTGCGACAACGGTGCTTGCGTGCCTTGCGCGGAAGACAGTGACTGCGATATTGGCATTCCCGCCGTTTGCGACCGGCACAACGAATGCGTACCGGGCGGCGGCGGCGGACTTGTGTTGCGCGGCGCCGAGGTGGCCGTCACGGCCGACGAATCGTTCGGCGGCGCCGTCGTCAGCGTCCTGTGGGGCGGTGCGGAGTTCGTGAACAGGCACGACACGGGGCGGTTGCTGCAAGTCGCCTGGAACGTGGACGGGGAAAACGAAACGCTCAATCCGACCGAGGGCGGCAGCATCAACGCCAAATCAACGGTGTTCCTCTACGGATCGGTAACGGGTAAGACACTGACGACCTCCTGCCACCCCGCCTACTGGCTGCCGCCAGGCTACGGCGGCAGCCGCGCGCAGACGGTGACCACGGCGGACAAGCTGACCAAGGCAATCACGGCCGACTTCGGCGGCAACCCGCACGTGCTGAAATACGACACGAATATTGAACTGGCGGCCGACACGAACCTGTTCAGCGGCGAGGTGCCGACGATCTATCTCCCGCGTGAATTCAACTCGTTTTTCACTTACGACGCCGAAACCGGCGCGTTGATCGATCGTACCGTCGACGTGAACCCGGCCGGCGGCTGCATCGACCCGACGCAGTTCGACGACCTGCGCCCCAGGCATGGCGGCATCGTCGCGGCGACGAGCAACGGCGGATTCGCGCTGGCTCTGTACGGGAGCAACCCGCCCAACAGCGGATTCGGCATGCCCGAAGGGTGCTACGCCTTCGCCGCGTGCAGCTTCACGCACCTGTCCGGCGCCGGGCCGCTGGGCGATGCGACCACGAAGCTCGTCGCCAAGTCACGGATCAGCCAACTCGCCGCCGGCGCGCACAGTTGGACCTCCTACGTCGTCGTCGGCTCACGCGACCAGGTGACCGCCACGATGAGCGAATTGTGGCGGAACGGCAACTGAATCAAGGAGGGATACGTGAAAACGACAGGCAATCGCCTCCCGGCTCAGGCGCTTGAAATGGTCTCGATTCTGGTCATGGCCGGCCTGGCGGTCGGTTGCGCCGGTGAGGACGGGAGTACTACGGACGGCGGGTCTGGGCGTCGGGACGGCGACGGCTTTCCGTATGCCGACGTTTCCTCGCCCGACGCCGGCACGGCCGACGGAGCTGCCACCGATGTCGCGGAGATACCGGATGTTCCGGAAAACACCGACGTCCCCGATTCCGGAGCGCCGGCTGACGCCGGCTCGCCGGATACCGGTATTGTGGACGCCGCAGCGGCGGACCAAGGAACGGCGGACAATGGCGGCCCGGCGACGGACGCGGGCGCGCAAGACGCCAACGCGCCAGACACCGGCGGCGGCGATTCGTTCACCGATCCCGACGCGCCCCCCAGCGGGGCGCTGAACGACCTGAACTGCAACCGGCAAGGTATCGATCAAATCCCAACCACCCACGCGAAAAGTTTTCGCGGGAGCGCAGTGGAGATCACGATCGGCATCAGCGCCGAATACGGCGGCGTAGGCAGCGAGTTGGTGCTGATTAACCGCGGCAACGGGGCGAAGCTGCAGGTGCTCGAAAGCCGCAGCGGTGCGGGCTGCGGCTGGCAGACTTCATATCTCTTCCGCGACCCAGGCGGCAACCAAATTCTCGTTTACAACCAGGCAGCAGGGAATTCGACACCCAGACAATGGGGCTATTCCAACCGCTACCTCGGCCTGTCGGGGGAAGGCTGGAACCCCTTGTGGACCGATCACGTCCATCCCAACTCCGACTTCGGCGTTTCCACGCCGACCAGTCCGTGCCAGAGCAGCGGTTTTCATTTCGACGACGGCCAACTGACGCTCACGGCCGAACCCGCCGAAACCCCGGCCGGCCGGGCGATCAAAGCGCGCAACAGCTACTCGTACAAGTCCACCACAAACCAAACCTGGGACTGGTGGGTCGCCGAGCAGGCGTTTTACCTGAAACGCGCGGCGGCGGGGCAGGGCGATCTGCGGATCTATCTGGCCGGTCGCGGCGGCTGGCGCGAAGGGCCGATCAGACCGACCCGGGATTTCAACGTCGCGCATGGACAGAGTTCCTGCGGCGGCGCCTCGCGCCCCTTCGGCGGTTGCGAGGCCCAGATCGAACATGATCTTGATTACGCCGTGTTTGTCTGGAACGTGGGCGGACTGGAGATCGGCGCCGCCCTGCAAACGCCCCGGGCCTTCGGTGCCACGTTGAACAACGCGAACACGATCTATTGTTCCAACGCCGGCGACTTGAACTGCGGTTCGATTGACTGGCATACCTGGGTCGAGCGCATTGACGCGAACGCCTCGTTCGTGGGGGGCGAGGTTCGCACCTACACGGTGGATTACTACATCGGCGATTTGGCGCAACTCAAAGCACTGGGTTACGCGATTGACTGACGCGCCGGACAGCCGATGAAAGCGAGGTTTCAATGAGACGTTGTCTTGTTTGTCTTCGCCATCTCGCGGTTGCCTCGTTGCTGTGCTGGCCGGCCGGGGTTCAAGCGCAACCGTATCCGCCCAGCACGGTAATCAAGGAAGTTCAGTGGGACGTGGACAGTCACGTCTCGCAGGCCCCCGGCAGCGACAACTGGCCTGTAACGTGGGCCGACGACGATCACCAATACGCGGCCTGGGGCGACGGCGGCGGTTTCGGCGGTGATGATGCCAACGGCCGCGTCAGCCTGGGTGTCGCGCGCATTGAAGGTTCGGCGGATGGCTACCAGGGACGCAACGTCTGGGGCGGCGTGGACGCCCTCGCGCCGGCCCGTTTCGACGGCAAGAGCTACGGCATTCTCGGCACCGGCCAATACCTGTTGATGTGGGTCAACCCCGGCTCCGGCGCGGACGGCTACGTGGAGCAGCGGTTGTACAGTTCCGCGGACCATGCGCTGACGTGGCAAGGGGTTGACTGGGCTTTTGCCAGGGACGACGGCCTGGTGAATCTCACTTTTGCCCAGTTCGGCCGTGCTTACGCCGGGGCGCGTGACGGCTACCTGTACATCTACGCCGTGAACGTCATGGACGACAGCGATTTGGTGGTGCAGCAGCCCGGCCAAATCATGCTCCTGCGGGTGGTCGCCGAGAAGGTGCTGGAACGCCAAGTATACGAGTTTTTTGCCGGCCGCAATGGGAACGATCAGCCGCGCTGGAGCTCGGAAATCAGCGAGCGGCGCCCGGTGTTCGAGGACGGCGAGGGCGTCGGCTGGAACGTCAGCGTCAGCTACAATGCCGGCTTGAAACGCTACTTGTTGGCCACGGAGCACACGCGGTCGTTCGAGGGCAGGCTGGGCTTGTTCGACGCGCCCCAGCCGTGGGGGCCATGGACCACGGTTGCCTACCGCGACGACTTCCTTGGTCTGGGGCCTGCGTTCTTCTGGAACTTCTCCAACAAATGGCTCAGCGCTGACGGCAAGGAGTTCACGATGATCTTCACGGGGATAGACGACCTCGATTCGTGGAACAGCATTCGCGGCCGTTTTGAGCTGCATCAACAGCTGCCGGCTGACGACGGCGGCGGCGCTCCCGATGGGGGCGCGTTCGACGCCCGACCGAACGACGGCGGCGGCGAGGACGAAGGGCAGGTCGAAGCGGGCGGGCCCGGGGGGGACGCGCGAGAGCCTGCGCCGGATGGGGAAGCAAGTGACGCCGGTCTCGTGGAAGATACTCTCGTCGACGCGTCCGATACCCGGGCTGCTCCCGATGCCGCGCCCCCGGACGCAGCACCGCCCGCCGCAGGTTGCAGCTGCCAGATCGTGACCACGGCGTCTGACGGACGGTGGGACTATTGTACTGCCTGCCTGGTTGTTTTCGCCGCGCTGATGTCTTGTCGCAAGAGCAACGGCCGCAGACCTGCGCGGCGGAGATTCGGCATTGCGATGCTGATCTTGTTGTTTCCGGCGCTGGCAGCCGCCCAGTATCACCCCGTTGACGCTTCGCCAATGGGCGTCATCACGACGCCGACGGCGGATACCACGTTCTATCCAGGTGAAAAGATCAACTTCGCCGGTTTCGTCGAGGGCCAGCTCGGCAGCGGCGGCCTGCTGCCAGCCAGCCTCTATCACTGGACGATCGTGGAAGTGGACAACGAAGAAAAAACGTTATTTGGGTTCGATGGCCAGGACAACGGCGCCTGGACCGCGCCGGACGTGACGCAAGTCAAGCAATACTTCATCAAGCTTCACGCGGTCGATCCGAGCATCCCCGGCTCGGAGTTCGATACGGGCCAACTTCGTAAGACAACGCAGCAATTGCGCGTGTTCGTCGCCCCGGCCGGACACCCGCCGGTCAAGACAAACATGCTCCTTTGTGCGCGCGACGCCTACGTGGACGAGGGGGAACCGGACACGTGGGTGGATGTCGGCAAGGTGCTGGTAAAAAATCCGCCCGGCTCCGGCGGCGCGCGGCTCGGCTACTGGCAATTCACTTTCGGCGCGGCGCGCGTAGATCATGCCTTGTTTTCGTTGTTCAGCAACAGCGAATGCACCGATGAAGGGATCTTTCAGCTCGGTTACAAAAACGGAGAATTCCAGGACGGTGGAATCACGTGGAACACACGGCCGCCGGACGGTGAGTTTCAGTATGTCAAGGACCAACGGCTTGCCCCCGAAACAAACTACCCGGGTTGGTTGAACATCAACATCACCGATTTTTTCAACGCGCACCTGGGCGAGACGGTTACCTTCCGCTTCCAGGATACACAGCCGCGCCAGATCGGCCCGGAGTTCTATTCGCTGGAGTCCGACTACCGCGAAGTGGAATCCGCCGGCCAGATCCACACCGCGTCGTTCGAGTCGGTGAACGATCCGACCCCGCCGAGCGCCCCGTCCAACCTGGCGGCCGGCGGCTGGACGGAAACGTCGATTTCCCTCGTTTGGACCGCGGCGGCGGACGCGGAAAGCGGTGTTTCGTTGTACCGTGTCTATCGCGACGGCGGCCCCGCGGGAACGACGAGGGGAACGACTTTCACGGATACCGGCCTGAAACCGGCGACCAAATACGCCTACCAGGTTGCGGCGGTAAATGGAGGCGGGGTGGAAGGGCCGAAATCCCCGGCCGTCAGCGCGACGACGTTGGCGGATGCCGGATTGACGGTGACCGGTTTGTCCAGGCCGGCCTATTACCTTGGGACGCTGGCGGTCGGCAAACCCGTTTATCTTGACCGCGACTACGCTTTTACCGACGTGGGCGCGCTGGCGGGCGCGGTCTACGTCTTGACCGCCAACGACGACAAAACGGATGCGTCCGCAGAGTTTTTGAGTTTCCAGTTGAACCGGGCCGCCGTCGTGTACGTGGGTTTCGACGAAAACTATCCCGCCCCGCCGTGGCTCGCTTCCTGGACCGCGGCGCCGGCCAAGGTGATCGCCTCGCACGCCGCGTATGCGTTGTTTGTAAGAACTTTTCCCTCCGGCAAGGTGGTCTTGGGCGGCCCGGCGCTGGACGCCGGCGGAAACATGTACACTGTCATCATTGTCCCTGACGAAGGGCCGCCCGGACCGGACGGCGGCGCCGGGGCGGACGGCGCGCCGCAAGAAGACAGCGGGGTGGGGACGACGGAGGCCGGCGTTGCACCGAGTGACGCCGAGACGCCCGACGGTTCGTCGCCCGACGATCCCGCCCCTGATGCCGGTTTGCCGACGATGGACGCCGCAAGCGGGAGTGGCGACGGCGCGCCAGACGACGACGAAGGGGGGATGGCGATTCCCAGGCACACCGCTGCCGGAGGATGTAGTTGCGCTTTCGTCGCACCGTAATCCGGATTGACCCGAATTCCAGCCTGAGTTGGACTTTTCTTGGTTGCGGCAGTCGAAAACCGAATGGTAAAATACTAAGAAGGAGGTCAAAAGAAATGTCCTACCGGGCGTCCCGAAACATTCCTGCCTTCGCCGCGGCCGTCCTTGTTGCCGCCGCCGCACCCGTCCCGGCGTGGGGCGAGCTTGCGGCCCTCTACACGTCGGAGGATTCGGGCTTCTTCACCTTCGCCCTGCACGGCGGGAAGATGTTCGGCGGCACATACGGAGGCGGCGCGAGCCGGGTGTACCGCTTCGACGCCTCCGAGTTCGTAATGGAACACGTCTTCCCGGACGCCGAGTCGGTGTTCAGGCTCATCGGCAGGGCGGACGGCGGCGGCGTCCTGCTGGCCAACTGCGAGCGCAACTCCACGGGCGCCGCCCCGCTCTTTAAGCGCAACGACGCGACGAATACATGGGAGGACACGGGCGTCGGCGTGGTTCCCGAGGATGCGCGGTCGATGGGGTTGGGGGGCGGTTTCGCGGGCGGACGCTACTGGGTCGGCGTGATCCCGTACATCCCCGGCGAGACCGCCAGGACCGACATCTGGAGTTCACTCGACGGCCTCTCCTTTTCCCGCGTCCAGCGGCTGACCGATGGCGCGGCCAAACCGTTTGCCGAGTACTGGGGTTCCGTCTACACCGGCACCCTCTGGACGGGCAGCCCGGCCATCCACCGATTCAACGGTTCATCGTTCGAGCGCGCCGCCGACCTGCCCGGCTGGGGCGACAGCGCCGACTACGCCCTTGAGTACAAAGGGGCGCTCTACATAAGCGGCTCCGGCATCGCGAGGTTCAAGGGAGGCGCGCAGGTGGAGGTGGTCCTGGACCCGCCTTCGGGCGACGGCTTCTTCCAGCAGCTCGCGAAGGTCCGGGACCCCGCCTCGGGCGCAGAGTGGCTGTACGCGTGCTGGAGCAAGGGGTGGCGCGCGGGCGGGGGCGGGGCGCAGCTCTGGCGCACCTCCGACGGCACCGGGTGGAGCGTGTACCAGACGTTTCCGGAGAGCGAGTGCTGGGCGGCGGCCACGCTCACCGGCGGCGACCTGTGGGTGGGGACGCGGGAGGACCGCGGCCGCGGGCGGGTGTACCACGAGGAAATCTTCGAGACAGGTGACGCCGGTTTCGATGCGGGATCCGACGCGGGCAACGATGATGCGGGCGCGCATGACGCCGGCGGTGACGCCGCCGTCCCGGAGGATGCACACGTCGGCGCCGACCACGGCCCCGCGAAGCCGGACGCGTCAATCTCCCCGGATTCGGACGCGAAGACTTCGGATTCGGGCGGGGTTGCGTCCGATGATTCAGGGAATTCCGGTGGGCGCCCGGCGGGAGGGGGAGAGGATTCAGCGGGCTGCTCGTGCGCGGTGATCGTGTTGTGATCGTGAACCGACGAAAGGGTTCTGATGCGGGCGGTTGCCCATTGAGGAGGATCCGACCATGAAGGCACGGTGCGCAATCGTTGTAGGCAGCATGGCAATGCTTGCATGGACGGTCCAAGCCTGCGACTGCGGGGGCGGATCCGACGGATTGGGCGATGCCCGTGCGGGCGTGGATACGGGGCCGGCGGACACGGGCGGCCTCGTGGACGATGCCGGCACACGTGACGGAGGCTTGGATGCAGCGGTGTCAGAGGACGTTGCGGACGCGGGCGCTGACACGGGCGGTGAGGACATCGGACCGGTGGATGCCGGAACGCCTTGGGTCGTGGTGGCCCCCAGCGGGCGCTACCTCATGACTACGGATGGCAAGCCATTCGTTCCCCTCGGCAACCAGCCGGACTCGAACACTTACCTGTTCGATTGGCCGGACTGGGAGACGGCCCTGGAGGCCCATTTCCAGCGGATGCAGGTCTATGGGGAGAATACGATCCGTCTGGACTTCGACTACTCGCCAGGCGATGAGTACATCGGTGTGGAATCCCAAGTCGGGGTCTGGAACGAGGCCCACCTGGCCAAGCTTTTGCGGGCCTTCGAGCTCGCGGATACATACGGCATCCGTGTGTTGGCCGTGCCCTTCGTGACCTCGCCCTGGATGTGGCCGAGTTGGAAGAAGAATCCTTATTCAACTTTGGTGGTGGATCCTTATGCCTTCCTTCAGTCCCCCGAGGCACGGAAAGCCTACGGAAACCGAATGGAAGAGCTTCGCGACCGCTTTTCGAACAGAGGCACGCTTCTCGGCTGGGACCTCATGAACGAGGCCGACGTGCTCCTGAATTGGGGAGCAATCCCGGACAAGCCCTCGATGGAAATCTGGATCTCCGAGATCGGGAACCGGGTCAAGAACTGGGAGAGCGCGGCATACGGGCAGACGCACCTTCGGATGGTGTCATGGTCCAGGACGATGGGTAATGACCTGAATGACGATGTCCCCTACAACTCTCTTTTCCAATCACCCGGACTGAACTGCGCCAGCACGCATCCCTACGATATCTACGGCTCCCAGCCCAACCTCTTCCCTAGGTCGAACGGGGAGACGTTTATTGGCTGGAACTACGACATAAACGACTGGGGCAGCATGGTCCAGCCTGCCGTAAAAATGAACGCCAATATTACAACCATCCTGACGAATTCAAATTCAAACTACATCCAAGACCGTCGGCCCTACCTTGAAGACGAGCGAAGTCCTTTCGATGGCATGATGCCGAGCTTCCATACCGAGGTGGAACACAACTTCGCTTGGGCGGAACTGACCTCCGGGTCCGCCGGTGCCGGCATAAACTGGATTGAGACGAACAAAAGTCCCTGGTTCGAACCATACGGTTCCGAAAGCCTCGGCCCCTTCCATCTTCGTACGGCCGTCAACCACCGAGCCATCAAGGCCTTCGTGGAGGCCATCCCTGTCAAATTTTTCCTGGGTACCACAACCGACGAGGCCTTTTCCACTGCGCTGACAAGCCCGGATTCAGCGGTCAAGGTCATGTCCGTGCGTAGGGGAAGCTACGCCATCGGCTGGATCCCGAGCCTGAATGAGCGTTGCAGCATGGTCCAGAGCATCCAGGAAATGCGCCAGGAGGTGAACGGCGGCAAGGACATCCTGGACCTGATCTATGGCCCATGGGGGCTTGTGCTATGGATGAAGCTGCTGGGCAACGAGGGGAT
>JACRCP010000097.1 GCA_016218965.1 Deltaproteobacteria bacterium | reverse complement strand
GTACTTCCGTCTGAAAATCCTCCGCAAGTGCGGCAAACTCGAATCCGACGATTAGATCGGCATTGTGAACCCCTTTTTTTCAGAGAGGGACCCACACTAATTCCAGAAGTTCCATAATTATCCCGCGTCCAATGCTCGCTCGAACCAAAATCCCGCCACACGGCGTTGACCACGCGGGATAATCCGGCAGTCGGGATAATGCCGATTATCCCGCGCGCGGGATAAGCGGCACAGCTTCGCCGTCCATCGCGTCGAACGCTGGCATCGCGAAGGCGTGGACCTGGGAGCGAAGCTCCCCCTGCTCTCGGTCTTCATGGGGCACTGTGACGTGGCTGCGACACAAATCTACCTGACGATGACCGCAGAACGCCTGCGCCTTGTGGGAGAGCGCTTCGAGGCGGCCTGCGGCAAACAGGAGGAATAAGACATGGCTCAGAAAAAATCACGAAACCACGCGGCGACGCAAGGCAACATGGGCGAACTCGTGCGCGCCTTCTTCGATTGGTTGGTCGCTGAGAGGAATGCCAGCCCAAACACCATCCACGCCTACCGCGACACGGTGGTCCTCTTTATGCGGCACCTCGCGGACGCCAGCGGGAAAAGAGTCGAGCAACTCTCGCTGGAGAACGGAATGCATGAGCAAGTACTTGGCTTCCTCAACCGCTTGGAAACCGAACGTAGGGTATCCATCACCACCCGCAACCACCGGCTCAGTGCCCTCAAGAGCTTCTTCCGCTTCGCAGCATACCGCGATCCGCTGCTGGCCAGCCATTGCCGCAGCGTAACGCTCATTCCCCTCAAAAAGCATGAGGCGCGACTTCTGGACTATCTCGAAGCCCAGGAGATGGAGGCGATCATCGCGCAGCCTGACCGCAGCACCAGGGATGGCCGGCGAGACTACGCTGCCCTGCTCCTGCTCTACAACACCGGCTGTCGCGCAAGCGAACTCGTGGCCATCAGGCGTGACGATCTGTGCTTCGAGTCCCCTCGGCATGTCCGTATCCTGGGCAAGGGAAGGCGCTGGCGCATCGTCCCCTTGTGGGCGAAATCTGTGGAAGCGATTGAGGCCGTTCTGCGCGAACGGAGTGGAGACAACCCTTTCCTCTTCGTAGGCCAGCGCGGCAATCCGCTCACGCGCGCCGGCCTGCGCTACATGATCGAGAAGTACACCGGTAAGGCGGCCGAGAAGACCCCTTCGCTGAAAAAGCATCGCGTCACGCCGCATACCGTGCGGCACACGACGGCGGTAGCCCTGCTGCGCGCCACGAGGGATATCGACGCCACGGCCAAGATCTTGGGCCATGCGAGCCTGAACACGACCAAGGTCTACACGGACAAGGATCGCTCGCGCCTCGCAGAAACCCTCGGCAAGGTGAGCACCACGCTCCTTGGCAGCGAGAGCGCTGAATGGCAGCCGTCAAATGATCTCCTCGACTGGCTGGAATCGCTGTAGCCATCCGTTATGTGACGAGTCTTGGCGGGATCGCATGGTCGGCCGCCGTCGCCCCTTCCAACTCGTCACATAACGTGACTGCGCACATAACATCGGAAACTGACGCGCAGGGGAAGCCGCCCCCCATCCGAGACTGAATCCTTACGCGGCACGCTGTCGAAAAAAGGGTGCATCTCCGATTTTGGGGAACACAAAACTGACTCCCGGATTGGCCGGGCCGCCACCTGCCCCGGCCTTCGCGTCACCCCAGTTGCGGGAATGCACCCTCGAATAAATACTTGATCGCCGGCCGCCCGGCAATGTAGTATCCTGCCGAAAACGGTTCATGGAGGTCCGAATGCGTCTGTGTGCTTCTGTGATTGCCGTGATCGTGCTCTTTTCGTGCACCCACTCGCGGAACAACCCCTGCGACGAGGAGGGGTCGGTCTTCGACCCCGGCATCTTCGGCGTCGAGGCGCGCGAGCCGGTGTTCGAGATGGGCTGGGTCAAGAACCCCGAAACCGAGGTCTGCGGCGTGCTCGTCGACAGGTTCGAGGCCTCGCGGCGCGACGCGGCGGCCGACGGCACCTCTGCTGGGGTCGACAACGAGAGCAACCCGCGGTCGCTCCAGGGCTACCTGCCGTGGACCAAGGTGAAGTTCGACGACGCCAGGAAATACTGCGAGAACACATGTTTCAACGACATGTGCAAGCGCATCTGCAAAAAGTCCGAGTTCATCCTTGCCTGCCGGGGGGGATACGCGACCGAACCGGAGCCTCTCGAAGGCGAGAACCAGACGCAGGACTACCCCTACGGGAACGAGTACGACGGGAAGAAGTGCAACGGCGAAGACAAGGGGCTCGACCGGGTCATGTTGACCGGCGAGAACATCGACTGCTTCACGGACAGGAACGTGCTGTTCGTCCCCGAAACGAAGGCGCCGGGACTCTACGACCTGACGGGGAACATCGCCGAATGGGTCGAGGATGACGAAACCGGTGAAGGGATCGCGGTGGGCGGGTCCTGGAAGAGCGGCAAGGAAGACATGTCCTGCGAGAGCATCGACGATTCAAAGAAACCCGGGGAGGAGTACGAGGAAGTCGGCTTCCGGTGCTGCAAGTGACCGCGGGAGGAGCGATTCGATGAACACTGAACCCC
Source organism: Deltaproteobacteria bacterium (assembly GCA_016218965.1). Classification (GTDB taxonomy): domain Bacteria; phylum Myxococcota; class SpSt-1050; order SpSt-1050; family JACRCP01; genus JACRCP01. Next base: position 6,718 of record JACRCP010000097.1, on the reverse strand, counting down.
GAACCCCGAATTCCGAACCCCGGGAGGAAATCGCAAAAACACTCGGGCAGAAACCGCAGAGGACGCAGAGGGCGCAGAGATGTTCAAAAACACTGGTGAATTTCTCTCTGCGGTCTCCGCGCTCTCTGCGGTTAATGGGTTTTGCAAGAGGCTCCCGGATTCCGGGTTTTGCCCTTGTGTCCGCCGCGATCCTCGCCGCGCTGCTCGCGCTGCCCCATTCCGCGGCCGCACAGGGATTGTTCGGTCCGGCGCCGGCGCCGCAGCCGCAACCCCAGCCTCAACCGTGGGGCACGCCGCCGCCGCCGCCGTCACCCTCGCCTTTCGGTGCGCCGGTCACACCGCCGCCTCCTCCTCCGGCGCCCCCGCCGCCAGCCACGCCCGCCGGACCGGCATCGCTCAACCTGAATTCGGATCCGACGGAGGCGACCATCTTCATCGACGGGAGTCCCATGGGCAAAACCCCGCAGCACAAGCTCAGCATCGACCCGGGCGAGCACGTGCTCAGGCTCGCGAAGGACGGCTACGTGGACGCCGAGACGACCATCACGCTTTCGGCGGGCGAAACCCGGAACATCAAGATGACCCTCGAGGAACTCCCCGAGACGCGCGAAAAACGCCTGAGGCACCAGAGCGCCATGGACCGGTACGAGGCCCAGATGGAGGAATACCGCGAGGTCTCCGGTCCCAAAAAGATTTGGGGGTTCAGCCTGCTCGGCGCGGGGGTGGCCTGCGGCGTGACGGCGACGGTGCTCTATGTCGTAGGCGTTTCGACGGCAAACGACAACTACGACCTTTACGTCGCCACCATCAACCAGGACAAGATGAACGACTACTGGAGCGAGGTGAAGTACGGCGAAAAACTCACGACGGTCGGCCACGTGATGGTGAGCGCCTCGGGCGCGCTGATCGCCGGCTCGCTGTTCTTCTTCCTGACCATTCCGTCAAAACCGGTGGAGCCCAAGTTCAGCGCCCATCTCATCCCGACGCCGTCCATAATGAACGGCATGCCCGCCGTGACATGGCAGGGGGCGTTCTAGCGGACAAGGCGACCGCCTATCTGCCGGTTTCTTCCATCCCATACTCGCACATCCCGACGGCCGGGCAGTCGGCGCACCGGGGGTTCCTTTTTCGGCAGAAGTTTTTCCCGAGCTCGACGATCTGCGCATGGAAGTCGTTGTACAGCGGGACGTCCTCGGGAAGGTTCTTCGTGAAGAACTTCTGGACGTCGTCGTATTCCGCGAGCGGATGCGTAAGCCCCATGCGCGAGAACGCCCTCTTCGTGTAGGCGTCCACGACGAACGCCGGCAGGTTCAAAGCGTACAGGACTATCGAATCGGCCGTCTCCTTCCCGATGCCGTTCACCCCCATAAGCGCCTCGCGCGCGAACGGACCGCCCGCCTCCGCCACCCTCGCCGTCTCCCCGCCGTAGCCCCTCACCAAAAAATCGAGGAACGCTTGGAGGCGCCGGGCCTTGACGTTGAAGTAGCCGGCGGGCCGTATGAGCTCGCCCAACCGTTCCACACCGGCAGCGTGGAGCTTCCTCGCGTCGAGAAGCCCCGCCGATTTGATGTTGGCGATGGCCTTCTCGACGTTGGTCCAGGCGGTGTTCTGGGTGAGGATCGCCCCCACGCACACCTCGAACGGCGTCTCGCCCGGCCACCACTTCCGGTGCCCGAAATGGTTCCTGAGCGCCTGGTAGATGTCGAGCAGGCGCTTCGGAATGGCTGAAGGCTGAAGACTGAAGGCTCCGGGCCGGGTACGGGAGGCGGTGGGCCGTGGGCGGTGGACGGCGGACTCGCGGACCGCCGTTTTTCTCTTTGGCTTTGCGGCGGCGCGCGGTGGACGCGCGTTGAGCGCTGTTCTGTTTCTGGATGCTCTACGTGATTTCAAGTCTGTCTCCCTCCTTCACCCCTGATTCGCGGCCCGCGCCCGCCGGAAGTTCAATCGCCGCGGCCGCGTCCCGAAAGATCCTGGTCGCGCGGTACGGGCGGAGTGTATCATAAACCGCCAGCACGACGCCGCCGTCGTCGACGAACACGACGTCGATTGCGTATTTCATGAAGAACGTGTGCACACCCGTGCACGGACGGATGACCAGCGCCTCGCCGCGGGGAAGCGACGCGGTGCCCAGGAGTCCCTTGAGCCTGGAAAGCGGCGAGGTCGCCGTCCGGACCGAGGACGCGACAACCGCCCCGGTGTCGAGATTGCGGATGCTTGCCACCGTCCACCTGCCGCTAACTGATGATCAACTCGATCACAGGTCCCGATCGGAGCTCCAGCCGCGTCCCTGTTTCATAGATGTCCCCGTCCACGGTGTACTTGAGCGGCTCATCAGTTTCGAAGACCACCCGCTTGGCCGCGGCGTCGAGGAATTTTTGGGGGTTCAACGGACGGGCAAGCGCCATCCCGGGAAGCGCCAGCGAAACGCCCAGCGCGTTGGTGACCACGCCGATCACGCCGAACCGGTCCAGGCTCTCCGCGGCCTTCACGAACGGCTTGAAGCCCAGGCCTATGTCCACGATGGTCGCCGCCATGACGGCGAAGTACTCCTCGGGGTCCCACTTCTCGCCGTCCACCCAGACCTTGGCCCGAAACGTCCTGAACATGCGGCGCGAGAAGTCGCCGTCGATGGTGGCCGACGCCACTGCGCGGGACAGCGTGGTGACCGCGCGCCACGGGCTGGGGCGCCCCGTCGAATAGTACTCGGCCAGGTAGTTGTGCACCACCCCGTTTCCGAACAGGAAGCCGTACTTGCCGTCGCCAATCCGCATGATTGGGCGGCGCACCGTCCTGAACGGTTCCCCCGTGTGGTATTTCTCGACGATGTTGAAGAGGATGGTGTCGGTCGTCCCCTTGATGCCGAACGACTTGGCAATCGTGTTCATCGTCCCGCCGCGCATCAGCGCGATCTTCGGGAGCGGGTGGTCGCCGTAGACCTTGATGAACGTCGAGATCGTGACGTGGTTCGTCCCGTCGCCGCCCGAGAGGGCGAGGATCTCGACGCCTTTGTGAAGGAACTCCCGCGCCACGCGCTCGACGTCGGCGAGGCTCCTGGTCGCCTCGCACGAGCCCCGGTCGCCGATGATGTACCCCAGCTTCCGGACCCCCTCGGGGTTCTTCCGGTTCTGCCGGGAGTACGGGTTGATGATGACGCCGATGCCGCCTTTCACGCGTCCTCGAAAAGCCAAACGGGCGGACTCCGTTGCGCTTCAGCCGCCCCTACGTTGTTGCGCGGGCGCCGGGGCGGCGCCCTCATTCTTTTCCGCCGATCTTGTATTTCTCGAGCTTGTAGTAGAGCGCGCTCGTCTTGATGCCCAGTATCCTGGCGCATTCGGCCTTTACCCCGTCGGCGCGGTCATAGGCGGCCTGTATGAGTTTGCGCTCGATGTCCTCGAGCATCGGGTCGAGCGGGATGTCGCCGTCGGGGATATGGACGTCGGTGATCTCGCCGCCGACGCCCCGCCGCACCGCGATCGGCGCCCCCGTGACGCTCTGCGGAAGATCGCGCAGGCCGATGACCTCCTCTTCACAAAACACCATCGTCTGCTCTATGGCGTTCTCGAGCTCCCGGACGTTCCCCGGCCAGTCATAGGCGGCCAGCCGGTCAATCGCCTCCGGACAGATGGTCTTCACCTTGCCGCCCGTGCGGGGGCCGAGTTTTTCGATGAAATGGGCGACAAGGACCGGGATGTCCTCTTTTCTCATGCGCAACGGCGGGATCCGGACGGGGATGATGTGCAGCCGATAGAAGAGGTCCTCCCTGAACCGCCCCTTGCCTACCTCCTCCTGAAGGTTCTTGTTTGTGGCCGAGATGCACCGCACGTCCACCCTGATGGTCTCCTCACCTCCGACCCTCTCGAACTCGTGCTCCTGGAGCACCCGGAGGAGTTTCAACTGGATCGACTGGCTGATGTCGCCGATCTCGTCCAGAAAGAGCGTCCCCCCGTGCGCCAGCTCGAAGCGCCCCAGTTTCCGCCTGATGGCCCCCGTAAACGACCCCTTCTCGTGGCCGAACAGTTCGCTCTCGAGCAGGGTCTCGGCCAACGCCCCGCAGCTCACCTTGATGAAGGGACCTTTCGAACGGTTTGAAAGATCGTGGATCGCGCGGGCGACCAGCTCCTTCCCGGTACCGCTCTCGCCGGTGATGAGCACGCTCGAATCCGTCACGGCCACCTTCGCGAGCAACGACATGACCTCGGTCATCGGTTTGGACGAGCCGATGAGGGTCTTGACGCCTGCGGAATCCTTGATCTCCTCGGAGAGGACCCGGTTCCTCTCGACGAGCACCTCCTGCTCCCGCCGGAGCCTCGCGACCTCGAGCGCCTTTTCAATCTTCTGCCTGAGCACGTCGGGGTTGAACGGCTTGGTAATGAAGTCCCACGCGCCCCGCCTCATGGCCTCCACGGCAGTCGTCACCTCGGCATAGGCGGTGATGATCATGATGAGCGCGTCGGGGGTGTGCTCGCGGATCCCGCGGACGACCTCGAGCCCGTCGACACCCTGCATCTTCATGTCCGAAACTACGAAGTCCGCCCCGCGCTCGACGAAGATGTCGATGCCTTCTCGCCCGCCCGCCGCGGTAAGGACCTTGTGGCCCATGCGTCTGGCGACCGCCGCGCACCCCTCGCGCATGGTTTCGTCGTCGTCTATGATGAGAACGGTGCTCACTGGGTCCATTGATTACCAAAGATAAGACCGGCGGGCAAGTCGGATTGGATTTTCTGGGATTTTGGCGGATTCGCGTTGCGGAAACACGCCTTGATAAGTTATAAGGCACTTGCTTCACCAAGGAGCGGGAGGTGAGCATGGGCTGGCGTCGCGCGTTGTTTCGTTGCTTCTTGACGGCCGCGGTTTTTTTGGCGTTCACCGCCGCCTCCGCCGCGCAGACCGCACCGGAGGCCGCCAAACCCGCGCCGAAGCCCCAGCCGCTCAAGGTCGCCTTTTTCCAGCTCGATGCGCAGGGCGTCGAGGCGAAGGTGTCGAGCATCGTGACCGACATGCTCCTTCTGGAGATGTCCAAGATGAAGGACGCCAGGGTCATCGGCTCAAAGGAAGTGGACGCGATGCTCGGGTACGAGCAGAAGAAACAGATGGCCGGGTGCACCGACACGAGTTGCATGGTCGCCATCGGCGGCGCGCTGGGCGTGGACAAGATCCTCATGGGGAGCGTGGGGAAGCTCGGGTCTTCGTACACGGTCAACCTGAAGCTCATCAACATCCGCGAGGGGAACATCGAGCAGATGTACGGCAAGCGCCTAAAAGGCGGGAACGAAGAGGAGTTTTTGGACATCATCCCCGAGGCGCTGGCGTTCATCTTCCCATCGAGCGCCTACGTCTGGGCAAAAGATCGCGCGCCCGTCCCTGTCGATGTCGTGGACCTCCAGCGCACCCCTTCGCAAGTGAAGATTCCCGGGCAGCCGGACGAACGTAGGGGAGCAACGCAGACGCCGCAGGCGGCCAGTGCTCCCGTTCCGGCTCCGGCCGGGGAGACCAGCACCGGTCAGGCCGGCAAGCCCGAACCTGCCGTCGTCAAGGCCGAGGCGACGCCCGCAACCCCGAAACCCGAAGGCCCGTATCCGCACAACAGCCAGTTTTTCCTCGGCGCCAAAGGGATTCTCCAGGTCCAATACCTGACCTACGCCGGCGAGGTCCACCTGGGCTACGGCCTGGCCGACTGGGTCGAACTGGGCGCGGCCGTAGTCGTCTCAAAGGACCTTGGCGTCAAACCCAGGGCGACGTTCTTCGTCCACAACGCCGACGGCGCCGTCAAGCCCTACGTTGGCGTCCAAGTCCCTTACTACAGTGGCGCCGGCGGCGCGGTCTTAAGCGCCGGCGCCGCCCCGGGCGTCCAGTGGGACTTCCACAAGATGGCGGGTTTGACCGTCGAGTTCGCCGCCGAGTACGTGGTCGTGAAACCGAAAAGCTCAGCCCTCGACCCGCTCAACCTGATGGCCCTGCTCGGAGCGCAGTTCAGGTTGTGATTTGGGGTCTTTTGGAGCGCGGCGGCCTGCCCAGAGCGTGTCGAAGGGCTCGACGCGCCTGTTGGAATGCCCCCCTGTTGGAGCAAGAGGGGGTTGGGGGAGTTTCAGGATTGGTCGAGGTGGTCACAATCTGTGACCACCTCCCGGATTGAGCGATGAGGCATCAATGGGATTGCAGAGTGACAAGCAAGTGTTGATTCCAGCTGACCAGCTGATTCCCAGGATCCTGACCCTTCGGGGTCAGAGGGTCATCCTCGACAGCGATTTGGCGGCAGTCTATGGGACGGCAACCAGGACTTTCAATCAGGCAATCACGCGCAATGCCAAACGGTTTCCGCTGGATTTCATGTTCACACTGACAGCCGATGAGAAGCGCGAGGTGATCACAAATTGTGATCACCTCCGGCATCTCAAGTTCTCACCATACCTTCCGAGAGCGTTCACCGAGCACGGCGCGGTCATGGCGGCGAGCGTCCTCAACACCCCACATGCTGTCGAGGCCAGCATCTTCGTCGTGCGGGCCTTCATCAGGCTGCGTGAGGTCATGCAAGTACAGAGGGCGTTGGCCACCCAGTTGAAGGAGTTGGAACGCAAGGTTGATTCGTCCGTAAAAACCCCTCCGAGAATGTATGGTCGTGATCATATGTGATCATACGTTGCCTTATGCGATTTATCACGCAGGGGGATCGACAAATCTACGTGGGATGAATACTCTTCCAGCATGTACAAACCAACGT
>JACRCP010000004.1 GCA_016218965.1 Deltaproteobacteria bacterium | reverse complement strand
CTCCGTGGACGCCTTTGCGGCGAAGCTCCTTTCGATCGGCCTAAAAAAAGGCGACGTGGTTGCGACGTCGCTTCCGCTCCTCAAAGAACACATTTACCTTCTGTACGCCTGCTTCCGGACCGGGATCATCGCGGCGCCGCTGGACCTGCGGCTCAAGGCGAAGGAGGTGCGGTACTGCATCGACAGGATCCGCCCGAAGGCTGTCTTTTTCGCCGGCGCCCCGCAGCTCCGGCCCGTCTTCAGGGAAGTGGTCGGCTCGGCGCCGTCGGTCAGGACCTGGGTCCAGTTTCAGAAGGAGGCGGACGGAATCCTGCCGGGTGCGGTGTGGGTCACCGATTTCGTCCGCGACATCAAGGCGCAATACCTGAAAAGCGCGGTGTTCGGGACGGTCCGCCGGGCGCGGCGCGCCGTTGGGAAAAGGGATCCCTGCCTGATCATCTTCACGACCGGCTCGACGGGTTCGCCCAAGCCCGCGCTCCTGTGCCACGAAAACATCCTCGTACAGAACATCGGGCTTGCGGCCGCGTTCGAGTTCCGGGGCGCGGATCGGATGCTGGTCAACCTCCCGCCCTCGCACGTCGGGTGCCTGACTGAACAGCTCTCGACGACGGTGTACGCCGGGGGGATCTCGGTCATTCTCCACATCTTCGACCCCGCAAAAAGCCTGGAGGCAATCCAAAAGCACCGCGTCACCGTGCTCGGGCAGATCCCGGCGCTCTTCAACATGGAGTGGAGGCTCTCGAAGTACGGCAGCTTCGATCTTTCGAGCCTCCGTTTCGCGATCTACGGCGGCCAGGCCGTGTCGCGCCAGTTCCTCGAGAAACTGAAGGCGATGGCGCCGACCATCGGGACCGGATTGGGGCTGACCGAAACGGCCGGGTTCTGCACCTACACCGACATCGACGCCGGCGTCGACGACCTTGCCCTGGGGATCGGGTTCGACATGCCGCTTGCGCCGCTTTCCGTGCGCGGTCCGATGACGCCGGGGGGCGGGGCCGGCGACCCCCTTGGAACGGGCGAGTTGGGCGAGGTCTGCTTTTCAGGGCCGCAGGTGTTCCTGGGCTACCTCGGCGACCCCGAAAACACGGCCAAAACGATCTCGACCGACGGCGTGTGCTACACCGGCGACCTCGGGTCGTACGACAAAAACGGCCTTCACTTCGCCGGACGCGCGAAGCTCGTCATCAAGCCCAAGGGCTACCAGGTCTTCCCCGAAGACGTCGAGAACCACATCATGCAGAAGCTTCGGGGAATGGTCTCGGCCGCCGCCTGCCTCGGCGCCGAGCACGAGGTCTACAGCGAGGCGATCATCGTCTTTGTCGAGTGCGCCGAGGGGCATGCCGTCACCCCTTCGGATGTGATCGAGGCGACGCGCGACCTTTCGTCGTACTCGCGCCCAAGCCACGTGGAAGTGCTCGAAAGCGGACGGATGCCGCTCAACCGCGTGGCCAAGACCGACTACGTGGCGCTCAAGGCGCGCGCGGCCGACGTGGTGGCGGCGCTGCGCGCTGCAGGGAAGTGGGACAAATAAGGGTGGGAACCCACCCCCCCGCCACAAACACACGGCAGTGGGTCGATCGCGTTGCGGTTTCTGCCGGTCGATCAGTGAATTCCACGCATCTTTTGCCGGTTCACGGACGGGTTTTCATGCGACCTGTAGGAAACGGCGGCATGCCCATGGGGTGAACGCCCTAGATACCTGCCTGACAGAAAAGTAACCTGACCCTCCTCCGCCAGTAACCAAGCTGCTTGTAGAACATTAACCGGTGCGTACGGAAAGATGCCCCTGCGCGAAAGGTTTTGCCACATGAAACGGTTTGTCGCGGCTTCGGCTGCATCTCTTCTGTGCCTTGCCGTTGGCGGTCCCGCGGCCCTGGCGGGGACGTCGAACGCCGACTGCATGGGCTGCCACGGGGAGAAGGACCTCGACGCGTCAACCGCGCGGGGGAAGAAACTGAAGCTCTTTGTCGCGCCCGACGCGCTGAAGCACTCGGTCCACCGGGACCTCTCGTGCACCGACTGCCACGCCGGCGCAAAAACATTCGACACTGCCCCGCACAACGACGGGAAGCCTCTCGAACTTTCGTGCGCCAACTGCCACGAGAAGACCGAAAAGGAATACGCCGAGAGCATTCATGGATTGACGTACAAGCGCGGCGATCGCGCCGCCGCGACTTGCGCGAACTGCCACGGCGCCCACGACATCATCCCTTCGGCCAACCGCCAGTCGAGGACCAACAAGTTCAACCTGCCGAACACGTGCGGCGAGTGCCACAAGAACAAGGAGGTCTTGAAGACCCACAACATCAAAGAAAAAGAGGCGGTGCCCCACTTCGTTGACTCGATCCACGGACGCGCGCTGCTTGTGGACGGGCTGATCGTCGCCCCCAACTGCAACGACTGCCACGGCGTTCACGACATCCAGCCGGCGACGAACCAGAAGTCCCGCATCTTCAAGGACAAAGTCCCCGACACGTGCGGCAAGTGCCACGTCCTTGTCGAGGAAACGTACAACAAGAGCATCCACGGGAAGCTCCTCGCGTCTTTTGACGCGCGGGGTCCCATCTGCATAACGTGCCACACCTCCCACGAGATCGACAAGCCCTCGTCGCCCGAATTCCGGATCAAGGCCGACCGGAAGTGCGGCGGCTGCCATCAGGACCGGCTCGAGCGCTACCGCGAGACGTTCCACGGCAAGGCAATCGCGCTCGGCCGCGAGGGGGTCGCCACGTGCTACGATTGCCACGGCCACCACGACATCCAGAAAAGCTCCGATCCGGCGTCGCACATCAGCGACAAGAACCGCCTCGACACGTGCAAGAAGTGCCACCGGAAGGCGAACCCCAACTTCGCGGGGTACATCGTACACGCCGACCACACCGACAAAAAGAACCACCCCCAGCTCTACTACATATTCTGGTTCATGACCGTGCTGCTCCTGGGCACCTTCGCCTTCTTCGCCCTTCACAGCCTGCTGTGGCTCTTCCGCTCGATGGCGCTCTTCACCGGGGACTCCAAGGACTTCCGCGAGCAGAAGCACAGCATGCGGACCGACCCCGAGCAGTTCCAGCGTTTCAGGCCGGTCGACCGTTTTTTGCACGGCCTGATAATCCTGAGCTTTCTCCTGCTGGTGCTCACCGGAATGCCTCTCAAGTTCTACTACACCGACTGGGCGAAGTGGCTGCTCTCGGCGATGGGCGGACAGGCCGTGGCCGCCATCATCCACCGCGTCGGCGCGATCATCACCATCTTCTATTTTGCGGTGCACGTTTCGGAGGTGCTCATCAATTTCGTGCGCGGGAGGGCCGCGTGGCGCGACCCGGCGTCGGGACGGACAAGTCTTCGCCGGATCGCGGGAATCGTGTTCGGCCCCGACTCGCCCATGCCCAACATGCAGGACCTGCGCGACTTCGTCGCCCATCAAAAGTGGTTCTTCGGAAAGGGCCCCAAGCCGCAGTTCGACCGCTGGACGTACTGGGAGAAGTTCGACTACCTCGCGGTTTTCTGGGGCGTGGCCATCATCGGGCTGAGCGGCCTCGTGATGTGGTTCCCCGAAACGTTCACCCGGCTTCTCCCCGGCTGGCTGATCAACGCCGCGCTCATCATCCATTCGGACGAGGCCCTGCTGGCCGCGGGGTTCATATTCACCTTCCACTTCTTCAACGTCCACTTCCGCCCCGAGAAATTCCCGCTGGACCCGGTGATCTTCTCGGGGAGGGTGAGCAAGACCGAAATGCTGCACGAGCGCGGGCGGCAGTACGAACGATGGGAGCGCGACGGTGAGGTCGACGCCCACAGGGTCCGGGACGAGTGGGAGTCGTGGAAGTGGATAGCGCTGCCGGCGGGTTTCATCGCCTTCTGTCTGGGCGTGGCGCTGGTCGTATTGATCTACTTCGCGATGGCCTCGCGGCTTGCAGGGAGTTGACCGGGTCCTGGACTGCGGCGGCTGGCCCTGAGCTTGTCGAAGGGCTTGACGGCGCGCGGTGTCCGCTCCCCGGTTTCGGAAAGAGAGAGGTCACCCGATGAAAACACGCGTCGCATGCCTTTTCGCCCTGTTCGCATTCCTCGCCGTTCTTGAGTCGGCGCACGCCGCACCCGCGGACAAGGACTGCCTCGCCTGCCACGGCGAAAAGGATCTCGAGGCCGCCACCGAGCGGGGCAAAAAGCTCAAACTCCACGTCCCGCCCGACGCGCTCAAAGGCTCGGCGCACGAAGGAATGGGCTGCACCGACTGCCACACCGGCGCGGTTTCTTTCGAGAACGTGCCGCATGCGCCCGCGCCCCTCACCCTCGGCTGCGCGACCTGCCACGAGAAGGAACAGCGCCTCTACACGGAAACCGACGCGCACGGGAAGGGGTTCAAGGCAAAGAGCCCCCACGCGCCGTACTGCAACGGCTGCCACGGCGGGCACCAGATACTCCCGATGTCGTCGCCCAACTCCGCCATGGCGCCCCTAAACGAGCCCGAAACGTGCGGCCGCTGCCACTCGAGCGAGGAGCTCAACAAGGAAGAGGACATCGCCAAGCGCAACCTGATCACGCGCTACAAGCAGTCGGTCCACTGGCAGGCGCTCAAGGAAGGCAAGCACGCGGCGACCTGCACGAGCTGCCACAGCGCACACTCGATCCTGCGTTCGGACTCGCCCGCGTCCACCACCTCGCGATCGGGGATCATCGAGGTCTGCCAGCGGTGCCACCTCAACGAGGCGAAGGCGTTCAAGGCCGGCGGGCACGGCCGGACGCTTCTTCACGGGAACCACGACGTTCCGACCTGCGTCACCTGCCACGGCGACCACGACATGACGTCTCTGAGGGGGCGGGCCGGCGACGCCCGCACGTGGGCGTCGACGCAAGTCTGCATCTGGTGCCACGGCAATGAGCGCATGATGAAGCGCTACGCGCTGGATACGTCGCCGGTCGACAGTTACCTCAAGGACTTTCACGGCCTGACGCAGCGCGGGACGCTCGGTTCCAGCGCAACCTGCGCCGACTGCCACGACGCGCACCACTCCCTTCCATCGTCGCACCCGAAGTCGCGCATGAACATCTCGAACCGCGGCGCGGCCTGCGGCCAGTGCCACGGCCAGGTGAGCCCCAGCTTCATCATGAGTTTTTCGCACAAGGTCGCGGCCAAGGCGAAGGAGTTCTGGGTCCAGGGCGTGGTCAGAAACGCCTACATCATCATCATCGTTCTCACGATCGGCGCGATGCTCCTGCACAACTTCGTGGTATGGGGGTGGGCGGTGCGCAGGAAGCTCGCCGCCGGCAGGACGGCGGCGACCGTCCGACGGATGACCCCGTTCGAAATCGGCCTGCACGCGGTGCTCTTCGTCACGTTCAGCGTGCTCGCGGTCACCGGGTTCATGCTCAAGGTCCCCGACGCGTTCTGGGTGCGCTGGCTCTTTTCGTTTGGCGTGACCGAGGCCGTGCGCTCCCTGGTGCACCGCGCCTCCGCAGTGGTGATGACCCTCGACTTCGCGTTCCTGTTTCTTTACCTCGTCAACAACCCCCGCGGCCGGGGCGTGCTTTTCGAGCTTTTGCCCTCCTGGCGCGACCTCAAGGAACTGCTGGGCACCCTGCGGTTCTACCGCGGCAAGAGCGGAGACAGGCCCAGGTACGGCGTCTTCAACTACGCCGAGAAGGCCGAGTTCTGGGCGCTCGTCTGGGGCACCGCCATCATGGCCATTACCGGTTTCGTCCTCTGGTTCCCTAAATCGGTCCCCTCGACCTGGCCCGGCTGGATCATCGAGGTCGCGCGCACCATCCACTTCTACGAGGCCGTCCTCGCAGTGCTCTCAATCCTGGTCTGGCATCTCTTCATGACCATCTGGCACCCCGACGAGTACCCCATGAACACCTCGTGGCTCACGGGCAAGCTCACGCGCGAGGAGGCCGAGCACCGCTTCACGCCCGAGGCCATCAACAAGATGGAACCCCCGCAGAAGCAGGCGTAACCCCGAAACCCCGATGCGAGTTCCTGTCGACACTCGGGGGTTCGGAGCGACGCCTTCAAGCTATCTCAGAACGAAGCGCGCGCCGGCCGGGCGCCGTGCGGGCTGGTCACAAATCCGCTTGGGGTCGACCGCCTTTTTGAAAAGCCTCATGTTCTCGAGAAGCCACTCGTGGAACACGACCGGCTCCACGGGTTTCGGCGCCGTCTCGGGAACGTCGAATCGGGGGAGGTCGAGATGCTCCATCACAGATACCCTTCCAGTTTCTGATCGATGCCTTCGGGGCCGTATTTCGCGCAGAGTTCCCCGAGCTCGGAAGCCGCGATCGCGTCCGGGTTTGCCCTGAGCAAGTCCACGATGTCCGCCACATCTCTGGGCTCGCGTTTCGGGTTGTTTCTGATGGCGTGGAGCTTGAGCGCGATGAAATGCGGCAGCGACGGCACGCGGGCCGCCACCGGGCCCACTTGGCTGGAAACGCTCTCCTTATGCATCCTGTCGAATGTGCCCTGATCGACCAGCAGAACGTCCACGTCCATCAGGTGCGCCGAGTGGTGCCGGTACCGCACGAAGTTCGGCGTTCTCTCCTTCTCGGCATAGCCCTCGCGTGCGAGCACGTCCGCGATCCCGGGAAGGCTGCCCTCCGCAATGAGGCAGTCGACATCCACCGTCTGACGAACAACCCCGAACACCGGAAGGGCGTGACCGCCGACAAGCAGGCATTCAATCCGCCGCTCCGCCAACCCGCCCATTAGAATCTCAAGAGCGGTTTTCACCGCCTGGGAATCTAGCACACGTCCGGAGCCCCGGCAACGAGCCGGACGCGGCCGGGTGTGCTCATGCGGCCTTGGTGGGCTGACGAGCGGCCGTCGGGAGGCGCCTGCTCAGTTTCTACTCACACCACACCTCCGGCACCCCTGCCCAGACTGTCTCGTCGAGGTACACCTTGGCGTTCTGCTTGAGGGTCGCGGTCTTGACGAACGCTGCGCCGCAGAACGTCGTGTTGTTCTTGAACTCGACGGCGGCCAGCGGGGCGTAGACCAGCGCTCTTGTCTCGGTGTTGTTGACGAACGTGAACTGCTCGCCTGCACTGGTGTTGGTGCCCGCGTAGATGCGGAACATCGGCGCGCTCGCGCACGGGCTTTCCAAGCGGCTGTTGTTGGCCATCACGAAGCTGTGTCTCACGTAGAGGTACACGTCGCCGCCCGCCGCGCCGAGGACCGCGTTGTTGTTCAGGGTCACGTGGTCGAAGTAGTAGTCGCCCGTGGGCAGGGTCACGTGCGCGTTGTTCGGGAGTTCCAGCCCGCCGTTCACCAGATACGGGGCGATGGCGGGGTCGGCGGCGAGCGCCTCGTTGTCGTTGTGTACTTCCTTCTCGTCGAGCAGGCCCGCGAGGTCATATGTACACGAGCACGGGGACGGGTCTGGCGTTGGGTACGAGATCGTCCCGTGGACGATCCCGCCGCCGCTCTTGGTCCCGCCAAGGAAGGCGTCGCCCCAGAGGTGCGAGTTGTTGCCCATGCTCAAGTTCCCGCCCGCGACGATTCCGCCTCGGACAGTGGAGTTGTTGCTCATCGAGACATTGCCGTCGGCCCCGACGTAGCCGTGGTCGCCCAGCGCGCCGCTCTGGCAGTCCTTGCTCCGCACCAGTGCATTGTTCTCGATGGTGACGTTTCCGGTCGCGCAGATCGCGTACTTGAACTCGGGGAGGGCCATTCCTTGGATCGTGAAGTTCACTGTTCGCGTGGCCGTGTTCCCCGCAAGGTCGGAGGCCGTCACTTCGAGCACGTAGCTCCCAGCGTCGTTGATGGGCGTTCCGCTCGTG
>JACRCP010000105.1 GCA_016218965.1 Deltaproteobacteria bacterium | reverse complement strand
TGGAAGACTACCCCAGGACGGTGATGGAGTTGGAGAGACGGTTTTCCACGAAGGAAGCGTGCCGGAAATACTTGGCCGCCTTGCGTTGGCCGGAGGGATTTCGCTGCCGAGTGGGTACTGGCGTCAGGGAGATACCCCTGTTCCGGTTTTTGCCCTCCGGTTTGATTGTCCCCCGCCCTTCCAGTATCTTCGCCCCCGGGAGCAATCCGTGAAAAAAAACGCCCCGCAAAAGCTACTCGCTCCCAACGCCGTTCGCTGATGATGTCGATCGGCGAAAGCCGGAACCCGCTTGCAACCCTGAACGCCCCGCCAAACGTTACGGAGTTCTCGTTCGGCGCCAAGGACACCATTGACGTGGACTTCAGCTTCACCGGGATCGACAACCCCGCCGAGCCCGCCACTTACAACTGGGAATACCGCGACCTCTGGCTGCGGGTGAAGTGAGTCACTCCAGGCCCACGCGCTGGCCGACGGCGGCGGCGTAGTTGCGGACCGTGACGACAAACGAGCGAACGGCTACCTCGCGCACGTCACCTTCAGCGCGCCGGGGGCGAGGCAGTCGGCGCGGGAGAAACCTGGGCCGGGGGTGAAGGGGCCGAGAATCCCCGTCGGCTCAGCGGCACACGTCGAGGTCGGGCGGTTGAGCATGACCGTCATCCCGCGCCCCACGACGCAGTCGAACGAGGCGGAAACCGTCCCCGAGGCCCAGTCCGCGCTCAACGCCGCCTTCGACGGCAGAAGCGTCGGCACGGGGACCGTGTACACGTCATCGAACACGGCGTTGAGCTTGCTCTCTTCGTCCAAGAAGCAGAACCCCTGACCGCGGCAGTAGTCCCAGATCGCGTTCGGGACCCTGTGCTTCGCCAGAAGCGCGTGCAGGTCGCGCATGTAGGCGTCGAAGTTGGGGTTCGTGATGATCCCGCCGAATTCGCCCAGCCAGAGCGGAACACCGTGGTCAAGATAGCCCCCGATCGACTCGAGCAACCTGCTTTCGAGGTCTTCGATTGGACCCTTGTACCCGTCTGTCCCCGGCTCGTGGACCTCCGACGGATAAAAGTGCGGCGCGACCACGACGCGGTCCTCCAACCCTTTTGGAATCCGGATCTCCTTGGCAAAACCAAATGTGAACGCGGCCGAGGGCTCGGCGAAATACAACCGGCCCGGACACGCCTCTTCGACCACGTCAATCACGCGCTCGTAAAACGCCATCAGGACCTTGTTGTCAAAAGACGGGTCCGTGAGCCCCGAGCCGGGCCACGGCTCATTTAAGATGTCGAACCCGATCACGCGCTCGACGGGACAGACGGCCCGGGCCACCTCGGCCCACGCCGTGGCAAACGAGTCCTGCAGCGCCGTGTCCGCGTAGAAGTTGTCAAAGCACCCCGTCACCTGGTCCGAGACGTAGTTCGCCCACCACGGCGAGGTTTCCTTGTAGCCCTCCTTGATCTCGTCGGGGCAGGCCCATCCCGGCGCGCCGTGGACGGCGAACGGCTCGCCCCACAGGTCCTGGTGCATGTCGATGATGATGAACAGCCCTGCCTCGTCGAGCAACTTCACACGATCGAGGTACGCCTCAATGAACGCTTGATCGAACCCGCCCCCGGGATCGGGCGCGACGGCGTTCCAGAAGGTGAGCAGCCGCGCGGAGTTCGAGCCGTAGGCAATCAGCCTTTCGACGTCCGCCGCGGTCATCTCGGCCAGGTGTCCCGGGGCCCACTTGGCCGTGCCCGAATAGTTGACGCCGCGAAGAAAGATGACGTGGCCGTCAAGCGTCTTCATGACGCCGTCTTCGGCGCGGTACAAACGCGGGGTTCCCGAGTCGTCCGTTCCGCCGTCGGCCTCTCCCGCGTCCCCTGCGCCGCCGTCCGCGATCCCCGCGTCCTTCATCCCGTCGTCCCTCGTCCCTCGTTCCTCTCCCCCGCCCCCGCCGCCGCAGGCGGCGAGCAGGATCGCAAAAACCGCGAACGGAACCGTTTTGAACATCCAGCGCACCTCAACATCGGATGCAGAAAAGGTCGGGTCCGGGCCGGCAGAAGACTACCCCGACGGCGGCGGGTCCCCGGCAAGCGAAGCCGCTATTGAGGCCCGCCATTCCTTGAAAAACGCACGCATGTCGGCCATGGCGCACGGCTTGACCATCATGTGAAGGTCCGGCGAATCGTCGGGGAAAGTCTCGATCCTTTCCATCGCGACGCCAAGCCAGTACTGGTCGAAACCGGGGTCTTTGCGGGCTGCAAAATCGCAGAGCTGTTGAACGGTGAACCGTTCCTTCGTCAGGAAATACACGTCTATGAAATCACGAACCATGGCGCGGCCGAAGAGCGCCAGAAGCTTTCCGGCGGCGATGTCCGGCAAGCTGCCAACCATCAGACCGGGAAACTCCGTCGCCGGGACCGGCGGTTCGAGAAGAAAAGGCGACTCCTGCGCGAGGTGCACCACCGTGCCTTCCTCGCTGCGGGAGACTGTCAATTCGACGAAGGTGTCGTACCCGCGCGTGCGTGCCGTAGTGTACCCCGCCCGCACGAGCGCCGCCTGAAGCCCGTGACTGAACGGTCCCACCAGTTCGGCGACGCCCGTGAACATGTCTATGTCGTGGCTGGCGCGGTGCTCGAGGTAGAACGCCGAGAGTGCGGTCCCTCCCGCAAGGTAGAAGTGATCGCGGTCCGGGATCTCGCATGCGGCGCGCAAAATGCTATGCTGCAGATTGGTCAATATTTTCAAAATACTCCTCCCAGAACGCACGGACCTCGACTGGAAGAAACCGGCGAATCCGGCGGAGGGATCCCTTGATCGCGCCCGTCCCCGCCAGCGAAAAAAGCCTATTGAGATCGGCCTCGCGTCCCCGGGCAAACACCTGCTGCACGAGCATGTCGAGCTGGCGCTCGTCCGAGAGTTCGAGTGTGGCGCCCTTTTGCAGAAACCAGAATGACCCTTTGTCGACCGTGATCTTCATGGCGTCATCCAAGATGGTAGTGGACCGCCCCGGTCAAGTCAAACAGGTTCGGAGTACATCGAGTCGATCAGTGTCTTGTACGTTTCGCCGACGACCTTCCGCCTGACCTTCTGCGTCTGGGTGATCTCGCCATCCTCGATCGTGAGCTCGCGCGGGAGGACTTTGAATTTTTTGATCTGCTCCCAGCGCGGCAGGTCCGCATTCACCTTCGCGACCAGTTCCCCGACAAAGGCGAGGACTTCGGGGTGTTCCGCGAGCCTTGTGGACCCGGTTTCGGAAATCCCCCTGCGCCCGGCCCACAGGCGGACCTCGTCGGGGTCGAGCGCGACGAGCGCCGTGACATAGTTCCGGCGGTCGCCGATGACGACCGCCTGGCTGATGTACCCGGTCGCCTTGAGGGCGTTTTCTATCGGCTGGGGTGCCACGTTCTTGCCTCCGGACGTGACGATCAGGTCCTTTTTCCGATCGGTGATCTTGAGAAACCCGTCGGCGTCGATCTCGCCTATGTCCCCGGTCTTGAAGAACCCCTCTTCGTCGAACGCGTCTTTCGTGGCGGCGGGGTCCTTGTAGTACTCCTTGAAGATGCTCGGGCCGCGCAGGCACACCTCGCCGTCGGGCGCGATCTTGACCTCGACGCCCTCGATGGGCCTTCCGACGGTTCCCAGTTTCCGGTCGTGAAGGCGGTTCACGTGGCACGGCGCGGCGGTCTCGGTAAGCCCATAGCCTTGGAGGATTGGGACTCCGGCGGCGTCGAAGAACTCCTCGATCTCCGGCGAGAGCGGCGCGCCACCCGAAAATGCCGCCCGCACGCGGCCGCCGAAGACGGCCTTGATCTTTCGGAAGACCAGGCGATCGGCGACGGTGTGCCTGATCCGCAATCCGAACGGCACTGGCCGCTTCTCGCGCACGCGCCTTCCATACTCCTTGCCGACGGAGATCGCCCAGCGAAAAATGGCCTGCCGGCGCGGATTTCCGCGGGCGACTTCGGCGAGGACCCTCGCGTGGATCTTTTCGAACACGCGGGGGACGGCCGAAAACGTGGTCGGGCGGATCTCCCTCAAGTTGTCCGCAAGTTTGTCGATGCCCTCGGCGAACGCCCCGCTTGCGCCGACCCACATCCCCACGTAGTTGCTCGTACGCTGGAGAACGTGCGCGAGCGGAAGGAACACGATGCCCTCGTCACCCGACGAAAGCCCCGAGGCCCTCTGCGTGGCCTCGGTCACGGCAAGAATGGCCCTGTGCGTCAGCACGACGCCCTTGGGGTCCCCGGTCGTGCCCGAGGTGTAGACGATGATGGCGGTGTCGTCGGGCCCGATGGAATCGAGCGACGCGTCAAACCAACCGGAGTTTCCCTCGTCGAACGCGCGGCCGCGCGAGAGCAAATCGTTCAACGCAAGAACCTGGATGCTGGACCCCGGATGCTGGATGCTGGATGCCGGATCGAACAGGACGATGCGTTTGAGCGTCGGGATCTGGTCGGCGACGCTCAGCAGATTTTCGGCCTGCGCGACATTCTCGGCAAAGCACGTCGCGACCTCGGCGTGGTTCAGGATGAACGCGCACTGCCTGGGGGTCGAGGTCTCGTAGATCCCGATGGTGATCATCCCCGCGGCCACTATGCCCAAGTCCGCCGTGTTCCACTCGACGCGCGAACGCGAGAGGATCCCGATCCGTTCCCCCTTGACGTGGCCCAGGCTCCCGAGCGCGCAGGCGACTGAGCGGGCGTTCCCCCGCACCTCGTCGTATCCTCCGGAGACCCACCGGCCCTCGCGCTTCGAAAGCACGCGGCCCTTCTTCCCCGGTGCTTCCGGCCTCCGAAACAGAGCCTCGGCGACGCTCCTGTACTCCATCGGTTCCCCTTCGGTGCGCGATCCGTTTCGGGCGCCCAAATCCTAACACCTGCGGCGGTGGTTTCAAGTTTTGGAGTGCGCAAGCTTGCTTGCGCTTTGATTTCAAGCGAGCTTGCTCGCGGTACGGCGGCAGCAAGCTGCCGCACTCCAAATCACTGGGGAGCCTTTCGCGCTGTTGAAAACTGGTAATAGGTGGAGGAGTTGGACGCCTGTGGGGAAAAGATTACCCCAAGGCGCCGGGTCGGCGTCTCTCTGAAGGAACGCTCCGGCCACCGTTCACCCGGCCGTTGAGCCTGATTT
>JACRCP010000108.1 GCA_016218965.1 Deltaproteobacteria bacterium | reverse complement strand
AAATCAGGCTCAACGGCCGGGTGAACGGTGGCCGGAGCGTTCCTTCAGAGAGACGCCGACCCGGCGCCTTGGGGTAATCTTTTCCCCACAGGCGTCCAACTCCTCCACCTATTACCAGTTTTCAACAGCGCGAAAGGCTCTGGTCCGCGTTGTCCATCTCGTCCAGCAGCCTCGATGTCGACCAAGATGTGGTAGGATAGGTTTTGATGGACAACACGCTGCGCCCGCCGCCGTATCCGACCGACGACGCTTCCCTTGATCGGGACACGGATGTGGAGACGTTCAACCCAGGCGGTCCGGGCGGTCAGCACAAGAACAAGACCCAAACCGCGGTGCGCCTCCGCCACCGGCCCAGCGGCACGGTCGTCACGGCGTCGGAAGAGCGAAAACTGAGCGACAACCTCCGCGTCGCCTTTGGCCGTCTTCGCGCGCGGCTCGAGCGCCTGAACTTCGTTCCCAAGATGCGCCGGCCGACGAGGCCCACACGGGCGGCGCGGGAGCGCCGATTGTCCGAAAAATCGAAGCGGTCGGAGGTCAAGTCAAACAGGGGTAGGGTGAAGGACGAGTAGCCTTGTGCCGATCCCGGGGAAACTGCCGACCCTGACGACTTTTCCGGAGGCAAGGTTCGTGGTGTTGTTCAAACGGTGTTCGGGGGTGCTCAGGGCGGGCCGGATCGCAAGGAGGTTGCCATATCTCCAGTGAAGAACGCCGTCATCCGGATGATAGAAACGCTTCCGGAGAACTCCTCGGTGGAAGATATCATCGCCGAACTCTACTTTCGTCTCAAAGTCGACGCGGGCTTGAAGGAGCTTGACGAAGGCAAGGGAGTTCCCCACGACGAAGTGAAGATGAGGCTCGAACGGTGGCTGGTCAGATAAGGTGGTCTCCACAGGCGATCGCCGATCCGAACACGCCTGCGCGTTCATCGCGACAGGAAAAGATTTTCCACAGCTTTCGGATCGTCTACAGACTCCGGGGCGATGTCATCGAGATCGCGACGATCTGCCACGACGCGAAACCGCTGCCGCAGATCTGATCATTCCCCCGTTCATTTCTTCCCCTGCGGCCGGATGATCGCGAGGACATACCTCGACTGATCCAAATACTTCCTCGCGGCCTCCTGGACCGCCTTCGCATCGACCGCGGAGATCTTTTCGGCGTACCTGAAGGTTTCTTCCCAGCCCAGCCCATATGCCTCGTTAAAAGCCATCTGGGCCGCCTTTGAGGCGTTGCGCTGGAGCGATATCTCCTGAGTCCCGATAAGGTAGTTCTTCGCGCGCTCGATGTCCTTCGGGTCCACGGGCTCCGAGGCGATCTTCCTTAGTTCCTCCCTGATCGACTCTACCGCCACCTCGACCTTGTCCGGTGCGCACGCCATGTACACGGCGAAGTACCCGGGGTCCACGCCCTCCAGCGCGAACGACGTGATGGCGTAGGCAAGCGACTTTTTGTCGCGAAGCTCCAGGAACAGCCTGCCGCCCTGTCCGGCGAGGACTGTCGAGAGGACCTCGAGGGCGTGTCGATCGGGGTCGCGGACCGTCGTACCCATGAACCCGAGGACGATGTGGGCCTGCTCCTTTTCCTTGTATTTGTACGCCGTGCGGGGCGTCTTGAGCGGTTCTTCGGCGGCCGGCCTTGCCGGGGCGAATTCGCCCGGTTTCCATGCGCCCAGACGCTCCTCGACGAACGCCGCAACCTGCGGGGGGCTCACGTCTCCGGTCACCACGAGCGTCAGGTTCGCGGGGACGAGCAGTTTCCTGTAGAAGTCCAAAAGGTTCTCGCGTTTGAACGACTGGACGTTCTTCTCGGTGCCCAGCGGGTCCCACCGATAGGGGTGGGTTTTGTAAAGCGTGTGCGCAAAGAGATCGAACGCCAGGGCCGACAGGTCGTCCTCGCGGTTGCGAATCTCTTCAACGACTATGGGCCGCTCCTTTTCGATCTCGGCTTCGGGGAACCGCGAGTCGGCCAGGCTGTCAAGGAACATCCCCATCCCGCGCTCGAAGTACTTCGAGAGGAACTCGCCGCGCAAACCGATGCTGTTGCGGCCCGAAAAGCCGCTTATGCCGCCGGCCATCATGTCCATTTCGCGCGCGATCTCGTCGGCAGTGTGCTTGCCGGTTCCGCGGGTGAGCATGCGCGCGGTGAAGTTGCTCATCCCGGCCGTCGACGGTCCCTCGAAGAGCGATCCTCCCAGAAAAACCGCCCTGGCGGCGGCCAGCGGGACGGCGTGATTTTCGCGGACGACGAGCGTGATTCCCGAAGGGAGCTTTTTCTTGAAAGTCCCGCCGGCGGCGGCGGCCGCGGGGGCCCCGAGCGCGGCGATCGCCGCGCTCGCGGGCGCAATGAGGTCTTCCTTGGCGAATTGTTCCAGCATCGGGTCGGACTTCTCGTCCGGGAGTATCGCGCCCGCGGTCATGTTTTCGGGAGTGAAGTACTTCGCGGCGACGCGGAGGACGTCGTCGGGAGTCACCTGCGCGATTGCCCTAAGATATTTTTCCTCGAACGAAAGATCGCCCGTCACGAGCTCGTAGTAACCGATCTTTCGTGCGAAACCCTGCACGGTTTCCTTTTGGTACACGACGTCGGAAAGGAGCAGCGCCTTCGCCTTTTCGAGATCGGCCTCGGTGACCTTCCGGTGCGCTGCGCGGAAGAAAACCCGGTACATCTCGTCGAGCGCGGGTTTGAGCTTCGATGCCGGGATCCCCGCGCCCAGAACGAACAGGCCGGGGTCAATGGGTGTGTACGAAAACGTCGAGATGTCGTTGACAAGGCCCTTTTCGCGCCGGACCTCCCTGCGCAGCCACGACGACTCGCCCTGGCCGATGATGACCGCGAGGAGATCGAGGACCGGGGTGTCGGGGTGCTCGAGCCCCGGGATGTGCCAGCCGGCGGCGAACTGGACCTCGACGACCTTGTCGCGAAGGATGGCCGAGGCCGGCTCCTTTTGCGCCGGCTCCTTTGCGCGTTTGTGCTCGGGCGCCTTGCCCGCGAACCCGGCAAACGCCTTCTTTACCGCGCCCAACGCCTTCTTCGCGTCGACGTCGCCGACGACAATCACGAAGATGTTCTCGGGCGCGTACCACTTTTTGTAAAAGGCGAGGATCTTCTCGCGAGTGAGGGATTTGACCGTTTCCTCCGACCCGATGATGGGGCGGCGGTAGGGGTGTTTTTTGAACGACAGCCTGAAGAGATCGTCCATTACCTTGCGCGACGGGATGTCGCGGTTCTGGCGGATCTCCTCGAGCACGACTTCCTTTTCGCGGGTGAGTTCGGTCGGGTCGAACGAAGAGGACATGACGGCGTCCGCAAGGATGTCAATCCCCTTGTCGAACTGCCGCGCCGCCATGACGATGTGATATACGGTCTCGTCAAACGACGTCCATGCGTTGATCTCGCCGCCCGACGACTCGACCTCCTTGGCGATCTCGCCGACCGCGCGTTTCTTGGTCCCCTTGAAGAGCATGTGCTCGTGGACGTGCGCGATCCCCGCGATCGCGTCGTCCTCGTCGGCCGACCCCGCGCGCACCCACGCCTGGAGGGCGACAACCGCCGCGGCGTGGTTCTCCTTGACGATGACGGTGAGCCCGTTGTCGAGCCTGACCTTGGTGATGTCTTCCTTCACTAGAAACTCCTCTTCGGCCTTCGATTTCGGTTCGACCGGGACGGGCGCGATCTCGACGGGCGGCGCGCCTGCCGTCGGCGGTTGAGGCGGCGCCTCCTCCGATTTGACGACGAGGTCGTAGAGCATGCACGCATTGAAGGCGGCCGCGAGAGCGAGGGGTGCGAGCACGAAACGGATTTGGCGCATATTCTCCCTAGACGAACCGCGCGCCGCACTGCGTGCAGAACGCGGCGCCGGGGACGAGCGCCGCCTTGCAGGCGCTGCACGCCACCTTGAGCGGCTCGCCGCAGTTGTTGCAAAACGCCCCGGCCTGCGGGGCGGCCTGGCTGCAGCTTGTGCAGACGAGATGCGCCTGCGTCCGCGCGCCACCCGCCGGCTGCGGAGCGGCGGCCTGCGGAGGCTGGGTGAAGCCCTTCACGGCCGAGTCAATCTCCTGTCCCGCCTGGGAAAGCCCCGCCCCGGCCGCGGCGGCGGGCGCCGCGAGCGGCGGCGGCTCCGCGAACTTCCCTGGCCCCGCCGGCGGCGCCGACGGCGCAGGCGGATACGGCGCCGCAGGAGCGGGTTGGCCCGTCGCACCGATCCCTTCCAGCGTAAAGTACATCGCCATCGTAATCGCGACGACTGCAGGGGCCGTGAAAAACGAGCCGATGACGGTCAGATTCAACACTCCCAGAACAACCGCCATGATGATGACCATCACGATGTGCTGACCCAGTTGTGCCACTACCATGTTCCAGCTTTTCCCAAGGGCATCCCCCATGCCCATCTTTTTGTCCACGATGAGTGGTGTGGAATACATCCAGGCAATCGCAAGGAAAATCCCGGGGAGGACGCACAGGAACGAGGCAGCCGCGACGGCCAGAACGAATACCAGCCCGGTGACGAACAGCGTACCAAACTGGTCGAAGCACCCGAAGACATCGCCGATTTCGGCTGGTCGTCCTTCGCGCACGCGACGGATCAGCATCTTGTACAATCCGGCGTGGAGCACGGGGGCCAGAATGAGAAGAGAAACCGTGCTAAGAAGCGCCGCGATGATGCTCCCCACGAGGAGCGGGACGAGATCCTTGGTGAAGAGATCCCAAGCCTGTTTCATCACCTTTTCGACGTCCAGATTTGGCATTCGAACCCCTCCTTGCGGTGGCGCAACGAAAAAGCCGCGGTATGCTGTCACGGCAGGCATAAGAAGTCAAACTCGATGCCGGCGCTCGGCGCAGGGGGCGTTTTGGTCTCTGGAGACGCCCCGGTGAGAACCCCGGCCTTGCTGTATGTAGAAAAATACATATAATTGTCTTGTGGAAACCGCAGGAGGCATCGCATGCTGATCGATGCCGACCGGATGATCTCGGTTGCCCGGCTTCAAAAGGAGTTGACCAGGAAACTCCACGATGTCGCCGAGCGGGGGGAGGAGCTGTTTGTTCTTCGCAACAACGAGCTCGCCGCGGTCATCATGACGGCCGCGGAGTACGCCGTCCTGAAGGACGCCCGCGAGACGCTCGAGCACCTGGAAATCGCCGGTGTGGTGCGCGAGCGCATGAAGGGCCACGACCGCAAACGAAACGTGCCCTGGGACAAGGTCAGGAAGGCGCATGGCCTACACGGTTGAGTTCCACCCGGACGCGGCCCGTGACTTCGATGCGGTGGTCGAGATTGTTGCCATTGGCAAACGCGAGAAAGCCGACGCCTACCGGATCGCGTTCGAGCGCCTGAGCCGTCATTGAATCGAGAAGGCAACTGTTTGAATCCGACGGCGACGGGTGGTATCTTCCGTCGGGTGGGGCAGGAAACGTCAACGGTCCGGCGTGCGATCCTCGAGAGGGCAGCGACCGTGAGAAAAAGCCGTCAATCGCGCGACGGCGACCGACACGTCCATCTGCTCAACAGGCCTTTGCGTCGCCACCCGTGCCCCGAAGTTCGCGAGGTCCTGATCAGTGCAAGCCATTCTCATCTCCTTTCAGTAGCGCCGGCCAACGGGCTGCGGTGTTGATACAGTCTTGTCGCCGGAAATCGAACACCTTGAAATCACCTTTGACGTTCAATCAATCAGCCGACCCTGCGTCCGCACCGCCATCGCTCGCGCCCGCACCGCCGTCCGACTCCGGATCGCCAACGTAGTAACAGTAGTACGACCCTTCGACGTCATGAAAACCCGCCGGGCACTCGCCTTCCGGCGGGCACGTCAACAGTTCGCAGTATCCGTCGTTGCAAAATTCGCCATTCATGTGACAGTCGGACGCCGTGACGCAAGGGGAAACGCACGCGCCATGCACACATGATTCCGTTGGGTCGCAGGCCAGCGATGACGTGCACATACTGGACTCCGTACGGTACGAACCTTGGGCGGACTCGATGCCCCGCGTCTCAGACGGTTCGGCGTCGACGCGCTCAACGACTGAGGCCGCACAGCGCCCGACGGAGTAGCAGGCGCCGTAGTTTGGGCACTCTCGCGCCTCCATGCATTCAACGCACCGTCCTCCGATCCCGCACCCACCAGGCCGCATGCCTTTCGGGCATTCGCCAGTAACGGGGTCCACCCAGATGATCCCGTCGGACGCGCCGCCGTCCCGATTGGCGTCAATACCCAGTTCATTGCCGTTGCCTACATCCCTTTCCGACCAAGCGCAGGCCGAGGTCAAGAACGGGACAACCACCAAATAAGGCGACTCCCCCCGCGACCTTCAACGATGCACGATTCATGACACGTCATCCTTTGCTCGGCGCGGTGGTTCTTGGCTGGAGTTCAACCCGTTGAAGGCGCCTTGAGGCGCTCAATCACCGGCCTCCCCGCCGCCCCCACCACCGTCGTTCGCGCCCGCTCCCCCTTGTTGTTCCGCGGCACCCACGAAAAAACAAAGGTATGATCCCGCGCTCTCTTGAAACCCTGGTGGGCACTCCCCTTCGGGCGGACACTTAAGGAGGTCACAATAGCCTTCAGCGTGACAGTATTCATGGACCCGGCAGTCTACGGCACTGCCGCAAAGTTCCACACAGAGCGAGTCGCGACACACCAACGCGGGGGAGAGACACTCGTCATCGTTTTCACATACACTCAAGGCTGAGATCCTGGATTCTGTGGGCCAATCGAACTTCGAAGGTGCCTGAGATTTTGCGGGGGTCGCGACACCAGATTTGACATTTGAGTCACAACGACCATCAGGACCGCACGGACCGTTGGGGCATTCTCTCTGACTGACGCACTCAATGCACCTTCCACCAAGCCCGCACCCGCCCGGTCGCATGCCCGGCGGACAGGCCCCCGTCACGGGGTCCACCCAGATGATGCCGTCGTCCACGCCCGAATCGGCGTTGCTGCCGATATCAATGTCTCTTTCGGAAACTGCGCAAGACGCAACAGCGCACATCTCCGCCGCCACGACCACCGCGCAAATGGAGGTTCCTCTTGAAAACCGACACATAAGCGTACCTCCGGAAAAACGGATTCACCGGTATCAGTAGCGCCCCTCCCGGGTTGAATACCTAATGTTGGACGAAGCGTCGGAGTGGAGGAACTCCAGTTTGTTGGAAGGCGAGTAGGTGCCTTTCGGGAATCGGACTCCGCTCCACGTGTTGAGGAATGTGTTGGCCGATCTGGTGATCTGCCGCCGCTCAGCATACTGCCGGCAGTCTTGAAAACGATGTTGTGCCCCCACTCATGCCCAACGGTGCAATAACTGACCATCTTGTAATAGGGTTCCATTTCCCAGTCTTTGAGTGCGCGGGACCACGAATGATATCGAACGCGAGAACCGTTCGCATCGGCGGAGCCGCCACAGTTCTCCGCGTAGTCACATGATGGATCGCCCACGGCGCAGCAGTTCGAGTTGAAAACGGTGATGTAAGGAGAATCCCCGTTGTCCCAACCACGGCGTTTCAGTTTCGTATAGTGGAAATCTTGGACGTCGTGCGTGACCTGCACCAGGTTCGCGAACGGCTCGAAGTTCCGGTAGTTTTCCGTTATCCACGGATTGAAAAGGCTGCTGGAATAGATCAATATGCCGTTGGCAGAATCGTCTTGAAGGAAGCAGTACCCGGGTTCCGACGACGACGAGTCCCAACACCGCCAACCTGTCGGGCAAGGGTTCGCGGGATTGGTGCACTTCTTCACGCACATGCTCGGGGTGCTGTCCGTGTCGCATACGTAGTTTGTTCCGCACAACCAAGGGTAGCACTGGGTCGTCGAGTGAACGGGATACGCGACTTTGGTATAGGTCATCTGCGGGGCCGCGAAGCGGCCCATACGCTTTTCGAGCGACACAAAACGGTCTTGGTCCGCCACAAACAAGCCATCGAACAGTTCGCCCGCCGGATCCGACAGAACCAGCTTCCTCGCCGCATGGGCCCGAGTGGCCTTCTTGGACCGATCGATCCAAACGACAGGCGAGTCTTCGACGACGACCAATGGACTGCCGCCGTTCAACTCGGTGGCTTTCGCCGCGGCGCGATTTGAATCCTCCGCCGACACCGGCGACGTCACCGCGGGCGCACCGCCAATGATCCCGGCCACCGCCGCCGAAAACACGCTCGTCACAGCACCGCCTGGCGTAGTCCGCACGATCACATTCGAACCCTCGACCGGCAATCCAGAGTAGAGCTGCAAATACCGGAACACCCTGTCGCCATCTGGTTCGACCGTTTCGTGTTCGAATTGGAGTTCCGAAGGGTCCGTAATGCCGACGTGCGCCGAGAAATGCAAAAGCACGCATCTAATCGCATCCGAAAGGTCGCTCTGGTAACACCCTACGTCGGCCGGACGGATGTTCAGGTTCCTGCCCCACAGCGACCGGACGTTGTCGGAGTAGTTCCACTCCGTGGCCAGCGGCGCCTCGCTTGTTGGATCGGTCCACGGTGCGACCGCTCTCCGAAGATCGGTGTCGCGGCAATACGTGTAGATCGGCGCGGGCAATCCGAAGGGGATTGACTGCGTCATGACTACCGGCGAGCCGGTGGCCGAGATGCTGCTGAGCACTTTCTCCTTTGACTTCTTGTCGGCGCGCACAACCGAGAACGTCACGTCGTACGTGAACGAGCCTTCCGAGACTTCGTTT
>JACRCP010000104.1 GCA_016218965.1 Deltaproteobacteria bacterium | reverse complement strand
TCAACGCTTCGCCGACTCCCTCACGAGAGTCAACGCATGACTCGGGGCCACCGTGGGCTGCCAACCCTTCGATGTAAGGCTCTCTCATCCTCTTCTCCACGCCGGTTTATCCCGGCGCACGTCGGACACCGTCATATGTCACTTACCTCACACCGGTTTCGAGTCTGTACAACGCCGCGGCCGTCGCCGCCGGCAGGTCGGTGAACTTGACTCCCATCCCCGCCACCGGCCGACGTTCCCGCGCGCACCCGACCGTAGCATCGTACTCGGTCGGTCCCGACGGTAAAGCGGTTGCTCCGTCGGGACTGCGTAGCGTCGCGTGTACGGCGTGACTGCGCCGCCAACAGCGCGGCTTCAGTTCGAAGCGTCTGGCCTTTCTGCATTCTACGTTCACGCTGCTCTTGGCCCCTCCGGGTCGGTCGTTCAGGTTCGCGGGGAGTTTACCAAAAAAGGCCAACAGGCGGTAGGCGGAAACACAGTTTGGGATTGGGGATTGCGGGATTGGGGATTGCAGACCACCGAGCACAGAAGACCGATGACCGGAGACGGAAAACCAAGAAGACGGAGGTCGGAGGTCAGAAGTCAGAGGGCGGCAGGAGGGCGGTGTCCCGCCGACCCCGAACGCTCAAAGGACGGCGTACCGGCCGTACTGCCGGAAATGCGCGTCGAAGGCGATCACCGAGTCAATTCCGAGGCGTTCGATCACGACGAAGCTCAGGGCGTCGCACAGCGAGTACATCTTGTCGGAATGGGCGCGGATCAACCCGATGGCGCGGGCTTCATCGGCTTTGGTCACCCGCTCCACGCGGCACATCCCCGCCTCGACATCGTCCAGGAAACCAAGAGCGACGGTTCTTCCATCGCGGGCTCGGTTAAGAAGGAGAGCGTGCGTTTCGAAAACCACCGCGTTCGAGGTGACAAGAAACCACCCCTCCGCCTTCGCGCGTTGGAACAGGCGGAGGGCCGCCATGTGATCGACATCCTCGGAAACGAGGTGGGCGTACCATCCTCCGCTGTCGACAAACACTTTCTTCATTTCTTGTCGGCGTACACGTCAGCCAAGTGTTTGTACTTGTTCCCGGCGACATCGGAGTAGTCGGAGTGTCCGGTCCCCGCCCGCCCCAGCCAGCGGTCGAGCACGGCGGCCCGGCCGGATGCCGGGTCCGCGTCCGTTTCATCGGCGGCCTCGTCTTCGATGGCTTCCATCAAGCGCCGGCGCTCGTCGCGGGGCAACGCCATGATCTGGTTGAGTATCTCATCGTATGTCTGCATGGCTTTTCCTCCCGCAGGTCAGGACGCCGGTATCCTACGTTGAAAATATATCGGGACGGCGGCCGATTGTCCACACTCCCATGCCCAACGACCGCGGGGCAGGCTGAAGGCAAACCTCACCCCGGCCCCCTCCGACGCGGCGAGGGTGACCAATGGAATCGGGTCGATGACACAAACCGCAGTTCTCGGCGAACGCGTGACGAGGGGTGGAGCCCCCGCCCCCGGCGGTTCCGGGTTTCGGGGGTTTCTGCTACCGGCCGAAGATCACCGTCACCTCCGCCGTCCGCTTTTCCTTTGCGGCAAACGAAAGCGTCGCGAAGCCTTCGCCGCGGGCGAGTTTCAGGTCGGATTTGTCGAGGCCGGCCACCGAGTAGTCCGTCACCTCGAATCCTTCGGGCACGCTCACCGTGAAGGAATGCTCGAACGGCACGTAGTCCGTCCCGGGGACCGCATCGAACGTGACTGACAGAGTTTTCGTCTCCACGTCCCAGGTTTCGGAGGTCACGTCGGTCGCCCCCATGAGGACATGCCGGTTGGTGCCGAGCAGCTGCGGGTGCGCCTCCTTCTTCCTGAGCGCAACGACGTAGGCGCGGTGCGGCGCCGCGTCGATCTCGATCCTGTCTTTCACGACGCCGAGGTAGCGCTGGTCCCAGAACTCGAATGCCTGGTATTCCGCGTTCTCATCGAACCCAAGGTCCGCGAGTGCCACGCCGAGCTTCCGGGGCGCGTCGGGCATCAAGGAAAACGGGTTTGTCGTCAGGTCCTTGTTGACACCCCAGTTGATGAGAGACACGACATCGTAGGGCGATTTGGGATTTGGGATTTGGGATTTGGGATTTTCGGCGGCGGCCACGCGAAGATGCCAGATCTCGGGGAACTCGCGCTCGAATAGATCGAGCGGGCGGCCGGTCGCCGGGTACGACGGCAGGAGTTTCCGGACGGTGTCGATCCAATCCGGTTTCATCTCGACGAGTTTTTCGCCGATCTTGACGATCCCCCCCGTCATCGCGACCACGGTGCAGAACGCCCGCGCCTCGTCGAGGGTCAGGGGGGTCGCAGCCGGATCGGAGTGCGGGCGGAAGAAGATCAGATCGGGATGGTTGATCCAGATGCGGTGGCTCAGGTAGTAACGCCGCGCGACCGTGCGGTACGTGGGCTTGAAACCCTGGTCCGAAATGTCGTCGATCCCGTGCATGCCGTCCCACACCGGCATGTTGTCGAGCGTCAAGCGGTTCGAGTCCGCGAGCCCCATCGCCGGACCAAGGCCCGAAACGACGAGGAGATGCCGATCGGGGCCGAGCGTGTCGCGGACCTTCGCAAGGCCGCGCCGGTACGCTTCGACCGGGGTGACGTTGGGCTCGGCGAGCTTTTTGACCGCCATTGCCCAGTACTCGAAGTCGAGCTTGGTCCACCGGAAGCCCCAGTGGTTCAGGCGTTCGAACGTCTCGCCGATGAAATCGATGGTCTCGGGTTTCGTGAAATCGTACACCAGGTCGCCCGAGGCGCTGAGCTTGCCAAAGGCGTCTTTTTCGGCGAACCAGTCGGGGTGCGCCTTGTACGTTTCCGACTCGGCGTGCGCCACGAACGCGGCGATCCAGATGCCGGGTTTCATCCCTGCAGCCGCGATCTTTCCGGTGAGATACTGAAACGAATCAATCTCGCCGTGCGGAGGAAAACGGTCCTCCCGGAGCGTCCAGTCGCCGTAGTCCTTCTGCCACCCGTCGTCCATCTGGAACCAGTCCATGCCGAACGGCTCAAACTCGCGGGCCATGAATGCGAGGTTTCCTTCGATCAGAGGCTCGTCTATCGTGCTTCCGTACCCGCCGGAGCCGCCGCTTCCCGTCCAGGAGTTCCAGCCGTTCGGGACGCCGTACGGCTTTCCCGTGGACGGATCGTTTTTTTGCGTCCAGAGCGCAATCCCCTGCTGCTTTGCGACGGCGGATGCCCAGCGTTCGAGGGCGTCGAGCGTGTCCTGGCTCGCGGCGTCCACGTACGCGATCTCGGCCGAAAGCGAACCGCCCGGCTCGACGGCGATTGCGACGGGAATGAACGGGCTCTCCAGGCCCCAGTGCACAAACCCCTTCCGGCCCGTGGCTTCGTCCACGCGCGTCCCCTCCGAATCCCCGGCCACGGTCGCGAGCGGAATTGACCTCGACGCCGTGAGGAAACCGGCCACAAAACCCCGGCCGCTGCCGAGGTCGTGGATCGCGTGGTTCAGGTTCGAAACGGAATTGCCCTCGGCTTCCCACGGGAACAGATCAGACATTGCAGCCCGCTTCGCGTCCCCCGGAAACAGCCGGGCGTAGAAATCGAGGTACGCGTCCGAGCCGTTTTCGAGGATCCGGTGCCGCGCCGGGTCCGTTCCCACGAAAAGCCCGCCGCCCTGGCGATCCCGAAGCACGGCGGGGAGGAGTTTCTTGACCTCAAGCGGTGCGTTGGACTCGTTCTTGACCGCCATCGAGATTGTGAAGGCCGGATCTCCGTCGGCGAGGCGGAACGTGAGCGAGATGCGCGGCAGGGAGCCGTCGGAGGTCGCGCAAACGACCGTCGTATCGAGCGTCCCGCCTTCGACGGCGGATTGCCCAAGCGAACACCCATACCCTTTGGCGGCCGTCGAGATCACGTCGTTGTCCGGGGTCCTGATCTCGGCGCCGACCCGCCGGAGCACGATCTCGGCGCCGCGGTGGAGGTCCCAGTAACCGGTCTTGAGGCTGAACGTGATTGCGAAGCCGCGGTTGACGAGGCGCACCTCGTCCTTGGCTTCCTCGACGTACGGGAATGATGGCGTCTGGCCACCGGTGTCCGCCGGCCCGGCGTCGACCTGTCCGGCGTCAAGCGCCCCGCCGTCGATCCGCCCGGCGTCCCCTTGCGCCCCGTCCGGCGCCACTCCGACGTCGCGGGATCCCGCGCAGCCCGAAAAAACGAAAACCACCGCAACGGCCGACAGCAAGACTTTGTTTTTCATGGATCCAAAGATACACCGTCCCGGCCGGTCTTTCAAACCGAGGTTGAATATCCGCAATCGCCGGTTATGATGGTGACAGGAGGAACCCGTGGGAAACCTGAAGATCGTCGGCGGAGTGGCACTGCTGGCCCTGTTCGTTGCGTTCGTCGTGTTTGTTGTCGTCGGCCGCGGGTTTCGGACGGGGAGGCCCTCGGACAGCGCGTGGGTGGCGGCGTCGGCGCGTTTCGAAAGGTACGTCGAGGTCGAGGGCGTCCGGGTTCGCGCGCTCGACACCGGCGGATCGGGGCCGGCGATCCTCCTTCTCCACGGCTGGGCCGATTCGACGCACACGTGGAGCCGGATCATTCCGCTGCTCTCGGATCGGTTCAGGCTTGTCGCCTTCGACTGGCCGGGGTTCGGCTGGTCGGACAAGCCCGCCGATCCATTCCCGTTCCCGCGGTATGCGAAGGTCGCGGCCGGCGTGCTCGACAAGATGGGGATTGAAAAGGCGTTCGTCGCCGGGAATTCGATGGGCGGCGCGGCCGCAATGCGTTTCGCGATCGACTTCCCTTCGCGCGTCGCGGGTCTCATTCTCCTGGACGCGCACACACCGCTTTCGGCCGAGGGCAAGAACCCCGCCCTGAACTCCCTCCTGACCCCGGTGGTCGGGGAGGCCGGCGCGTGGCTCATGGGCACTACGATCTACCGCATGGTCATCGAAGGCCTGGTTTTCGACAAGTCGCTCACCACCGACGCGGTCGTGCGCGAGATGTACCTGCCGGTGACTTCACCGGGCGGCCGCGGGTCGCTCTTGCGCCAGTTCCGCGAGATCGTCGCGCGGCCCGTGGGCTGGGAAGACACCGCGACGATAACCGCCCCCACGCTCATCATCTGGGGCCGCAAAGACCGCCTGACCCCCCGCCGCGCGGGCGAGCGCCTGCACGAAATCATCAAAGGCTCGCGCCTCGAAATCCTTCCCGACACCGGCCACGTCCCGCAGTGGGAGAAACCCGAAGACGTGGCGAGACTCGTAGGCGAGTTCGTCCGGTCCGCCCGGTAGCCCGCTGGCGTTTCGATGATCCATTTCCATTCGGGGAATCGCCTCGATTCTGGCCGGCAACTTGACAGTCCCGGCGGATTGCTTTACACCTTGACGCCCTCTGCGGCCCGGAACGTCGCGGTTCCGGGCTGATGTTTGCCCAAGGAGAAATCTGCTGGACGGCGAATCGTACAACTACCTTCGGCTTTCACTCGTCGACGGGATCGGGCCGGGCAAGCTCAGGAAACTCGTTGATCACTTCGGGAAACCGTCGGCGGTGTTCCTCGCGGGCGCGGACGCCGTCGCGCGCACCGGGATAGTGTCCGCGAAGACGGCGGCGCAGATCGGTTCGGCCGCCGTGGACGACCTGGCGTCGAAACTTCTGGAAGAGTGCGAGCGGTGTCACATATCGATCGCAACAAAAATCGACCGGCTCTACCCCGAGCGCATCCGTCCCGACAACTCCCTCCCGGCCGTGCTCTTTTGGCGGGGCGAGATCGCGTGCATCGACGGGGCGAGGCCCGTTGCCGTCGTCGGCACGAGGACGCCGGATCACTACGGCGAGCAGATGGCCATCGAGTTTGGCATGAGGCTCGCGGAATCGGGGCTCCTGGTCGTCTCGGGAGGCGCCCGCGGCGTCGACAGCTTTGCTCACGAGGGTGCGCTAATGGGCAAGGGACCGACGGTCGCCGTGCTCGGGACGGGCCTGGACGTCCCGTATCCGCCCGAGAACGCCGCGCTGTTCAACCGGATCATCGAAAAAGGCGGCTGCGTCATCTCGGAATTTCAGCCGGGGACCGAGCCCAACGAGTTCAACTTCCCGCGGCGCAACCGGACCGTCGCGGCGCTCTCCGAGGCGGTGGTGGTTGTCCAGGGGGGCGAGCGGAGCGGCGCGCTGATCACGGCGGACCTGGCATTCGAGATGAAAAAGCAGGTGTTTGCCCTGATGGGAAACGCCGACAACATGCGGACCGCCGCCCCGCTCATGCTCCGGAAGAAGGGCGCGGAGATGGTGGCGTCGCCCGACGAGGTGCTGGCCGTGCTCAATGTGAAAGCCGCGCCGCGGCGCGGCGACGGGACGGCGGGCATTTTGTTCGAGGGCGACGAATCGGCCGTGTTCGGCGGCGTCGGCGCTGAACCGGTCCACATCGATGACTTGGCTGCGAGCACCGGTCTGCCCGCGCAGAAGGTCTCGTCGGCGCTCCTGGCGCTCGAGCTCAAGGGGGCCGTGCGGCAGATACCGGGGATGAGGTATGTGAGGGCGAAGGCATGACCCCCAACCCCTGCCCCTTCCCCCCACCTCACCCCGGCCCTCTCCGACGCGGAGAGTGTGGCCAAAGGGAGAAGACGGTTTTTTGAGAGGGAGACCAGGGAAGATTTCGGTAATTGGGGAGAGATTCAGGTGGAGACGTGAGCAAGCTTCTGGTTGTCGAGTCACCAGCGAAGGCGCGGACGATCAAGAAATACCTCGGCAAGGATTTCGTCGTGATGGCCTCGGTCGGGCACGTGAAAGACCTGCCCGTCGAGCGCATGGGGGTGGACGTAGAGCACGACTTCAGGCCCGAGTACATAGTGGTCAAGGGGAAGACCAAGGTCCTGAAAGACATCAAGGCGGCCGCAAAAAAGGCCGAGGCGGTATTTCTGGGGCCGGACCCGGATCGCGAGGGCGAGGCGATCGCGTGGCACATCCGCGAGGAGATCAAGAAGGACAACCCTCACGTGTTCCGTGTGATGTTCCATGAGATCACCAAGCGGGCGGTGAGCGACGCCCTCGGGCGTCCGGGTGACCTCGACATGGACAAGGTCGAGTCACAGCAGACCCGCCGCATACTCGACCGGCTCGTGGGCTACGAACTCTCGCCTCTCCTGTGGAAGAAGGTCATGCGCGGGCTCTCGGCCGGGCGCGTGCAGTCCGTGGCGGTAAGACTGGTCGTCGAGCGCGAGCGCGAGATCCAGGCTTTTGTCGCGCGCGAGTACTGGACCATTGATGTCGATCTGGACGGCGGGGTTTCGCCAAGGTTCCTCGCCAGGCTCACGCACATCGACGGGAAAAAGGCCGAGGTCGGCGCCGCCGCCGAGGCGAACGCCCTGGTTGAACGGCTCCGGTCCATCTCGCCGTACGTGCTCAAGGCCGTCGAGAAGAAGGAAAGAAAGAAAAACCCGCCCCCCCCGTTCATCACAAGCAAGCTCCAGCAGGTGGCGTTCAACCGCTTGGGGTTTTCGGCCAAGCGTACCATGGCGGTGGCGCAGGGCCTCTACGAGGGTGTGGAACTAGGGGAGGAGGGCGCCCAGGGGCTCATCACGTACATGAGGACCGACTCGACCCGGGTCGCCGCCGACGCCATAGAAAAGGTCCGCGGGCACATCGCCTCGGCCTTCGGGCAGGACTTCCTGCCCGAGAAGCCCAACTTTTTTGCCTCCCGGAAGGGGGCGCAGGAGGCGCACGAGGCCATCCGGCCCACCAACGTCGATCTCACGCCGCAGAAGGTCCGGCAACACCTCGACCGCGACCAGTCCCTTCTTTACGAGATGATCTGGCAGAGGTTCGTCGCCTCGCAGATGAGGCCGGCCGTCTACGACCAGACGGCGTTCGTCATCGAGTGTGGGGCCTACACCTTCCGGGCCACCGGGTCGAACCTCCGCTTCCCCGGCTATCTCTCGGTGTACGGGGTCGAGGAGAAGGACGAGGCCGCGGGCGGCGTCGACGGGAAAAACGGGAACGGCGAGGCCGGCGAGATAGTCGAGGAGCTCCCGGATCTGCACGAGGGCGCTCGCCTCAAGCTCATGGACGTCAAGCCCGAACAGCACTTCACGCAGCCGCCGCCGCGCTTCACCGAGGGGTCTTTGGTCAAGGAGCTCGAGGAGAAGGGGATCGGGCGGCCGTCGACCTACGCGACAATTCTGTCGACCATTGTCGACAAAAAGTACGTCGAGAAGAAGGAAAACCGCATCTCTCCGACCGAGCTCGGGTTCGTCGTCACGGACCTCCTGGTCAAGTCGTTCCCCAAGATCATGGACGTCGCGTTCACCGCCGGTATGGAGGAGCGGCTCGACGAAATCGAAGAGGGCAAGACCCCCTGGCTGTGCGTGATGAGGGGTTTCTACGGCGACTTCGCGAAGTGGCTCAAGACCGCGCAGGCCGAGATGAAGGACCTCAAGAAGGAGGAGAAGCCCACCGACATCAAGTGCGAGCGGTGCGGCGGCGCGATGGTGATCAAGTGGGGGCGCAACGGGTCGTTTCTGGCCTGTTCAAAATACCCCGAGTGCAAGAACACCATGGAGTACAAGACCGGGCCCGACGGGAAGGTCGCGCCGGTCCCAAAGGAGTTCGTCGATCGCAAATGCTCGGAATGCGGCGCGCAGATGGTAAAACGCCGCGGGCGGTACGGCGAGTTCCTCTCGTGTTCGCGCTACCCGGACTGCAAGCACGTCGAGCCGGTGACGACCGGGATGGCCTGCCCCGAGGGGTGCGGCGGGAGCGTCGTGCGCCTCAGGGGCCGCGGCGGCCGCTCGTTTTTCGGGTGCACGAGCTACCCCAAGTGCAAGTTCATTTCGTGGTACCCGCCCATTGCCGAAAAGTGCCCGGACTGCGGGTCGTCGTTTCTGGTCGAGAAGACGACCAAGAGGGACGGGTCGGTTGTGGCGTGCCCCAAGAAGGAATGCGGCTACAAACGCCCCAAGCCCGAAGCCGCGCCGGCGTGACCTTCA
Organism: Deltaproteobacteria bacterium; assembly: GCA_016218965.1. GTDB lineage: Bacteria > Myxococcota > SpSt-1050 > SpSt-1050 > JACRCP01 > JACRCP01. The sequence goes on along the minus strand of JACRCP010000104.1, from coordinate 1,111 downwards.
ACAGCCATCCCAACGAAAACGCCTGTGTTCCCACGGCGCTCAGTTTTTCTCGTCGTCCCATGTCGCGGTGTCGTCCGGAACGCCCCGCCGCGCTTCCGCGCCTCGATGCGCTCCCGTTTCCGCTTTGACGACATCCAGAGCGAACGGGAACGTGGGGGGCCTACTCCAAGTGCGTGTCGTTCCCATCTTCTGGCGGGCTGTTCTGGCGGGCTTGCGTCGCGGCAGCGCCTTCTCTTATACTGCTGTTTGAGTTGAGGTGCCCGTGGACATCGGCGAAAAGGCGATTTATTCGGTCGGCCATTCGAACCACCCGATCGAGAAATTTGTGGCGTTGCTGAAGTCGCACAACATCACAGCCGTTGCAGACGTTCGTTCGATTCCTTACAGTCGTCGCAATCCGCAGTACAACAAGGACAATCTTCCAGATCTTCTGCGCCAAGAGGGTATCGCATACGTGTTTCTTGGCCAAGAACTTGGGGCAAGGCCCAAGGACCGGTCTTTCTATGTCGACGGAGCGGTGGACTTCAGACTGCTCTCCAGTGGCGAGCCGTTCAGAAAAGGCGTCGCACGATTGATTGAAGGAATGGACAGGTTTGTCATCGCCCTGTTGTGCTCCGAAAAACAGCCGCTCGTCTGTCATCGCGCTATCCTGGTCGGGCGGCACCTGAAAACAATTGGCGTGCGTGTGCGGCACATCCTTGAGGATGGCCGCGTAATCGAACAAGGCGATCTCGAACGGGAGTTGGTTGCTGCGCAGAAAGCGGACCGCGACCTGTTCACAGGCACGATGTCGAAAGAAGAGCGGCTCGAGAAGGCCTACAACCTCCAAGAGCGGCAGATCTGTTACAAGGTCGGCGGTGCAAGATGACGCAACCGGCCTGCGAGATCTTCACGATCGGATTCACCCAAAAAAGCGCGGAAACTTTTTTTGGCTTGCTCAAGAACGCCGGGGTCAGGCTTTTGGTCGATATCACTGCTGTCCCAATGTTAAGTGAACAATTCCAACTGGTTGCGCGCCACGTCGTCGTACTCCGAGAAGCTCTCGTCCGCAAGTGCCTGCGCAATCGGCATTTTCTCGAAAAGGTTCAAGCTGAGAATCTGCAGGATTTGG
>JACRCP010000103.1 GCA_016218965.1 Deltaproteobacteria bacterium | reverse complement strand
GCGGTCCACGAGCTTAAGCAACCTGCCGTCTTTGATCTTTCGTCTCACCAAATCTTTCAAGATGGCATGATCCACCGAGGGGAAATATTTTCGGATGTCGCACTGGAGAACGCACCCGTCCGGGCAGCCGCGCATGAAGTGCTGGAGGCGCAGGACCGCCGGATAAAACAATGCGGAATGGCGAATGCGGAATGCGGAATTATTTATTTGCCCGGGCGGTCTTCTGCGACGACACGGTGATGGCGAGTATCTCGTTGGCTTCGCGCATCAAGTCCGCCAGTCGGCTTTCCGGCATGATGCCCGCCTCGACCAGCAGTTCCATCCAGTAGATAGCCTCGTCGCATTCTTCCTCGACGATGCCCAGCTTGGCGACAAAGTCGTTCCTCGATTTGCCTCTACATGCGGCCCGATAGTTCGCGCCCACCGACGTCCCGCAGCGAAGCAATTGCCCGCCGATTACATCAGCAGTTCTTCCCCGCGGCAGTGCTTCAGTCAATCGAATGATCCGCAACGCAAACGCCCTCGTCCTGTCTTTCAGATCATTCCCCATTCCGCATCCCCCATTCCGCAATCCCCATTCCCACTTTCGCTCATTCCGCATTCCGCATTCGCCATTTCAATGTCGGCAGCAGCGGGCGCCGAGGGAGTTGTTGCCCGAGTCCGACGGGCCGCCGCTCAGGTCCAGCGCGAACACGCCGGCCCGGGGGCCGTGGCTCCAGGCCCCGCCGCGGAGCGCCGCAAACGGCAAGCCGACCTTGTACCCGCAGTTGCCGCCGGTACGATCACAACCATAGGCGGTTCCGGCAAGGTTCCACGTCCCATCGCCGTCGCCGCTGGTCTCGGGCGAGAAGCCGTCCCACCCCTTGATGCTGCCCACCGTCCCGGCGTATGCCCCCGCCGTCACGCTGCTGTCCGGCCCGCCCTGGCCCCACATCGAGACCCACTCCCACAGGTTCCCGGCCATGTCCTCGGTCCCCCACTTCGAGATGCACGAGTCCATCCCCGCGGGGGTGCTCCCCGCGAGTCCCGTGTTCCGCGCGCTCGTGTTGCCGGTCGCGATGTGGCACTGATTTCCCGTCTCGGTCCCCGTCGTGTCGTACGTCCCGGCCGCGGCCGCCTGCCATTCTTCGTTGCTGCAAAGCTGTTTCCCCGATAGGGCGCACGCCTCCTGCGCCTGGAACCACGTCATGGACGCCGAGGGCTTTGTACCCTTGAGCGAGCACGCATGGAAAGCCCCCGTGAAGTTCCCGGTCCGCGGGAACGCGCTCGGGTAGTCGTAGGCCGTCTGCCCGTACGGCGTACCCGCGCCGCTGCAGTTCCCGCCGGCGAACTGCGTCGCATCCACAATCGCCGACTCGTACCGGTCGATCCAGAAATCGCCGACCTTGACCATTTCATCCGAACCTCTCTTGCAGAGAATGACCCCCTGGCACCCGCCGGCCCACGGCGCGCACGTTGAGTCGCGCGTGTAGCCCGAAGGGCAGTCGGGGAGGGAGTAGCCGTCCTGCACCGTAAGCGACGCGAGCGTGGCCAGGCCCGAAAGCGACATGTTGCCGGTGAACGTCACGTCTCCCGTGAACGTCCCCGAGAACGTGCCGGCCGGGCCTTGTATTCCCTGGGTCCCCTGAATGCCCTGTGTGCCCTGGATACCCTGGTCGCCCTTGTCGCCTTTGCAGACGTAGTCCACGCCCGAGGCCGACGTGTACTTCACGCCACCGTAGGTGCAGTTCGCCCCGGCGGGTTCGACGACTGCCGTCACCGAGATGCCGGCGGTACCTTGCGACCCGGTAGCGCCGTCTGCGCCGGTCGGACCTTGTATTCCCTGTGTCCCCTGGATGCCCTGGATACCCTGATCGCCCTTGATACCCGGTGCGCCGTTGCACACGTAGGTGTCTCCCAACGCCGACGTGTACTTCACCCCGCCGTACGTGCAGTTCGCCCCGGGCGCCTCGGACGCGGCGGCCACTGAGATGCCGGCCGAGCCCTGATCGCCCTTGATGCCCTGTGTGCCTTGGACGCCGTCCTGTCCTTGCAGGAAGAACACCTCCGCGCTTGCATCGCCTCCGGCGCCGGAGACCGAGAGGACGAACATCCCGCCCGAGAGTAACGTCGCGGGCCAGGTAAGCCTCAGTATGTTCATGCCGACCTCCTTGATTGCCAGCTGATGTGTTCCCTGCCCGGTCTGACCTTGAAGCTGCGACAGCGTCACGCCGGCCAGCCGGTCGCCGGTGACTACAAGCTCCGGGGTTGCGGCCGAGATCCGGTGTTGCGCGGGAGTGCGATCGCCGGCGTGGGCGTTCCACGTCGCCATGTCCTCAGGCCGGGGATTCACGAGCGATTGCTCACCCGTGCCGTCGATCGTGGCGATGACCGGGCCTGTGCCCGCATCGCCACCCGCGTCCGTTCCGCCGTCAGTGCCCGTGTCGTCGCCGATGTCCGCGCCAGTGTCAATGCCGCCGTCGAAACCGGCGTCGGACGCATCGGACGGATGGGACACATCGGACGCGGCATCGAGCGCCGCGTCGAGGCCGCCATCCGCCGCATCGGGAGCACTTGGGACGTCTCCTTCGGAGCCGTCCCTGCGTGGCTCCCCTACGTCCGTTGCATCGTCACCGCCGTCCGAGCTGGCGCCGGCCTTCGTGCAGATGTTTCCGGCGCCGCAGATCAGCCCTTCGCTGCACGCCCCCTTGTCGGAGCACGGCTGGCCTTCGTCGCCGACCTGCGGGAGCGAGAGGCAGGAAGACAGAAGAAGCGAAATCAGCCCAAACGGAATGTGAATCCTTCTGAACCTCATCTTCTCACCATCGTCCCACGGCCATCACCGCACCGTAACCCGGCCCCGCGACCGGCGATATCGTCACCTCGTGCCCGGCAGTAGACCGGTGTTCCGTCGCCGAAAGAATCCAGAGCACGGCCCCCGTCGCCGCGGCCGCCCCTCCGGCAATGTAGCATCCGAGCGCAGCGCCGTTGTACGTGTCGAAGTTCCCCTTGGCGTCTCTGAGCCCCTTTGCGTCCGCTGCGCCCTTGTAGTCGTCTGAAGCCTTCGATGCCATGTACGTGAACACGCCCCCCAAAGCCGCGACCTCCACGCCGGAGAAAACGCCGACCTTGCCCCATAGGGCGTAATCGAAACCCGATGGGGCGATAGGTTCTATCGCCTTCGCTACGGACGGTTCGGAACGGGCGGGCTCCGTGCCGCTTCGCGGCCCTCCGGCCGCCCCTACGGTCGCACCGACTTCAGACAACGCTTTCACCCCGAAGATCGCATCGACCATTCTCTCGACTGTACCGACGATCACGTTCTCGTCCTTCTTCGTCTTCTCGGTCGCCCGCTCGACGATGGCGACTTTGTTCGCGTCCATCAGCTTGAGCGTGACGAGGTACTGGTCGCCGATGTTCCCGATGGAGCCCTCGACGTAGTACGCCGCGCCCAGCGCGCCGGCTATCTGGATGAGGCAGCTCGTGTCCGTGCATCCCTTGAACTACTTATTCTGCTCCCAAGACAACATCTTGTCGAGGTCTTTTTGCCCAATGACACTGTACCGGCGCATTCTGGACACCCGGTCGATCACAAGCTCAGTCAAAAGATTGGACAACCCCCTGTCGATGCCCCGCTCGGGCACGAGGTCGAAAACGATGAGCGTTGGTTTATCGGCGGTTTTTTTGGGGCTGCCGGCCGGCTTAACAGGTTCCTCCGCGCCTGCGGAGGCACAGAACGCGACGGCCGCCGAAAGCACGGTCACGAATACGATGAGTTTTTGCTCAGCAATCCCCATTGCCGACCTTTCGTGCGGCCACATTAGCATTGTCGGACTGCCGTTTCAAGGTCAGCGCTGTTCGCCTATGACCGCTTCGATGAGCGTGGGGTCATTGAGAACTCGGGCAACAAGCAGGCAAAGCGGGAGTGGACGCTGGAGGCTCCTCTGGAGAAGAGCGAGGCGGCGGTCTCCGTGCACGTCCACTTCTATCCCCTGCACCGCAGGGCTCGCGAGCAACTCCGCGCGCAGTAGCCTGCCCATAGCTCCCAACCTCACGTGCCTCGGGCGGGCCCGCCCGCCTGCCCCCCGTGGGGGAAAGCGGGTCCTGTGAGCGACGTCGAAGGAGGGCAGGGGGTTAGGGGTGAAAGTACGTCTTCTCGAGCGTTGCCATGAAGACGTTGCTCAGGGCATGAAAGACGATCGGCGCCGTGACGGTGCCGGTCTTTTCCTTCATCCAGCCGAAGAGGAGCGCCGGGAAAAAGACCCCGAGGCGCATCGGTCTGAAGTCCACTATGAAGTGGCCCAAGGCGAAGAGCGCCGCGGTCAACACAATAGCCGGTGCGGCTCGGGCGCCCATGAGGCTCAGGCCGCCCGGGAGCACGCGCTTAAGTTTTCCCTGGATGTAGCCCCGGTAGAAGAACTCCTCGGGGAGGGCGACGAGCAGGAGGTGGATGGACGCAAGGCGCCAGACGTCTTTCGGCATGTTGAAGAGCGGCGCGTGGTGGAACCAGACTTTCTGATACAGGTGGTACCCCACGACGAAAGGTGGAAAAATGACGCCCGCGGCCAGGAGGGCAAACAGGATCTCCCTCCAGGCGTTTCGGCTTGTCATCCCGAACGAGTCGAGTGATTCCCCGCGGTGACGCATTGCAACGATCGGGACCGACAGGAAGACCAGGGCTGCAAGGAACAGCAGATTCCGCCCCACGAAGCCGAAACCGGCAAGCCGCTTGAGGGTCACTATCGTTGCCATCAAGACGACGTAGACGATCGCGGCGTCGGCGAAGGGCGCTCGGTTTGGCGGCGGGTCGGTCATGCGGGCCTTAAACTTTTGATACCGGGTCTCAAAACCAGTATGATGGCCAAGCTAGCAGATTGGGGCGGGCAGGGGAAAGGGAAAATGGAGTTCAGGGCCGGCGCGGTTTTGGCGGTTGTGACGGCGATTCTGGTGATGGGGATTGGCGCAGCGCCTGCCCAGGCCGAGCCAAAAGAAGGGACGGGGGCAAATCCTGCCCCGGCCGAAAAGGGCCCGGGGCGGGCCGTGGAGAAAGCGCTCAAGAAAAAGGTGTTCAAGGCCCCTCCGGCGGCCGGCGGGTGCGGGTGGAACATCCGGCCCAAGAAGAGCGGGGCGACTTTCGGCCCGGGCGAAACCATCTACTACATCGTCACCGTCAAGGACATCCCGGTCGGCAAGGCGGTCATCAAGATCGAGTCCTCAAAAGACGTCGGCGGGAAAAAGGTCCAGCACACCGTCGCGCGTGGGAAGACCAACTCGTTCTTCTCGAAGGTCCACAAGGTCAAGGCGCACATGGAGGAGGACGCCGACGCGGAGACCCTTCTGCCCTTGGGTCTTCAGGAGGACGTGGCCGAGCTCGAGACCGAGCGCCAATCGACGTACCGGTTCGATCACGCCAAAGGGAAGGTCAATGTCAAATCGAAGTTCCAGGGGCGCAACATCGACAACACCCTGCCCGCGTCCAAGACGGTCCACGATTTCCTTTCGGCCATGTACTACGTGCGGACGCTTCCCTTGAAGACCGGCGACCCGATCTGCATAGACGTCGTGCACTTCCGTTTCATCTGGAGGGTGCAGGGGAAGGTGATAGGCAGGGAGCGCGTGCAGACGCCGGCCGGTTACTTCAACACCATCGTTCTCGACGGCACGGCGGTCCGCACGGACGACAAGTCGCGAAAGCGGCGCGTTTCGTTCTGGCTGACCGACGACGCGTATCGTATCCCCGTCAAGGCGGCTTCGACTCTGCCTATGGGCGAAACCGCGGTCTACGCGTCGTTTGTCAAAAAGACGGGCAGGCCGGGCGAGGGGATCGAGGAACCCGTCGAGGACGAGGAGCAGGGCGAATGACAGTCATCTCCGCCGTTTTCGTCGCGGCGCTCTTTGCCTCCGCGGGTCCGGAACGGGAAACGCAGCCTCCGGCCCCGGGCCAGCGGTCGTTCGTGAGCGCGCAGGCGTACACCCACTACATGAAGGGCCGGATACGCGAGCTTTCGGGCGACCTCCGCGGCGCGCTTGACGAGTACCGTCTGGCGGTGGTGCACGACGCGCTGTCGCCGTATCTCCACCTCGTCATCTCGAACGTCCAGGCCAGGCTCCTCAACCTCAAGGGGGCCATCTCGCAGGCCGAGGCGGCCGCAGAGATCGATCCGACCTACGTCGACGCCCACCTCCAGCTGGGTTTTCTGTTTCGAATCCTGGGGGAGTTCGACGCCGCGGAGAAGGCCTTTCAGCGGGCGATACGCGCGGACCCGAAACGGATGGAGGGCTACGCCGAGTACAGCCGCGTCCTTCTCCGCCAGAAAAAGGAAAAGGACGCCGAGGCGGTCTTTCAGATGATGATGGCCAACCTCCCGGACAATCCCATCGGGTACTACGAAACCGGGCGGATATTCTATGAAAAGCGGATTCTCGAAAAGGCCGTCCATTATCTCGGAAAGGCGTTGGAGAAAGACCCGTCACACGCGGGGGCGGCCTTCACCCTCGCGTCGGCCTATGACGTTCTTGGGCGCCCCCGCGACGCCGCGAAGGTCCTCGAGGCGCTCCAGCACTTCGTTTCGGACGACCCGGAGCTGCCGCTGGCTCTCGGGCGGCTGGCGCTCAAGGCCGGCGACGAGACCGTGGCCGAACAGTATTTCGAGCACGTCAGGCGTTTTGCGTGGAGCGAGGTCGACACCCGCGTCAAGATCGCGATGGCCTACCTCGACGAGTACCGTTTTTCGCAGGCCTTGCGCGAGATGGACGATCTCTACAGGCAGTTTCCCGACAAGGACGCCGTCCTGTACTTCAAAGGGCGTGTCCATGAGGGGGCGCGCGAGCACAAGAAGGCCCTCGAGATCTACGCAAAGCTGCCGAAGACAAGCGACTTCTACATGGACGCCCTGGTGCACGGGGGATACTGCCTCGTCAAGATCGGCGAGCACAGGAAGGCGATCGTGGTGCTGAAACCGTACGCCCAGACCGTCGACAACCCGGCGTCGCTTGCGTTTCACGTGCTTTCGCTGGCGTGGAGCGAGGCGGAGGACAAGAGCGAGGGGATCGCCTTCTTTGAAACGCTTTCGAAGGCGCACCCGGATTGGATCGAGATTACCGAGGCGCTCTCGTCGCTTTTCGACAAGGTCGGCAGGTTCGACGAGGCGCGCGAGGTGTTGGAGCGGGCCGCGACGCGCCCGGAGATCCCCCGCGACGACCTCGAGCGCCTGCTGATGGCCCTTGCGATGCTGTACGAGCGGGCGGGCCGCACCGAGAAGGGCCTGGAGTTTGCGCGGAAGGTGCTCGATTCGAACCCCGACAGCCCCGAGGCGCTGAACTTTGTCGGTTACACCTGGGCCGAACAGGGGAAAAACCTCAAGGAGGCCGAGGAGATGATCCGCCGGGCGCTCCTTTACAAGCACGAGAGCGGCTACGTCACGGACAGCCTCGGGTGGGTCCTGTTCCAGCAGGGGCGCTACGACCAGGCGCTGGACGTCCTCCGGCGCGCCGACAGGATGGCGCCCGAAGAGCCGGAGATACTCGAGCACCTCGCCGAGTGCCTGCTCAAGCTCAGGAACGGCAAGGGGGCGGCGGAGTCCTTCAGAAAGGCGCTCAAACACAAACCCGAACCCAGGGTCAGGGCGAGGATACTCAAACGGCTGGGGGAGCTGGAGGCGTCGCGGTGAGGCTTTTCCGCCACATGGCCGTTCTGGCGCTGCTCCCGGCCTTGTGCGGGTGTCCGGTTCCGCAGGTGGTCGTCCCGGAACTTCCGCCGATAACCGAGTTCGAGGCGGTCGTGAGCGCGTTTGCCAGGCGCGATGCCGTGGTGCGAAGTCTTCGCGCGCGCATGCGCGTGAAGGTCCAGGCGGACGGCGAAAAGCCCCTTTCGACGACGGTGCTCGTGACGCTCCGGAGGCCGGGCGCGCTGCGGGTCGAGGCCCTCGGTCCCGTTGACGAGCTCGAGGCGCTGTTCGTAATGAAGGACGGCCGCTACACCGCGGTCTCGATGCCCGACAAGAAGGTGCGGAACGGCGTCGCGGGCGAAGAGGCGCTGGAACGGGCGTTGGGTCTCAGGATGGCCCCGGACGAGGCGGAGTCCGTGCTTTGCGGGACGGTCCGGCTGGTGGAGTTCACACAGGGGCAGATTGGCGCGGACGAGCCCCAAAAAGAGGTCGTCGTGCTCATCGAGAAACCCGGCGGGGAAAAGCAGATCATTAGGGCCGACCGGGAAACGCTTGCCGTCAAGAAAGTCGAAACGTCCGCGGCCGAGGGAGACAAGATCTCCACCGTGGAGTTCGAAGAGATATCGACTGTGATGGGGATCCCGTTCCCGCACCGCGTGAAGGCGACTTTCGCGGGGCGCGTCAAATCGCTTAACATCGCTTTTCGGGAGATCGAAATCAACCCGGAAATCAAAGACGAGGAGTTCCTCGTCGAAATCCCGAAGGGGTTCGCCGTAGAGTGACGGAAAACGTCAATCGGCAGAGTCCGCTGCTCTGCATCCGAGGCCTCAAAGTGGCGATCGACGGGGGAGGGCGGGTTGTCCGGCCGATCGACGGGGTGGACCTCGAAATCGCGCGCGGCGAGTGTCTCTGCCTCGTGGGCGAGTCGGGTTCGGGGAAGAGCACGCTGGCGTACGCGTTGATGGGACTTCTGCCGCCTGGGGCATCAATCGAGTCGGGCTCGGTGGTTTTGGACGGCCGCGACATGACCTGCCTTTGGGGCGAGGAGCGGCGGGCGTGGCGCGGGACGGCGGCCGCAATGGTCTTCCAGGAGCCGATGACGGCACTCAACCCGCTGATGACCGTGGGGGCGCAAGTTGTCGAGGCAATGACCGTACACGGGACCTCCCGGCGCGAGGCCGGGGCGCGGGCCGCGGCGCTCCTGGGCGAGGTCGGAATGACCGATCCGGTCAGAGTGGCGGCGTCGTATCCACACCAGCTTTCGGGTGGAATGCGCCAGCGTGCGCTCATCGCGATGGCGCTGGCAAACGGCCCGGCGCTTCTCATCGCCGATGAACCGACCAGCGCCGTCGACGTGACCATCGCGCGCCAGGTGCTCACGCTGCTAATGGATCTCAGACGGGCGCGGGGGATGGCGGTCCTTCTCATCACGCACGATTTTGGGGTGGTGATCGAGGCCGCCGACACGGTCGCGGTGATGTACGCCGGCCGCGTCGTGGAACGCGGGCCCGTACGGGATGTTCTGGCGTCGCCGCGGCACCCGTACACGGCCGCCCTTTTTAAGTCGGTCCCCGGTCGTTCGGGAGTCCAGCCGGGGGAGCCGCTGCCGGCCATCCCCGGGGCCGTGCCGGATCTTGTCGATCTGCCGGAGGGGTGCCGTTTTCGGCCGCGGTGTTCCCGCGCCGTCGCGGCGTGCACGGGAGATCCGCCCGAGACGGTTGAGGGAACGAGGGTGTTCAGGTGTTTCAATCCCCTCGACAGGCAGGCGGTGGGCGACGGGCGGTAGGCGGTGGGCGGCAGCGAATTGGGCCCCCGGCGGGCTCGCCCCGCCGGAGCCGCCGATTCGTGGAGAGTTGAAGACAGGACCGGGGACGTCTTGGAGTGCGGCGGCTTGACGCCGCCTTGCGTTTCGCGCCGGCTTGACGGCGCGAGGATCGGGATGTCTTGATGGGTGCCGAAGACCCCAGACCGAACCCGCTTCTTGATCTCCGCGGGGTGAAAAAGTCGTTTCTTTCCGGCGGGGGCATCCGGCGGCGCACCGTGGTTGCGGTGTCCGGCGTGAGCCTGTCAATCTGCCCCGGCGAGACGGTCGGCCTGGTCGGCGAGTCGGGGTCGGGGAAGAGCACCGTCGGCCGGCTCGCGGTCGGCCTCCTTCGACCCGACGAGGGGGCCGTCGTATTCAAGGGTCGCGACATCAACGCGGAGCGCGGCGCGCTCGACGAATTGCGCCGGCGCGTCTCAATCGTGTTCCAGGACCCGCACTCGTCGCTCGATCCGAGGATGCGCATTCGGCGGATACTAGAGGAGCCGCTTCGGGTCCAAAAGGTTCGAGACATCGCCGGCAAGGCCGCGGCGGCGCTCGATCGCGTCGGGCTCCCGGCGTCGGGCCTCAACAAGTTCCCGCACGAGTTTTCGGGGGGCCAGCGCCAGCGAATCGCCATTGCGCGCGCGCTGATGCTGGACCCCGTGCTCGTCATTTGCGACGAGCCGGTATCGGCGCTCGACGCCTCGGTCCAGGCGCAGATCTTAAACCTCCTCCTTGACCTGCGGAAGCATTTGGGACTCGCGTACCTGTTCATTTCGCACGATCTGGGCGTCGTGCGGCACGTGTGCGACCGCGTTGCGGTGATGTACCGCGGCGAGATCGTCGAAGAAGGCCCGGCCGAAGCCGTCTGTACCCGTCCCCGGCACGACTACACCCGCCGCCTGTTCGACGCCATCCCCGGCCCGTGTGCACAGAGCGGCAAAACCGCAACCGAACCAGCCGCGAAACTCCGCGAAAAACACGAAAAGGCCGTCGGCTCCGGATAGGAACCCGCGGGCCGGAAACGCCCCGCAGGGCTCAGCCGCACGTCGAGCACGAGCCGCCGGAGCACGACGAACAGCCCGATCCGCCGCCGGAGCCCGGGCCGACGTCGCCGCCGCCGTTCCCGCCGCCGCCGTGGTGGGCGAAGGTGGACATCTGTTTGGCGACCTTCGTGCTCGAGCACTTGGGGCAGGGGGGCTTTTCCTCGCGGTTGAAGACGAGCTCCTCGAACTGGTTGCCGCATTTTTTGCAGTGGTACTCGAATATCGGCATGCAAGCCTCCGAATCAGTCGATTCTGAGTGTGTCCAGGAGCTTCTTGGCGGCCTCGAAGTTGGGGTCCACCTGGAGGGCCTGTGATGCCGCGTCGTAGGCCTTCTCCCGAAGCTCCGCGCGGCGGTCCGGGTCTTTCTCGCGGAGCCGCCTTGCGGCGTAGACGAAACCGAGACCGACCAGGCCGTGGACGCTTTCCTTGTTCTTTTCGACCATCCACAAGAATTCCCGTTCGGCGGCGTCCAGCCTGCCCAGGAGTTGGAGCGCGCGGCCCAGCATGAAGCGGTAGTCCTCGCGGTTGCGGTCGATCTTCACGAGCTTCTCGAAAAGCGGGACCGCCCGGTCAAAGCCGCCGCGGTCGACGTACAGGGCGCCGAGCTGGACGTATGCCGACGCGAGCAGCGGGTCGAGCGCTATGGCCCTCACGTAGTGTTCGACGGCAAGGTCGGACTTGTCGATGCCGTGGTAGATGCCGGCGAGGCCCTGCCATACCGCGGCGGTGTCGGGCACGAGTTCGCCGGCGGCCTTGAGTTCGGCGATCGCCCGGGCGTTGTCTCCCAGCCTGCCGTACGCCATTCCCAGCATGATGCGCACCGGGGCCACTTCAGGGAACTTGCCCGCGATCGCGTCCAGGATCTCGACGGCCCTGGCCGGGACGTCGTGTTTCTCGAGGTACTCTACCGCCTTCGTGTAGTCGGACTCGATACCCTTGGGGATCATCGCAAAAGGGTTATTGATGCGCGCCATGACGGTCGACGCCTGTGCGACGTCCTTTTCGGACGGGTCGAGATCGAGCATCGCCGCAAGCTCGCGGCGGGCGCCTGCGGGGTCGCCGTTGTGGAAAAGGCAGAGCGCAAGGGGAGGCCGGTACGACGGGTGCCGCGGGTCGAGTCCGGAGCACCGCTTGAGGGCCTCGCAGGCCTCACCCATCTCCTCCATTTCGAGCAGCGCGATCCCCAGCCTGTAGTGGACGTCCGGGAGCCCCGGGGCCAGCTCGGCCGCCGCGCGGAGCTCGCGCAGAGCCGCGGCCCCGTGGACCGGGCCCTTGACGTATTGGATGATGCCGAGCGCGTAGCGGGCGACCCAGCGCGGGTCCTTCCCGGTCCGCGCGCGGTACTCGTCCTCGACCTCCGCGAGCCGGCGAGTCTTGACGGCGGCCTGGATGTACGCCCGGTGGGCCGCGGGGTTGGCGTACTCCTCCTCGACCACGTCCGAAAGGTAGTTGAACGCCCTCTCCGTGTCGCCGGCGTTCATCATCTCGAGTCCGGCGGCGGCGCGGTCGGGCCTTACGTCCTTGCCAGCATCGGCGCAGCCTACTACAATGAGCGGCGCCATGAGGACGGCTGTGAAAAAGCGCGGCATCAAAAGGAAGATAGGACCCAAAGGAGGGGGTGTCAAGGAACGTCGCGTCGACGTCAAGGTCGGCTTTTCGTGCAACAACCGGTGCATGTTTTGCGTGCAGGGGGACAAGCGGGACCGGATTGGCGATTTTTCGACCGACGAGGTCAGAAGCACCCTCGACGAGGCGCGGAAGACCTCGGACTCGATCGTCTTCACGGGCGGCGAGCTGACCTTGCGCAAGGATGTTGTTGATCTTGTGCGCCACGCGCGTTCACTGGGGTTTTCCGTCATCCAGATCCAGACCAACGGGCGGATGCTGGCGTACGAAAAGTTCGTCGATCGCCTCGTCGCCGCGGGGGTAAGCGAGTTCTCGCCGGCCCTCCACGGGCACGTCGCGGACCTGCACGACTGGCTCACGGGCAGTCCCGGGTCTTTCGACCAGACCTGCGCCGGAGTCAAAAACGTGAAAGCGCGCGGTCTGAGCGTCCTCACGAACACGGTCGTCGTGCGCTCGAACTTCAGACACCTGCCCGAGATCGCCCGCCTGCTGATTTCGCTCGGCGCCGACCAGTACCAGTTCGCATTCGTCCACCCCGTCGGGAGCGCCGGCAAAAACTTCGACGCCATCGTCCCCCGTATGTCGATGATCGAGCCGTACGTCAAGGCGGGCCTTTCGCTGGGGATCAAGGCGGGAAGGGCCGTGATGACCGAGGCGATACCGTACTGTTTCATGGAGGGGTTTACGCAGTACGTCGCCGAACGGATCATCCCCCGGACCAAAATCTTCGACGCAGGATTCGTGGTAGAGGACTACACCGAGTTCCGCCTGACAGAAGGCAAGGCCAAAGGCCCCGATTGCCCGAAGTGCATCCACTTCGATTACTGCGAAGGCCCCTGGAAGGAATACCCCGAAAAGTTCGGCTGGGACGAGTTCGTGCCCGTCCCGCGGGAATTCGGAGTACGCCCGAAAGCGCCGCCGGCGGGCAGCCGGCGAACCCGGTCGCATCCGAAGATGGTCGGGCTTTGACACGGCGACGAGGCGCCCGCCCCCGTCGCCGACTTCTAACTCTTTGCCCCTTGACCGTCTCGCGCTTACGAGTGTTCGTGACACCCCACAGGGTTCATGATAGATTGTGTTTTGGGAACCTGCCGAACGACGGACGCCGCACGGAGGGGCCAAGGGCAGAATGAACGCGGAGCGCAGAAAGGCCAGACGCTTCGAACTGAAGGCGCGTTGCTGGTGCGAAGGGCCAAACTGCGTCCTGTACGTGAACATCCTGAACGCGAGCACGGGCGGCCTGTTCGTCAAGACCAGCACCCCCTTCCACCCCGGCGACCCGCTGAAGCTCCGCTGGCGCTTGCCGGGGAATGACACCGACAGCGAAGCAACGGCCGTCGTCGCCTGGCGCCGAGAACATCAGCCGGGGGCGGGAATGGGAGCAAGGTTCACCGACCTTCCGCCCGCAACCAAAGAGACGTTGAGGCGCATGGAGGGAGCCGAGGGGTGATGCGAGACGTGTCAACTGACAGGGTACGACCGCAAGATCCCCCCCCGCGGCGCCACGCACCGGCGAGTCGTTTGAGGCATATCATCCCCCCTCCATTGGCGTCATATGCGTCATGGCCGCATGGAGACTACGGGCTGTCAAGGGGTTTCTTTGAGGCATAGCACCCCACGATGCGGTCAACGCGGGGTGCTATTTTTGAGGCATAATACTATGTTAGACGGCATGAGCAACCCATGGTAGGAGCGTGACCGTGACCTTCAGATCTGTCGATGCTCTGCAGAGGACTTTGGCCGACACGGTCTTCAAGTACGCCTCGGACCGCAAGAAGGCAGCCGGCAGAGCCTTGGGTACCTTTGTCGAGATCGTCACGTACTACACCCTCCGGGCATGGGACTTTCGCGACCACATCGTGATTGAGCGGTCGGTTCCTGAGTTCGCGAATCCAGACATCTTGCACAACGTTGAGTTCTCCCTTCATCCCATCACCTCGCGCGACTCCGTCCGTATTGCGCCCCTGTCGCTCCCGCTGACGGCGGCCAAGCTAAAGAAGCATCTTGCATCCCTCGGCGAAACGACCGTGAAGTCTGCACAGCTCTTGAGTGCGGACGGTCTGAAGCGCAATGCCTGCGTGATTGCCGAGGAAGCAAGGGCACTCGCAGTCGCGAACATTGACAGGCTCAACGACTCAGGTTGCGACTTGGTGATCTGCCATCTGCTGCCCGATCCGTTCGCCATCTTCGAATGCAAGCGCGTTGGGGTAGAAGAGGGCATGCGCAAAGGCCCGCAGACGATCGAAAAGGCGAAGCAGGGTGCGTATGTCGCCCGAACGGTATCGGCTCTCCAGAAAGTGCGGCTACGTAGCGGGCAGTTTCAAGGAGTGTTGGAAAGGCGAGATGGCACGTTTCGTACAGGACCATACCTAGACTTGCTTCGAGAAGTCATTGACCGTTCGAAGGTCGCAGACATCCGGGGCTTCATTCTTACGGTTGGTGTCGTCAGCAACCACGGTAACTGGTTCACCTCAAGCAACCCGAACAAGGAAATGCGTGTTCTCGCGCAATCCTACGACTGGCTCCTATTCCTTACAGACGCCGGGCTTTCACAGTTCATCGATAAGCTACTGCTACACCCGACGCGGGAACTGGAAGCCGCGCGCAGATCGTTCTTGGCCAGCTACTCCGGTACCTCTGGATCCAACCGCTTTACCAAGGTCCGAATCGACGTCGCTGCCGACGAGGCCCTTCGAAGTTACTTCGCCGCGCATGAGGCGGAGGTCGAAACATGGTTCAACGTGACCGCACCGCGTGGCGTCCAACTCAGACGACTTCAGACTGACCTTCGGAAGCTTGCCGCGAAAGACTGGAGGAGCGTGTAGGAACATGACTGCAGGACGGAACAATGCTGAGTCGCTAAGTCAGCACTGGTGCACGCCGCCGAAGTACGTCGACGCCATCCGCCGCTTCTTTGGAGGCGCAATCGCGCTCGATCCGTGCTCGAATGCGCATTCAATTGTGCGGGCCGAAGTCGAGTATTCGCTGCCTCACACGGACGGCTTGGCGGCTTCGTGGAATTTCCCCACGGTCTATGTCAACCCTCCGTATGGGAGCGACCGCGAACGGGGCACGACTATTCGCGATTGGCTACGGAAATGCGCAGAGGCACACTCGAAGCACCGTGCGGAGGTGTTGGCGCTCGTTCCCGTCGCGACCAATACGCGACACTGGAAGCTGCACGTGTGGCGCGCCGCTACCGCCGTAGCGTTCTTGTACGACACGCGACTCCGGTTCCTTGTGGACGGCAAGGATGGTGGGAAGGGCGCTCCGATGTCCTGCGCCATGGTCTATTGGGGCTCGGAGTACGAGCGTTTCGAGAAGATATTCGTCCGGTTCGGTGCGGTGGTCGATGTGCGACACCTGCATGATAAAGACGTGGGCGTAGGTGAGCATCCAACCCTGTTCGAGCAGGAACGGCAGTCCAATGCCGTCTAACAAGCGCATCCAGCGGAACCGCGCTCGCGCGCGGTCCGCTGATGCGCGTCGTTGGACACACATTGAGGGCGAGACATGCCACGGTCGCTCCGCCGGCGCACCATTTCGAGGACGGCGCGCAGGCGTGCCTTCCAGCGCCCGGGATCGCCCCATGCCAAGGTGACATTCCCAATGTCGATGCGTTGGTTGATATCGTCTTCCATCGTCTTCTCCGTTCCCGCCAAGGAGTATAGACGCCGCCGCGCAGGGACGCAAGCGCGGCCCTTTTCCCGTTGAACCGACCTTTCCGTTGGGACAGAAATGCCCTGCCATGGCGAAGCACGTTCCGACCGACTTCGTGGTCTTCCACGGCGAACTCACCGGGGGACCGCTTTGCGGACTGGTTGACGAGGCGCGGCGGGCTTGGAGCGCGGGGCAACATTTAGCAGAGCGGGAGCAGCGGTTTTTCGGGGGAGCGGGGGTTTGGGACGAGTTTTTTTTGCTGCGGAGCGATGTGCCAGTCCATCTCCTCGAGAGGCACGGCGCCCAACAGGGGATTCGCGCCGCGGGGCAGTTCGATGGCGCGCACGTGGCACTTGCGGCCCTGGACCTCGAGCTCGACTATTCCGCACACTCGGTATTCGTGCTCTCCGCCGTCGGCGGTGTAGACCCTGACCGCCCCCAGCGGTTTGAGGGCGAGCCTCTCGACCATGTCTGCGGGCAGCGCAAGCTCAGCGGCGCCTGAGTCAACTGTCACCTCGCAAACGACATCTTCGCCCCGTTCCTTTTCGGGGAGGTACTCGTTGAGGAAGTTTTTCATCTTGACCTCGACTCCGAAAACGCCCATCGGATCCACCTCCGAGTTCACTATATCGCACAGCCATCCTGTTGTCGAACATTGCGGGGACTTGCGGGGCTTGCCGGTCCGTGTTTTTGCTTGAACCGCCCGCTTCCGTGCGATAGATTCCGGGCGCCATGGCGAAGCACGTTCAGACCGATTTCGTGGTCTTTCACGGCGAACTCACCGGCGGGCCGCTGTGCGGCCTCGTCGACGGCGCTCGGCGGGCCAACGCGCTTGATCTTGTCGAGCGCGCCGCGGGTTCCGGCGCTTTTTCGTCAACCACCGTCTACACCGACTCCGACGCGCTCGCCAAACAGGCGGCCGGCGTCGCAGGGAAGGTCGTGAGGACTTACAGCCACGATTTCCACTTCGGAAAGGCCATCTCGGACGTGGTGTCCGCCTCGTCCGCCCAGCGGATATGCTACTTCGGGAGCGGGGCGGGGGCCCTGCTTTCGGCCGACGAGATCGCTCGGCTGGCTTCCGCCGAAAGCGATCGGGAAGTGGTTGCGAACAACCTTTACTCGACGGATTTCTGCGCTTTCACGCGCGTTGAGATCATCTGCGACCTGGCGCTCCCGGCGACGGACAACGGTCTCTCGCGGGTCCTGGTCGAACAGGGGCGTTTTTCGGGGAGGGAGACCGACCGGCGGCCGGCGGCGGTCTTCGACATCGATGCGCCTCTTGACCTCTCGGCGCTCCAGCTTTCGGCCGCGGCCAAGGGGCGGCTTCCGGAATACGTCGAGAGGCACGCCCCCACTGTGCCGCACATCGAGGCCGCGATGCACCACTTCACCAACCGCGATTCCGAGGTCATGGTGGCGGGCCGGGTGTCGGCCGACACGCACCTGTACCTGGACCGGGAGACCGCCTGCCGCGTGCGGTTTTTGGCGGAGGAGCGAGGGATCGCGGCGGCGGGCGCGCAGGGCGCGCGCTCGATCGTCGGAATGTGGATCGCCCACCAGGGTCCGGCGCAAGCATTCGGGACGCTCAAGGGAAGGACGCACGCGGCGTTCATAGATTCCCGGCTCCTTTTTGCGCACGAGAAGATCGAGGTCCCCATGGAGGAGCGGTTCGCGGCCGACCTCTACCTCGCAAAGAGGCTTGAAACGCCGTACGTGCGGGCGTTGGTGCAGGCGGCCGGCGCGGCGCCGTTTCCCGTAGTCCTTGGGAGCCACTCGCTCTTGAACGGCGGCATAATGCTGCTGTGCGAGGCCGCCTGGCGCGAGGCCGGCCAGGGCGCGGCCGACGTGCGGGGACTTCGGACCGCGGGGCCGAAAAGCGTCCCGCCGCAGTGCAAGGAGGCAGCGGCCGATGACAGAACACCCGGCGAACAAGTTCCCCGACCCGTACGCGGGGGTCACGCTTCGGGACCGGGACGCGGCGGTTCAAAGGCTCGTCGATCTCGAGACTGAGCGGCAGGCCCGCCGCGTCATCCTCATTCCGTCCGAGAGCATCTGCCCCGCGCCGGTGCGCGAGGCGCTGGCCTCGCCGTTTTCGAACATCTACGCCGAAGGGTACCCTTCAGTCCGGATGACCCGCGACGAGGAATCGCGTGTCCTCGACTACGCCCATCAGCTCTCGCGCTGCCGCCGTTACTCGAATCGGAGATTCTACAAGGGCTGCGACTATGCCGACTTCGTCGAGGTCCTCGCGCAGCGGAGGGCCGCGGCGATCTTCGCCACGGTCTCGGTCCCGGCCGAACAGATCTTCGTCAACGTCCAGCCGCTGTCGGGGGCGGCCGCCAACAACTCGGTGTACGAGGCGTTCGTTTCGCCCGGCGACTGCGTCATGGGAATGAACCTGGCGCATGGCGGGCACCTCACGCACGGGAGCCCGTTCAACCGGTCGGGCAAACGGTACGGGATCGTTTCGTACGGCGTGGACCCGAAGACCGATCTGCTTGACTACGACCGGATCGCCGAGCTTGCCCGCGAACACCGGCCGAAGATGATCATCGCCGGCTGGACCTCGTACCCCTGGGCGCCGGACTGGGGCAGATTCCGCGCGATAGCCGATTCGGTCGGGGCGAGACTTCTGGCGGACGTTTCGCACCCGGCGGGCCTTATCGCGGCGGGCGAGTACCCGAACCCGATCGGCATTGCCGACGCCGTCGTGTTCACCACGCACAAGACGATGTGCGGCCCCCGCGGGGCGGTCATCATGACCACCGACGAGGACCTCGCCCGCGCCATTGACACTGCGGTCTTCCCCGGGGAGCAGGGCGGCCCGCACATCAACAAGATGGCCGCCATGGCGGTGGCGTTCGGCATCGCCGCCACCCCGGGGTTTACGGAAACGATGAGGCAGATCGTCAGGAACGCAAAGGGGTTCGCGGAAGCCCTGGCGAAGGAAGGGCTTCGGGTATGCCACGGCGGCACCAATACCCACCTTTTGCTTGTCGATCTCAACGCCGTCCCCACGACCACCGGCTGGAGGCTCAAAGGCGAGATCGCCGCGCGCATCCTCGAGCTTTGCGGGATTGTCTGCAACAAGAACACGATTCCGGGCGACGCGACCGCGGCCGACGCGAGCGGGATACGCCTGGGTACGCCATGGATCACGCAGCGGGGGTTTGGCGCCGCCGAGGTGGACGCGCTCGCAGGTCTCATCGCGAAGGTGCTCCGCGGGATCCGCCCGTTCGAGTACGAAGGCCTCATGGGAAGACTCCCTCGCGGGAAGATCGACAGGGGTGTTCTTGCGGAGGTTCGCGAGGGCGTGGATTCGCTGCTCGGCGTGCCCGAGGGCCCGGGCGCGGCGTATCCTCATTCGTGTCGTCAGTCGGGCACCGAAGCGGGCGGGGTCATCAGGATTGCGGGCGAGCGGCCGGCGGCGATGCTCGACGGCCTCTGCACGGGTCCGGTGGTTTCGATGAAACCCGGCGAGGCGCGTGCGCAGTTCCTGCTCGGTCGCGACTCGGCTTTGCTTGCGAGGGCAGTCGTGTTGCGGCGCGACGGCGACTTCGTTCTCTTCTGCGACCCGAGGCGGCACGCGGCAGTCCTCGACTGGCTGCGCGGGATCTCGGACGGGTACCTGCTTTTCGACGACGACATCCTCCGCAAGGTCGAGGGTCCGGCGACCGTCGAAGAGCTTGAGGGCGCCGACCGCGACCGCGCGCTTTCCGATCTTCGGGCGGCGGGAGGGGAGGTCCCGGCCGAAGCGGGAGCCGGCGCGAATCTTTCGGGGACCGGCGCGGCCGAACTGTATGGGTCCGAGCCGTCGCGGTTCGACATCACAAAGCCGTATTTCGTCGGGCAGAAGGCGCTTGCATCATTCGCCCCGGCGGCCCGGAAGGAGGAGTTCCGCTGGGCCAAGAAGGAAAGCGCCCCGAAACGCTCGTGTCTGTACGAGGTCCACAAAAAGACCGCCAAGAAGGTCATCCCGTTTGCCGGTTGGGAGATGCCGGTCTGGTACACGAGCATAGCCGATGAACACAGAGCGGTACGCGAGGCGGCCGGGCTCTTCGACGTGTCGCACATGGGCGTGTTCGAGGTCGCCGGGGAACACGCCGAGATGTTCCTGAACCTCGTCTCGACCAACTATGCGTCTTGGATCGAGCCGGGCCAGTCGCAGTACGGGTATCTTCTGGACCCCGACGGGGACGTGATTGACGACATCATGATCTACCGCAGGGCCCGCGACCGGTTCCTTGTCGTGGTGAACGCGAGCAACGCCGACAAGGACTTCGCGTGGCTCAATCTGGTCAATGACGGGAAGGCGCTTCTCGATCGGGCGTGGCCGTGCCGTGCCCCCAACGTCAGGGTGAACATCCGGAACCTGAAGGACCCGTCGGCCGGGACGGAGATGCGCGTGGACATCGCGCTTCAGGGTCCAGCCTCGATCAGGATACTGATGAAGTTCGCAAGCGACGCTGCCGAGGCCCGGCGGATCCGATCGGTCAGGCGCACGGATCTTCTGGAGACGAAGCTGTCGGGGATTGACGCCGTCATCGCGCGCACCGGCTACACAGGCGAGGACTTCGGGTATGAGGTCTTTGTCCATCCGGACCGCGCGCCGGAGTTTTGGGGAAAAGTCCTTTCGGCCGGCGCCGAGTTCGGCGTGAAACCGTGCGGGCTTGGGGCGCGCGACTCGACGCGCACCGAGGCGGGGCTTCCGCTCTATGGCCACGAGCTTTCGGGCCCGCACGGCATCTCGCCCGCCGGGGCCGGGTTTGCACCGTACGTGAAGATCCACAAGCCGTTTTTCGTGGGGCGCGACGCGTACATCGAAAAGGAAAAGGCGCGCACGATGGAGGTGCTGAGGTTCCAGATCCGGGAGAAGGGTGTGCGGATGGCAAAGACCGGCGATGCCGTTGCCAACAAGCGCGGGGTCGTCGCCGGGTTCGTGACGTCGTGCGCCATGGATGTCGAAGGGTTCCAGACCGGGCTTGCGTACTGCGACCGGAAGGCGCACGTGCCGGGAGATCCGATTGCCGTGTTCTGTTCGACCGGATCGCCTGTTGACGTCGCGGTGGGCCAGCCGCTCAAGCCCGGCGCAAAGGTGCTCCTGCCCGTGGATGGCGTCGTGTTGCCGAGGTTCCGACGGAAGGCCTAGTGCCCGGATCTTGGAGTGCGGCGGCTTGACGCCGCCTTGTCTTCGCGCCGGCTTGACGGCGCGTGCGTTGGGATTCAAACGCCGGAGGTGTCGCATGTCCGTGAACGTCGTCCGTGATGTCGATCGCTTCGTGAAGGTCGAGAGGGTCCTTCTTAGCGTCTCCGACAAGTCGGGGCTTGATGTGTTTGTTCCCGGGCTGGTCGAAGTCAATCCCGCAATCCACTTCTACTCGACCGGGGGGACATTCTCGGCCCTCCAGAAGGTCCTCGGCGAAAAGGCGAAGGCGCACCTGACGCAGGTGTCCGACTACACCGGCCAGCCAGAGACGCAGGGGGGGCTGGTCAAGACGCTGGACTTCAAGATCTACCTCGGACTGCTTACGGAGAAGTACAACGACGCGCACCAGGCCGACCTCACGCGGACAAGCGCCGTGGCGATCGATATGGTCGTCGTGAACCTCTATCCGTTCAAGGAAACCGTGGCGAAGGCCGGGGTCACCGTCGAGGAGGCGCGCTCGAACATCGACATAGGCGGGCCGTGCATGGTCCGGGCGAGCGCCAAGAACTACCTGCGTGTGGCGTCTGTCACCGACCCTGCGGACTACCCGCGCATTCTCGACGCCCTTGCCAAAAACGGCGGGAAACTCGACATCGCGTTCCGCTTTGCCCTCGCGCGCAAGGCATTCGCGCATACCGCGGCGTACGATTCCGCAATCGCGAAGTTCCTTGCCGATTCCCCCGACGCGGCGATGGAGAAGTGCTACACGTTCAGGGACTGATTTCGATTTTCTATCGCGCCCAGAGAAGGGCAAGGTCGATTTCCACCGCGTCGAACGGCTCCGCCCGGACCTTGCGATCGCCCTCGAACGCGCCGACAAGCAGCCAGTTCGATCCTTCGAGCCGGAAGACCTCGAGCGTGCGCAGGTTCGGGTCGACAAGCCACGCGTGACCCACGCGTTCGTTCGCGTAGATTCGGAGCTTCGATGTCCTGTCCGTCGCCTCGGTCGAAGGCGAGAGCACCTCGCAGATCCAGTCCGGGGCGATGGTCCACGCCGGTTCGTCGGGCAACTCCGGCACCCGCTCGCGTCTCCATCCCGCGAGGTCGGGGACCAGCACATGTTCTCCGAGGTGAAGCTCGGGTTCGTCCAAAATGATCCAACCACCCGGACCTCCCTGTCCGAACTCGAAAGGGGTCCCCATAATGATACCGAGGCGGGAGGTCACCCCGCTGTGGCGGATCGCCGGCCGCGGGCTCGCGATCAACTCGCCGTCGACGATCTCGCCGACGACGTTGTCGGGAAGCGTCTCGATGTCCGCGTAGGTCGCCCGTCTCCGTGCAGGTTCTCCGCTCATGCCTGCATCTTAAGCCGCAAGGCCTCAGCGCGTCAAGAATGCCAGTGCCTGAATGCCAGTGCCTGACCATAACTCCGCTCTAAGGAAACTCCGTCGAGGAGCGGTGTCTCACCAAACGGTGGAACGGGGCTCCTCTGAGACGCGGCCCTAAAGCGGAGCTATGGCCTGAAGCACCCGGTTGCACATGTATCCGGCTTGGGATATGAACATACGGCCGTTGCGCCGCAATCATTCATCCATTATGCGAGGGAGCCCATGGCAACAGACCTCAAGGCGATGTACAAGACGATCATGGAAGACCACTTCCCCGAGAAGATGACGATCACCTTCGGCGAAGGGGATGGCGCGCAGGCGCTGGTCTACGAAAAGGTTTCGTGGGTCATCGACGGCGTGCGGACCGGGATGCGCTACGGCGAGAACCCAGGGCAGGAGGCGGCGCTCTACAAGCTCGTCAACGGGAATCTGGTCATCGGCGATGTGAAGACGATTGAGCCGGGACGGTATCTCGTGTCCGACGCCGAGCTGATTCAGTTCGGAAAACACCCCGGCAAGATCAACATCACGGACGCCGACAACGCTCTCAACATCCTCCGGTACCTGATGGAAAGGCCGACCGTCGCCATCATGAAGCACAACAACCCGTGCGGCGTGGCGCAGGCGGGATCGCTTGCCGAGGCGTACCGGCGGGCCAACATGGCCGACCGCGTGGCGGCGTTCGGCGGCTGCATTGCGCTCAACCGCCCGTGCGACGTCGAGACGGCAAAGGAGATCGCGAAAAACTATGCCGAGGTGGTTGTCGCCCCCGGGTACGAGGAGGGGGCGGCCGGCGTGCTGGCCGCGCGCAAGAATCTCCGGATCATGGTCATCAGGAACATCGAACGCCTGCGCGACCACGCCGAGCGGAAGTTCGTGGACTTCAAGAGTTTGGTCGACGGCGGGGTGATAGCCCAACTCTCGTTCGTGCCCGAGACGCGCACGCGCGACAGGCTCAAGCCCGCCCTGGCCGAACACGGCGGCAGGCAGTACCAAATCGAACGCGCCCCGACCGACCGGGAGTACGACGACATGCTGTTCGGCTGGATGGTCGAGGCGGGGGTATCGTCGAACTCGGTAATATACGTCAAGGATGGGTGCACCGTCGGTATCGGCACCGGCGAGCAGGACCGCGTGGGGGTGGCCGAGATCGCGCGCGACAAGGCGTACCGGAAGCTCGCCGATCGGATGTGCTGGGAGCGCCGCGGCGTGCCGTACAACGACTTCCGCGACGAAAAGGGGCGCCGCGAGATAGACGAGGAGGTGCGCGAGAAACGGGGAGGGATCCCGGGGTCGGCGATGATAAGCGACGCCTTCTTCCCGTTCCGCGACGGCGTGGACGTCGGGCTCCGCGAGGGTGTGTCGGCGGTGATCCAGCCCGGCGGGTCGCAAAACGACCACCAGTCGATCGAGGCGTGCAACGAGCACCGCGCAACGATGGTGTTCACGGGCCAGCGCAGCTTCAAACACTGAATCACGATCGCGGCCGTCCGCAGTGTCGCTGTCGTCGCACGCGTACTCAGCGTACCGTCAAGTGCGCTTCCGCCGCGTACTTCCTCCGCTCCTCGCATACGGCTCGCGTTCGCGATTCAGCCCTGTGGTCGTCGCTCCGGTAGGGGAATAGCCTTAACGGTTTTGGCTGGTGTCATGGAAATCCTTGTCACATGTCCTTGCCGGCCGTATCATTACTGAGGGATGACGTTACCGCCGGGAGCAGCATGGTACCGGGAAAGGCTGAAACTACCCAGATCCTGTTCGTCGACGACGACGAGAGGGCCCTGCGCGCGTTCCAGCGGGGGTTCGAGTCGGCCGAATACCGGGTAACGGTCACTACCGACGTGCTGGGGGCGTTGGAGCTTGCCGAGCAGGACAAGTTCCAGATCATCATCTGCGACTACATCATGCCCGCCATGGACGGCGTGGCGTTCCTCGAGCGATGCCGCAGGATCGCCCCCGACTCGTTGCGTATTCTCATCAGCGGCGACTGCGACTACCAGTCGTCCATTGACGCCATCAACCGCGGCGGCGTGTACAAGCTGGTCACCAAGCCGTGGGACGTCGACGAGCTCAAGGCGATGCTCCGCGAGGCCGCCGAGCAGTACTGGACCAAGAAGGAGTCCGAGAGGCTCTCGAAGCTCATCAAGGAGCAGAACACCGAGCTCGTGGTCCGCACGCTGAACCTCGACCGCGAGATCCACGAACGCACGTCCAGCCTGCTCAACGGCCTTGTGACCGCGCTTGACCTTCGGGACACCGAGACGCAGTGGCACTCGCGCCGGGTGTCGCTGTACAGCAAGCGCATCGCCAAGGCCCTGGGCATCCGCGGCGAGGAGATCCGGTCGATCGAGCGCGGTGCCCTCCTGCATGACATCGGGAAGATCGGCATCCGCGACAGCATCCTGCTCAAGCCCGGCAGGCTCACCGCCGAGGAGTGGGTCGAGATGCGGAAACACCCCGACATGGGCTACAAGCTCCTCGAGGGGTCGGATTTCCTCGAACGCGAGCGGATCATCGTGCTCCATCACCAGGAGCGCTACGACGGCAAGGGCTACCCGCTTGCCCTGAAGGCCAAGGACATTGACATCGGGGCGCGGATATTTGCCATTGCCGACACGTTCGATGCCATGACCAGCGACCGGCCGTACAGGCAGGCCCTCACGTTCAAGGCCGCGCGCGAGGAGATCATTAGGTGCAGCGGCACGCAGTTCGACCCGCGCGTCGTCGACGCTTTCCTTTCGATCCCCCACATGGAGTGGAGGGAGATACGCGAGAAGGTCGAGGGCCGCGATCTGAAGGGCGAAAAGGCCATGGCGCATGGCGCTCCGCCCCCCATCCCCCCAAAGCCGCCAAGCCTGGGTCCCCACCCGGCCGGGCCGTCCGAGCCGATCCGCCCCGCCTCGCTGGGGGCGGCGGCCGCCGGGTCGCCCGGGACGGTCCCGGCGCCCGTCGTGCCTGACGTCGCTGCAGGGGCCGCCCCGCCGCCTCCCGAAACGGGCAGTCCGCCCTCCGGCGAGTCGAGCGCCTGAAGGGTTCACGCGCCGAGGGGTTCCGCGGGATCAGCTCTTCGCGACCATCCGCGACCAGAGCGACAGGTATCCGCCTATCTCGCGCGGGAACGAACGGAACGGGAACACGATGGTCTTCCATTTCCAGCCGTACCAGAGGTAGTACAACGCGGTGTAGAAACGCTCGGCGGGCAGGTCGCAGAGCATATCGCGCCAGCCGCGGAGCCGCGGAAAACGAACGACGAAATCGAAGAGCTTGTGGAGGTTTTCGACCCGGCGGCGCTCGGCGCGGGAGCGGAAGGAGAGCGCCGAGGCCCGTTTGTTTGTCTCGGGGAAGGCGTCGCCGCGCAGGCGGCCGTGCCTTCTCGCGTAGGCCTCGATCGCCGTGCCGGGGTACGGATACAGGATCGACGACCACGCGTAGTCCGGCCCGATCTCCGCGTTGAGGTCCAGAGTGGCGAGATCGATGCCGTAAGGGTCGGGCACTGGGAGGCCGACGAGATTTTGCGTGACGACGCGAACGCCTGCGTCCTTGAACCACCGGGCCGCCTCTTTGAGCCGGGCGTTAGGCACGCGCCGCCCGAGGATCGAACGCGCCGCGCCCTCGTCGCCGCACTCCACCCCCATGATCACGGTCCGGAGGCCCGCGTCCCGAAGATTCGCGACGGTTCTCGCGCTCACGAGGTCGGCCCTCACGTTGCACACAAAGGGGAGGCCGACACGGCGCGGGTATTTCTTCACGAACTCATCCATCCAGCCGGAGTCGAAGGTGGGGAAGACGTCGTCGTCAATCCACACCAGCCTGAGCCCGTGCGCCGACCGGACAACGGCGATCTCGTCGACGAGGTTGGCGGGCGTTCTGAGCCGGACCCGCTTCCCGGCGCCGCGATAGAGCTCGCCGAAGCGCCGGTTGAAGCAGTAGGTGCAGCTGAAAGGGCAGCCGCGTCCCGCGAAGAACATCCGGTGCGGCTCGTGTCGCAGCGACGGGTCTGCCGCGTACATCGCCTCACGATCGGCGAAGGGAAGCGAATCAAGGTCGCGGGTGAGCGGCCTCAACGGGTTGGCGCATGCGCGCCCCGCGCGCTTCACGATGAAGTTGGCCGTCCGGTGATGGCTCTTGCCGTCGCGAACGCGCGTGCAGAACTCGAGGAACGCCGATTCGCCCTCCCCGCGGCAGACGGCATCAATCGAAGGGTCACGGGCGAGGTCCGGGAAGAAGGTGGCATGCGGCCCTCCGAACACAGACACGAAATCGAAGTCCCGTTTGAGCGTCCGGTTGATCTCGACCAGCCGGGCGTGCTCCCCGGTCATGGCGCTCCACCCGATCACGGAAGGCCGGAAGGTCCCCAGTAGACGCCGCATGCCCCGGATCCCGAGGCGCGCCGCGACGGCGATCCGTGCCGCGATGCCGGCGCGGCGGAGGACCGCGGCCAGCATCATCGGCCCCATCCGTTCGTGCATCAGCGGTTCACCGACGACGAGCAGCACACGCATCGGAAGCCGCCTTCACTCGCACCAGGGGTTTTGGCGGACAGTGATCCCCTTGGCGCCGAGGGATTGGACGACGACGTCGTTCTGGCCGCAGACCCACGGATCGATGATTGTGTTGGTCCGGAGGAACGACGCGACCTGGTACTGCGCCGATTCGCGCAGGCCCAAAATGTCGCTCCAGAGGAGGAAGATGTGGTCGGCGTCGGCAAACTGGAAGTACCCGGCGGTGGTGGCGGTCCCAAGGTACGATCCGGATCGCGGCGACGCAACCTGCGGCATTCCCGCGACGATGCGCCGGCCGTCCACCTGCTCGAGCCCGGTTGCCCAGGCGATGAGGTCCGTCCCGCTGTGCGGTATGACCTCGTCCTCCATCGCGGCCTGGTAGAGGAGGTTGAGAGGCGCGCGTCCCCCCGCGGGTTCGGCGACGAGCATCGGGGCGAAGTTCATCGCCTCCACGCGGTCGCAGATGGTCTGGATTCCGGCGATGTAGCCGGCGGTCGCCTCGTCGAGCATGTTCATCTCGGCGTCGGGCTTCTGGAAGATCCCTTCGACGATGAACTTGTAGAACGCGCCGAGGCCCACGTTGACGACCGCCCGGTCGTAGTGCGGCTCCAGCGCTATGGCGCCCACGCCCAAATACGACCCCAGGGACTGCGAAACGAAACCGAACGGCATCGACGGGTCAATGTCGGGGACGCCGTCGCCCGACGCTGCGAGGTCCACGTTCCCGGAGTCGTCGGCGGAGACGGGCTGGACGTCCACCGACAGGCCCTTGAGCATCTTCGCAAACGCCAGGTCGTCGAGCAGTGTCTGTTCGAGATACGCGACCGTGGCCGACATGTCACCCGGCTTGATGAAAGTCTCGGCCTTGGTGTCGCAGAACAGCCGCCCGTCCGCGCAGGCGGGTTGGTGCGCGCGGGACCCGTGGAGGACCATGTCGAATGAGGCCGTGGCGAACCCGAACCGCGCCAGCTCGCCTGCGATCCCGACGGCGCTTTCCTTGCACACCTGGAAGGCGTGGTGAAAGACGATGATGGGGAACGGAGGGACGATCCCGTCCGCGGGCCGCGCCTTGGGGATGTAAAGGACGAACTCCAGCGCCTCGTCGCCATGCGGCGAGTAGGCGCCGGTCGCGGGGTCGCGGTTGAACCTGTCATCCTTGCAGCAGAACTGCCTGGCCTTGAAGGTCCCGGTCACCATCGTCTCGATGGCTGTGACGTCGAACTGCTCGACCACGATGTCGTCTTCTATGCAAGGGACGTACTTGCGATATCCGTCGGTCATCACGTTGTCGGCGTCGGCGGGGACCACGGCGCCGGCAATCGTGGTGTCGAACCGCTCCTGTGCCTCGGCGATCGCCCGGAGTGATGCCACCTCCGAACGGTTGACGCCGGTCCTGAAGACCGACAGCACCGCAATCTCCTTTCGCGGAAGGGCGTACGCCTGCTCCAGCCGTTCGAAGACGGGCTGGAGCGAGGCGCGCAGCGCCTCGAGCGAACCGAAGGCGCTCCCGGACTCGATCGGCTCGGGCGAGCGTACGGCGCGGAAGTTGTCGGCGGCCGCCACGCACAACCCCTGCTCGAGCGCGGTCCCGTCAGTTTCCACGACGTCGACCTTGATCCCCTTGGTCACGACAAACACGTAGTCGGTGTTCTCGCGAAGGATCCTGCGGTTCCGCGCGAAGGCCGTGCCGGTGGACTGGTTCACCATAAAGTCGAGGGGCACAGCGAAGGTTTCGAACTCCGCCGCCGTATTGTCAAGGAGATCGTCCACCGCGGCCAAAAAGAACGTAGAACCGGGCTGTGCCGATGCCTCGGGCGTGGCGGGGATGGTCGAGGTGTCTATCGAGACGCGTTTCCCCTCGTACTTGCGCCCGGTAGTATAGAATTTTTCCATGAGGAACCCGAAGGTCCCGAAGCCGTTGCGCTCGTTCATGTCAAGCGGCATGGTCTCCTCGGGATAGTCCAGGCGGAGTCCCGTGGGCGAGGAGGGGTCGGGCGTCGTGTAGAAGCCGTTTGGAAAAGGGTAGACCTGCGGGTAGAAGTCGCGCGGAAAGCGGTCGCCGGGTCCGTACGACGCCACCACGGTGCTGCGGCAGTCCTCCCTGTTGTCGACGACCCCCGCGTCCGTCCCCACATCTGGCCCGGCGTCCGAGTCGGGCGCCCCTCCGTCGTCCGCGGGTTTGCCGGCATCTGCGCCGGGCCCGGCCGCATCCGCCGAAGACCCGCCGCCGCCGCAGGCGCAGCAAAGCAGCAGCAACGCAAGGACGATCGCGTCTGGGTTCTTCATGGTGCACCTCGAAAGTCGAAAAAGTCCGCATACGCATACTACCGCGCCGGGCCGCCCGGTTCAACCGTCGCGCCGGGCCGGGGTGCATCTCCGATTTTGGGGAACACGGAACTGACTTCCGGATTGGCCGGGCCGCCACCTTCCCGGTGCCCGTTCTGAGATCTTCTTGCCGGGGGTCGCTACGCGAACTTCTCCCCCGGGCCCCCTGCTCGCTCCGGCGGAGTGAATCCGCCTGGGCTCGCTTTTCGTCCATGCCCGGGCGTGCGCCGGGCAGGCGTCGCCCCGGCCTTCGCATCACCCCAGTCGCGGGGATGCACCCTTTTCTTGATTGGCGTTTTTCTTGACACCCCCCGGATCACGGCGTACTTGTTTTACGGAGAAGAGCGCAGTGCCCCGCCGTTCAAAACGCCGGATCCGCGCCGGCCACAATCGAAGGAAGGGCTCGCAGCGATCGGGCGGGTGGGGGCGCCGCGTTTTTCTTTTGCTCGTCCTCGGGGCGCTTGGCTACGCGTTCTTCGCGTTTCCCATCCGCGGCAAGACCGCCTGGCAGCACGCGACACAGCTTGTGAGCTCCGAAGTCGTAAAGGCCGAGGCCAAGCTCAAGGGCGTGCCCGAGCTCCAGAAACCCGAGACCAAACCGAAGGCCGCCGCCAACGGCAAGGGCGACAAGGGAAAGGGCGGTTCCTTCGACAAGGCTCAGGACAAGCTTACCGGCAAGGACCAGAAGGCCCTCGAAGACCTGATAAACGAAAAAATGAAGAAGCCGTGATTTCAACCTCCGTCGCCCACGGACAACCTTCGATTGTCCGTGCCACCCGCTCGTTCGGCCGTGTTCAGCCGCCGCACTCCAAAACACCCCCGTGGCACGCCCCTTTGACAGGCCCCCCGGCAATGAATAAACTGCGCGGCGGGAGGGTTGTAGCGGTAACAGCCGGAGGTGCAAACAACATGAAGACGTTGTCACGGATCGCGGTCGTGCTCGTCGGATTGGCCGTCCTTCTCGCCGTACCCGTCGCGGTCCACATGTACCTGCCGGGTGTGGCGGGGGCGCAGGGCGGCGCCAAGATCTGGAAGGACTCCGATTCGAAGGCCGCCGATCCGCCGAAGCAAGCGGTCGTCATCTCCTCGTTTGCGGAACTCGTGAAAAAGGCCTCGCCGGCGGTGGTGAACATCTCGTTCGAGAGGACATTCTCGATGCCGTGGGGAGGCAAGCGCGTGAACCCTTTCGGGGGCGGGCCGTTCCACGATTTCTTCGAGCGTTACTTCGGCGAGATGCCGCGCGAGTTCAAGAACAAGGGGCTGGGGTCGGGGTTCATCATCAACCCCGAAGGTTACGTCGTCACCAACAACCACGTCATCGAAAAGGCCGACAGGGTCGTGGTGAAGCTCAAGGACGACGACAGGGAATTCGTCGCCAAGGTCATCGGACGGGACCCCAAGACCGACGTGGCGCTCATCAAGATAGATGTGGGCAAGGCGCTCCCGGTGCTTCCCCTGGGAGATTCCGACAAGATGGAGGTCGGCGACTGGGTGGTGGCCATCGGCAACCCACTGGGGCTGTCGCACACCGTGACCAAGGGGATCGTCTCATTCAAAGGGCGAAAGGAGATCCGTCCCGGCGGGCCGGGAGGCTACTACGATTTCATACAGACCGACGCGCCCATCAACCCGGGCAATTCCGGCGGGCCGCTTCTCAATATTCAGGGCGAGGTCATAGGGGTCAACGACGCCATCGCGGGCGACGCACAGAACATCGGCTTTGCCATCCCCATCAACATGGTCAAGACCATAATTCCCAGCCTTCGGGAGCACGGCAAGGTCGTGCGGTCGTGGCTGGGCGTCCAGATCCAGCCCGTGTCGGAGGAACTGGCCGACTCATTCGGGATGAAGAAGGCCGAAGGGGCGCTCATCTCCGAGGTGGTAACGGACGGGCCGGCCGAAAAGGCGGGCGTGAAACCCGGGGACGTCATCCTCGAGTTCAACGGGAAACGGATCGCGCGCGCGGACGACCTGCCGTGGCTGGCATCCAACGCCGGGGTCGGGGCGGACGCGACGGTGAAGGTCTTCCGCGACGGCAAGGAGAAGGAGTTCAAGGTCAGGCTGGGCGAACTTCCCGAGGGTGCCGCCAAGGCGGTCGGGGCGCCGGGGAAGAGCGAGGGGATAGGCGTGACGGTCCGGTCCGTGCCGGCGGACGTCGCCTCGGGGCTTCGTCTCAAATCGGGAAAGGGCGTGCTTGTCTCGAACGTCGACGACGACTCGCGCGCCGCGGCGGCCGGCCTGCAGTTGGGCGACGTGATTCTCAAGATAAACGACCGCGAGACAAACTCGCCCGGCGAGTTCACCGGCGCGCTCGGCGCCGTCAAGAAGGGCGCAATCGTCCGCATGCTGGTGCGGCGCGGCGAGGGGAACGTCTTCCTGGCGTTCAAAAAGGAGTGAAAAGGGATCCGTTCGGTGACCGGGTGCCACGGACAACCGCAGGTTGTCCGTGAGTGATTCGGCCTCGGAGGCACGGACAAGCAGGCTTGTCCGTGGCACCCATCGGGCGGTCACCGGGCGCTTGTCACAAAAAGGCACCAGGAGGGCACCCATGAAAGTCACAGAACTCTGGAAGTCCTCAAAAAAACCCACGGTTTCCTTCGAACTCTTCCCGGCCCGGAGCGCGAAGGCGGCCGAGGGGCTCGAGAAAACCATTGACGAGATCGCGGCGCTCAAGCCCGACTTCGTCTCGGTCACGTTCGGCGCGGGCGGATCGACCAGGGAGGGTTCGTACAATCTCGTCAAAAAACTCATAAAGGACAAGGGCCTGCGGACCGTCGCGTACTTCACTTGCTACGGGCTGGGGCCTTCGGACATCAAGGCCGTGCTCGACTCGTACCGCGACCTCGGTGTCGAGACGATCCTCGCCGCGCGGGGCGACCCGCCGCACGATCAGCCCGATTTCAAGCCGCACCCCGAAAGCCTCGCCCACGCATCGGACCTTGTCGCCTTCGTACGCCCGCGGTACGACTTCTGCATCGCCGCGGCGGGGTATCCCGAAAAGCACATCGAGGCCCAAAGTCCCGAAAAAGACCGCGAGTACCTCAAACTCAAAGTCGAAAACGGCGCGGACTTCGTCGTCACCAACTATTTTTACGACAACAAGTCCTTCTTCGAGTTCGAAGACCACTGCCGGAAGCTCGGGATCAAGGTCCCGCTCCTCCCCGGTGTCATGCCGATCTACAGCGTCAAGATGATGGAAAACCTCGCGGCCCTCTGCGGCGCCACGATTTCGCAGGAGATCCGGGACGGCATCGCCAAGCTCCCAGCCGGCGACGCCGGCACGCTTCAAGCCTTCGGCGTAGATTTTGCTCTCGACCAGTGCCGCGGCCTTCTCAAACACGGCGTCCCCGGCCTGCACTTCTACACCATGGACCGATCCGCGGCCGTTGTCCCCATCGTCCGCCGACTTCGGGACGAGGGTTTGCTGTAGGCGACCTCGAGTGCGGAGTCCGGTTTCGAGGTGAAAGAAAAAACCCCGGCGTTAACCGGGGTTCTTCACCTGGGGACTTCCGGCTCAGAACTCGTCGTCGTCGTCGGGCGGCCCGTCGGGACCGCCGGGGCCCATTCCGGGGCCCATCCCGAGACCCATCCCTGGGCCGTGAGGTCCGGGACCCATGCCGGCGCCGCCCGGGCCGCCGGGGCCTCCGGGGCCGGGGCCTTGTCCCTGGCGCCAGCCGCGGTGTTTGCGGATCATCTCTTTCATGTGCTTTTTCCACTGTTGCAGGTGGAGGACGAACTTGGCCTGCTGCGTGGGGGTCAAAAGCTTCCTTATCTCGCTCAGCTGGTCGGTCTGGACATCGTGGATCTTCTCGCGCGCCGAGACCAGCTTGTCGAGGATGGGGGTGAGCTTCGCCTCGTCGGGTTTTGGCGCGTCCATGAGGTCCTTGATCGACTGCATATGGCCCTTGACTTCCTTTTTGAGCGCGTCGCGCTTCTCGTCGAACTTCTTTAGGATCTCGTTTATCCGGATGGTGGTCTTCTCGTCCAGGTTGAGCTTCTCCTGGATCTCGGCGATGTGCATGGCGCGCATCTTCCGCATGGTGCGCCACCCCGGGTCGTCGTCCGGGCCGAACGCCGCCGCCGGAGCGGCCGCGAGCGCGACGAACCCCGCGGCGATAGCAAGGGTGAACAGACGTTTCATGACACGACTCCTTTCTCCGGTTCAACCGGATTTGTTTGCCTTCTGGGACTCTTCGAGCGATTTTTCGAACGCCTTGAGCGATGCCTCGTCCATCTCCAGGATCTCGTCATCGAGATCGCCGTCGAGCATCGCCTCCAGCACTGCGATCTCGTCTTCCCTGAACACCTTTCCGAACATCCCCTCGGCGACCGCCTCGGCCTCTTCCGATGTCTCGGGTTCGTCGGCGGATCCGGACGTGAAGACGGAAAGGAGCGTCTCGTCGACGCCGACGCCCATCCTGTTCGGGCCGTCCCACGTGACTGCCGTGTGAACGGCGACCGCCGCCAGCGCCGCGGCAACGACCGTCGCGGCGAGTCTCGGCGCCCACCACATGATCCCGCGGCGCTCGCGCGAGGCCGCGGCCCGGGCGACCGCCTCACGCACCTTTTCGTCGAATCCTTCCGAAACCCGGGCGGTCGCCGACGCTGTCTGAAGCGTCTCGACGAGCGGCGCGGCCGATTCCAACTCGGCGAGGGCCGCCCGGCACGTCGAGCATTCGGCGAGGTGGGCGTCCAGCATCCGCCGGTTCTTCGCAGTGATGGTCCCCTCGACTGCGTCGACTATCAGAGAGATGTGGTCTTCACACTTCATCAAAGGCTCCATGCATCGTCTTACCCTCACCCTGACCCTCTCCCAGGGGGAGAGGGGACGAGTTCAGGTGGAGGTCCGGCATTGCAATTGTGCGTGTGGGTCCCTCTCCCAGGGGGAGAGGGTCAGGGTGAGGGTTCAAAGGATGTACGTTGTTGCGGCTCATTTGAGCATCCTCTTGAGCGCCGTCACGGCGTGGTGGTAGTTGACTTTCGCGGAGTTTTCGCTCATCCGGGCGATGCGTGCTATCTCCGAGAACGGAAGCTCGGCGTCTATCCGGAGCGTGAGCACCAGGCGCTGCTTTTCGGGGAGTCTTGCGGCCGCCTCGCGGAGACGCGCCGACATCGCGGCCCGGTCCATTGCCGCATCCGCGTGCGTCTCGACCGCGACCTCCGCCGGTTCCGGCGATAGCCGCGCCCGCCTGCGGGTCTCGGAGATGGCAAGGTTGACGGCCACCGTAAAAAGCCACGAGCGCAGCGAACCCTCGCCTCTGAACTTTGCCCCCTCCGTGAAGACCTTCACGAACGCCTGCTGGGCCACGTCCTCGGCCGCGTCCCGGTCGCCGTTTAAGTAGCGGAGGACCAGCCTGAAGACCCTGTCGCGGTATCGATTCATGAGCACGGCAAAGCATCGTTCTTCTCCGTCGAGGAAACCCGAAAGAAGCTCTTCGTCGGTCCGATCCGCCGTCTGGCTCACTGCGGGAAGGTTCGCCTCTTTCACGGCCGCCTCAATCATTCCGAACGTGTGACGCACCGGGGTTGCGGAAGGTTAAGTCTCGCCGGCGGCCGATAGTATACCAGCGCAAACCGTGGCACAGAAATGCGAATGATGCTGCCCATGGCAAGACGGCGAGGCCAAGGGGTTTTGAAATCGCGCGCGCTTCGCGGCCGTGCCGGGGCTGCAGCTCTCGGAACTGTCGGGGATTCAGTGGGAGATCTTCGTGATAACCCAGGTCAGCGTGTGGTCAGACAACCTGCACGGGTACTGGTTCGAGCAGGCGCTTTGACCCGCCGACCGCGGGAGGGTAGGAAGGCGGTCTCGGGCGCCCGAAACCGGATTTGCGATCCCCCGCCGCTTCCGCTATGCTTCCCTTATGCTCGCTCCGGAGGGGAAAAACCGCCATGAAAGTTCCTATCGACAGTGGAATGGAGGCGGGATGGAGGTATGTTGTGGGAAGAATACGCCAGATGATCAAAGTCGACGGGCGGGAGTGTTGGACGCTGTTCGACACGGGGTCTCGAAACACCTATGTTGTCCCTGCGGTTGCAGCAATCCTGAGCACCTCGGAGATGTCTCATCCGATCCGAACTGCACTGGGTGGAGAAGTGAAGGAAACCAACAGAACGGCACTTCTTCAAGCGGAGGTAGAAGGACATCTGATATCCACTCACGCAATGGTCATTGACCGGATCGGCAATGACGAAGATGGCAAGTCCATTGAAGTGCTTTTTGGAGCGTTGGCCATGCAACAATGGGGAATTCGTCCTGTCCCGGATGCAGAGAAGCTGGATCTCTCTCACTATCCGGAAGAGTTCGTAGAGTTCTGATCCTTCGGACAGACAGCACTTGTTGGAACGGCCTGACCGAAGAAATCGGTGCCAGGCGCGAATCGATGCTGGCTCGAGCAGGCGCCTTGACGTGCCGACCGCGACGGAGGGTAGACGGAGGACCAACTTGAGAGTGCTCGACGGCCACGATCATATTCGAATGCTCGCGGCGCTTCTGCTTCTGAACGGCCCGGCATTCGTGGGTTCCGATCTCCTTGCCGGCGAACCGCTCTGCAGGGGCGACGCGGACGAAGAAAAGGCGGCCGCCAAACAGAAGAGCGTCCATGATGCCGCTACGTCCTCGAACCTCCGGCCGCTTTGCGGGTTGCTCAGACGCGACCCGAACCTCGCAAATGCGCGCGACGAGGCCGGGAACACCCCGCTCCACGCCGCCGCCCGACGCGGCAGGGCCGATGTGGCAAGACTGCTCTTGGGAAGCGGCGCCAGCCCCACCGCAATCGATGACGACGGATACACGCCGCTAACGATCGCCGTCCGGCGGGGCAATCTGGACGCCAGCGCGGTCGATCTCCTCCGGGGGGCCGATCACGGCGTGACGGACAATTGCTACGCGCTCGGATTCGGTTTTGTGCGCTCCACCTGCAACGACAACCTCTATGGGCCGTTCCAGCTGGCATTCTTCAACAGCGTGGGGCGGGACTTCATTGGTGTTTCACAATTGGGCGCAAAGAACGCCGCCGGCCGTTTCATCGGACTGGCGCAGATTGGATTCGTGGACGTCGCGACCGACTACTGGGCCCCTCTTCAGCTCGGATTCGCTTCGTATGTGTCGCGGTTCCGCGGTGCCGTGCAGACCGGACTTTTCTGGAACGAGGCCGGCGATTTCGCGGGGCTGTCACAAATCACGTTGGGGGCGAACCTGAATGACTTCCACGGGGACTTCTTCGGCGCCTTGCAGTTCGGTTTGTTTGCAAACGCGGTCGGGAACTTCTACGGTCTGCTCCAGGCGCCCTCTTGGAATCTGAATGTGGGAAACCACTTCAGCCTGTTCGGCCAGATAGGAATCCTAAACGAGGCCCGAAAAGAGTATGTGAGCCTCTGGCAGATCGGCATTGCCAGAAGCCACGCGGCGCACTTCAAGGGCCTATTGCAGTTCGCGGCGTTTAACAGCGTCTGGGAGAAGTACTCGCCGGGGGGGAAGTACCGCGTGACCACGACGGAGCAAACCTTCCGTGACGGCAAGCTCGCAGATCAGGAGGTGTTGGGGATCCACGAAGAACATCGGTCGCCTCGGATCTGTTGCGGGGACTTCAAGGGATTGGCGCAGATCGGCTTGGTGAATGTCGTCGGCGGTGATTTCTATGGGTTGCTCGAGGTGGGTCTCATTGCAAACTACGTCAACGAGGAGGCTTGGGCTGCCCAGGTGGGGCTTGTCAACGTGACCGGCAGGATGCGCGGGCTCCAGATTGGCGTCGTGAACGTTGCTTCCAACCTGAAGGGCCTGCAGATAGGGGCCGTGAACTACGCGAGGAATTCCCTGGTCAGGTTCATGCCTGTCCTCAACCTCGGCTTTTGACGAGGCGGCCGACCGCGTTCCTGGCGCCCAGTGCATCGCAAAGTGCACCGCGGTCGAGAACAACCATGACCAGAGCGGCCCCTCGCCGCGGGGGTTCTTCCCTTCGGTGAAAAACCCTGACGAACGCCTGCTGGGTTACGTCCTCGGCCGCGTCCCGGTCGCTGTTCACACAGCGTAACCGGCCTGAAGATCCGGTCGCGTTAGCGGTATAATGCAAACGGCTTCACACCAGTTTATGGCGTGATCGATGCCGAGCTGGCAAAGAGGGCGAAGTCAGGGGCGGGCCGCTCGTGGTGGAGAAAGAGCCTTGAGGGGGACTCCGGTTTTGAAAGCGTCTGAGCTTCGTGGTATCTGTTTGTAGGCGGCACGGCCGGATTGCATGTACATGAAAGGAGCAGAGATGCCATCGGCGCGAATAACATTCGTTGTGGCGGTCTTGAGCCTGGCTACGAGTGCGCTCTTTTGCCAATGCGCGGCGCACAATCCTAGAGCGACGGCATTGAAGTCTTCCGTCGACCGTTGGACGTACCAGTCCATGGTGGAGACCGATCCTGCGGCGAGGGACCGGCAACTTCAATGCGTCTTATCGACTGGGGAGATAGCTGTTTTCATCTTCGACGCGGAGAAGGGGCACTTCGAACCCGCCTCCGATATCTGCCGGAGTGCCATCGCCGCAGCCATGACGAGGATCGAGCAGAATATCAAAGTGGAGGAAGTGGCCGGTCGCAAAAAATGCGACTTTGACAATCTTGATCCGGTGCGCAACTCGGTGATCGCCGCCAAGTGCACCTGCGGCGGCCCAAGGCACTGTCCCACTGGTTGGAAACCGTAGGTGCCCAAATGGTGCGGCGGCTGGCGCTGATCATTTTCTCGTGCCTCCTTCCTGCTGTCGCCGGTGGCGGCGAGCTGTCGGCGATCATGGTCCTTAACGTGAGGCCGCAGGGGAAGGGGCTGGCCGAAACGGCCGGGGTGCTCACCGACCTCGTATTGCAGGACATGCACGACCTGAAGAGGTTCCGGGTCATCGGGCAGAAAGACGTGAACCAGATGCTCTCGATCGAGCAGCAGAAGCAGCTTGCGGGGTGCAGCGACACGTCCTGCCTGGTCGAGATCGCGGGGGCGATGGGGACCAGGTACACCATCGACGGGTCGCTGGGGGCCGTGGGGACGGCAAGCGTCCTGTCGCTCACGCTCGTAGACGTTTCGAGGGCGGAGGTGCTCGCAAAGAAGACGGCCGTCGTGAAGGGGCAGCGCGAACAGCTCCTCTCTGAAGTCCACAAGCTGATGAAAGAGTTGATGGAGCCGGTGTTGAACGAAGTAGGGGAGCCACGCAGGAGCGCAGCGACAAGTGCTCCCGTTTCCCGCGCCACACCCTCCGCCCGCACCGAAGTGTCCGCCCCCATGCACCCCTACGCCCTCTGGGGCCACGTGTCCTTCTGGTCCGGCCTTGGGGTTGCCGCCATCGGCGGCGTGATGACAGGGCTGGCGTCGTCCGCGAACAACGACTACAAGTCGGGCAAGGATCCTTCCGGCGCATGGGACGCGGTGGACAGGTACAACGCGTTTGCCGTCACCGGGTATTCCATCGGCGGGGCGCTGATGGCGACGGGGGTGGTGCTGTGGATTTTAAGCCCTGGCGATGATGCGAGGGCGAAAGGGCAAAAGATCTCGGTCAAGCCTGTGTTGGGGGATCGCATAGGCGGGTTAGTTTTGGACGGGCGGTGGTGAGATGAAAACGTTTTGCGGCGAGTCGTTCGTAGGGGAGCCGCGCAAGCGCCCTTCGCCAAGCGCTCCCGTGTGGTTCTCTTATGTCATCATTGCCGTTTTGTTTTGCGTGGCGTTCCCCTCCTGCATCCCGCACGCCGAGTACGGCGATGACGGGCAGAGGTGCTTCGAGAACGGCACGTGCCTGACGGGGTTGGTGTGCAGCGCGGACAACGTGTGCGTCCGGCTTGAGACGATCGTCGATGCAGGTGCGGGGCGCGACGGGGGTGTTT
Organism: Deltaproteobacteria bacterium; assembly: GCA_016218965.1. Classification (GTDB taxonomy): domain Bacteria; phylum Myxococcota; class SpSt-1050; order SpSt-1050; family JACRCP01; genus JACRCP01. Next base: position 5,234 of record JACRCP010000103.1, on the reverse strand, counting down.
TGGCAGATGTGGGTGACGCTGATGCACGGGATGGTGAAACGGAGTGGGTCCCTCCAGACGGTGTGCTTCCCGACGGTGGCCCCGACTCTGGCGACGATTCGGGTGTGGATGGCAGCATTGACATCGGGTCGGACGGCGGCACGGATACCGGGACCGAACTTTTAATCCTTTCCATCGAGGGCACCGGCGAGACCATGCCGGCTGACCCGAGATCAGAGGATCAGGCTTTCTGGACCCAGCACAGCGGCGACAGGGTGTCGGCGAGCAAGCGGATATCGAGTGTCGAAAAGGCCATTTTTGTGGGCGGCTTGAATCTCAGCGGTGTCGAAGCAGCGCAGCTCAAAGGGCAAACCGGCCAAGGCGACCACGATATGGTATTGGTCAGCAAAACCGCAGCGACCCTGACATTGAGTTGGCCCACGATACTTCTTCAGGGAGGATTGTTTGACCTCGTCCTCACCGGCACCAATGGCACTGCCACCGCACACGTGTACTTCATGCAGGGCGAGCCCGGTGACCCAGGTCCATCGATCTTCACCTGCAACGGCGAGACCTGCGCTGCGGGCAAAAACCTCACCATACCCAACCTGACCGTCACGGGTTCATACATACTTCCCGACTGCCCTGAGGGGTACACCAAGGACGCCCGGAGTGACATCGTCCTGTGCAAGAACGGGCTAGATGAGATGGTGAAAGTGGGGGACTTCTGGATCGACCGGTACGAAGCGATCGTAGTCGATGAGGCCACCTGGAATGGCGGGAATTGCGACGGGGCCGGGAACACGTATGGGGCGGGGTCGGACAACTGGTCTTTGGTGTCGTCGTCGTTTCCATTCACGGGAAACTTTGCGGCGAAGCTGTATTCGTGCTCGATGAGCGGCGTGACGCCGTCGCGTTGGATGACGTGGTTCCAGGCACAGGAAGCGGCTGCGGCCTCGGGTAAAAGGCTTTGTACGAACGAGGAGTGGCAGGCGGCGGTGGCGGGGACGTTCGACCCGGGCGCCAACCCCGGCGGTGCGGGATCGCCGACGGCAAACACGAAGTGCTTGACGGATGCATCAGGGCCAAGAGCGACCGGGCTTGCCGGCTCCACAGTCGGTGGAAACGACTCGTGCATCTCGGCATGGGGCGCCGAGGACATGATCGGAAACTTGTACGAGTGGGTGGCGATGTGGGGGGAGTCTGGGAAGTCGGATGCGAGCTATTCGAGTGGGGCATACGCCGGAACCGTTGGGAGCGGCCAAGGGTGGGATGGTTTTTCACCAGAGACGAGTGGTGACGGCGACGGGACATGGAACCTCAACGGCGAGGCGTTTGGTGGTGACCGAAATGGAGTAACCTCCGGAGTCTACAAGACCGGACTGGCGTTTGCCGCACCCCGCGGTGGTTCTTGGGTCAGCGGGCCGCAAGCGGGGGTTTTTACCATGATTCTGAAATATGCTCCATCGTACCGGACCAGCGGCCTCGGGTTTCGTGGCTGCCGGGGGCGGTGACAAAGGTCGCCCATGATCCGTGGCGTGAACAACATAGAAGGGTTCGGCGCTTCGCGCCAAGTCCTTCCTACGTATCCCTCAAATTGGACAAAACAAAAGGTCTGGAGGTGACATGAAACCACCGAGTTTTCTCGCAGCCATCCTTCTGTTGTTGGGATCGTTGGTTCTCGCCGCGCCGGCGCTCGCCCAGGTCTTCTTCCTCCAAGGTGAGAAAGGCCCGGCGGGCGAACCGATGTTCATGTGTGCGGGGAATGACTGCACAACGACCAAGAGTATCTCGGTCCCCAACATCACCGTCTCGGGCATCTACGACCTCCCTGGCTGCCCCGAAGGGTACTCCAAGAACGCCAGGAGCGACATCGTCCTGTGCAACAAGGGACTGGATGAGATGGTGAAAGTCGGGGACTTCTGGATCGATCGATATGAGGCGGTCGTGGTAGATGAAACCACATGGAACAGCGGGAGCTGCGACGGTGCGGGGAACGTGTACGGGACGGGGTCGGACAACTGGTCGCTGGTGTCTTCGTCGTTTCCATTCACTGGGAACTTCACCTCGAAGCTCTATGCATGTTCATGGAGCGGCGTCACACCATCGCGGTGGGGGACGTGGTTTCAAGCGCAGGAGGCCGCCGCCGCAGCTGGCAAACGTCTTTGTACAAACGAGGAGTGGCAAGCGGCGGTAGCTGGCACCTTCGACCCGGGCGCCAACCCCGGCAGTGCGGGGTCGCCGACGGCAAACACGAAGTGCGTGACGGATGCATCAGGGATCAGGGCGACAGGGCTTGCCGGTTCCTCAGTTGGCGGAAACGACTCGTGCATCTCAAACTGGGGCGCCGAGGACATGATCGGGAACCTGTGGGAGTGGGTGGCGATGTGGGGGCAGTCCGGAAAGACGAACGCGAGCTTTGTGTCGGGTGCATACGCGGGGAACGTGACGAGCAGCAACGGTTTCGCGGGCTTCTCGCCCGAGACGAGCGGTGACGGCGACGGGACGTGGAACCTCAACGGAGAAACTTTGGGCTGTGATCGAACAGGTGCGAACTGCGGCAACAAAACCGGCCTGCCATTTGCCGCGATCCGCGGCGGGGACTGGGACGAAAGGGCGCGTGCAGGAGCTCTGGCCCTGCAACTGGTCGGCGCCCCGTCATACCGGGCCATAGACCTCGGGTTCCGCGGCTGCAGGGGAAGGTAGACTCCGGAAGGGAGGTCTAGCGCCCCCCTGACCCGGTGCCGAACGGCGGCCGGTGTCATGCGAGACGACACGGACGAGGGGATCAGGTCTTGGAAGATGCGCGCTTGGCGACGGCGAGGCGGTTGAGGGCCCGCTTGAGCCTGAGTTCGCGGAACCCGTACTCGGGGTCGTAGAGCGTCATGGCGCCGAGCTTCTGCTCGCACGCGGTGCGGTCCTTCGCCGCGCGTTCGGTGTCGATCTCCTCGGGCCACTCGGCCGCCTCGACCAGGAGCCGGATCCGGTCGTTGCTCACTTCGGCGAACCGCTCGGCGACGGCCGCGTAGCGGTCCTGCCCGCCGGTCTCAAACCGCACCTCGCCGGGGTCGGTCTCGGTGAAGTACGTGGAGGTTTCTAGCCGACACCGCACGAACTCTTGCTGCTGACCTTGGATGACAACCGGACGCCGAGCAGACGCCGAGCAGCGCTTGTTTGCCCGGCTGGCGGGTGCTAGTATCCTGGCATGAGGTCGGGTGATTGCGGAGGCCGACGGATGGAAGACGGTCTCGATCGAGTCGACAGGAACGCGGTGGAAGAGTTCATGCGCAGGGTCCGGACGGTTTTCGGGGGCCGGCTCCGGCAGGCGCTGCTCTTCGGCTCCAAAGCGCGGGGAACCGGTTCCGCCGATTCGGACATCGACGTGTTCCTCGTCGTCGAAGACGCGAAAACCGATGACGAAGACAGGGTGGTGGACATCGCCTTCGAAGTCAACCTGGCCTTCGACGTCTACATCTCTCCGAGGGTGACCGACAGCGCTGCGATGTCGGATCCCGTGCGGCGCTCAACCCCTTTTATGAAAGCGGTCGCCCACGACGGGGTCCCGGTATGACAAACGAGGCTGCCGTTCTTGCGAAGTACCGTATGAGCAGGGCGCGTCAGACCTACGCCGACGGCGAACACCTGATGTCGGTTTCGGCGCATGCGGGAGCGGTGAACAGGTTTTACTACTCCGCATTTCACGCCGCGCGATCTCTGCTCGCGACGTTGGAGTTGGATTCGTCACGGCACAAGGGTGCCATCTCGCTGTTCCAAATGCACTTCGTGAAGACCGGAATCATCACGACCGACGCCGGCTGCGTGCCGAGCTGCGCCGGGAAGTGCGGCGGGGTTTCCGACGGCTGCGGGGGCACCTGCCCCGACCCGTGTAACGGTCATGGCACGTGCAATGCGGGGGTGTGCACGTGTACCACGGGCTACCAGGCGCCGTCGTGCAACTCGTGCGCAGCGGGGTACTCCGGTTATCCGAACGAACAAGGGCTACGAGTACGTGATCAAGATCGTCGACGAGCTGGGCAGGCAGATTGGCGGCTGCCCGATAGGTACGAGCTTCGGTCCATCGCCGACTACGGCCGCGTGAGCCCCTCTATTGACGCCACGACGTTTCCCGCAACGCCGAACAACTACTTCTGGCGGTCTACTGCCGCCCCCGTGGGGTCGTCGTCGTCCTATGCCGGTGGCCCAACCAACGCTTGGGTCGTGGACTTCGACGTCGGCAACGTGGCCAACTTCGACAAGACCAACACCTACTATGTCCGTTGTGTTCGTGGCGGACCGTGAGTTGAATATTTGAAGATTTGGTTCTTTGAGCATTGTCCCGAACAGGGGCTGCTGTCGAGAGCGGCGCAGGACTCCGATAACCATGCCCCGGATACGACTGGCGCAGGTGGACTGGCATCGAAGTGTTCTCTCCACCTTGATCTCCCTTCGCTCGCCGGGTTTTGTGCCAGTGGGGTTACGGCAGGGTCTTGAGGGCTTCCGCCGGTGTCGCGGCTTTGACGGTTCTTGGGGACCGTGCGTGTTGTTCTTTGTCGAGGGTCACCAGGCGGGTTCCGTACCGCTCGGCCACGGCGACGTACACCGCGTCGGCCCCGCGCAGGAAATGGTCTGCCGCGGCCTTGGCGGCAGCCTCAGCCAAAACGGCATCGAGTGGAACGAGCGTGACGCGGGGGAGGCGCCCGATGGATTGGGCGAGGTCGCGAGATCGTCGCCGATCCCCGGTCCCTCGGGCGATCGCCGCCGCGACTTCGGTGAGCACCAGAGTCGGCTCAAACAGGGGAACGCCCGTTTCGTGCAATCGTTGGAGAAACTCCCTGCTGGTCCCGGATGACGCCTCGGATTCCTGAACGGCGCTCACGAAGACGCTGGCGTCGACGGTGAAGACGTCGGCCACGTCATCGCCTCATTGACGACACAAGCCCGACCGAGTCAACCCCGCGCTTCCACTTGGACGACAGCTCTTTTGCGAGCCGCTGGAAATCCGCCCACCCGGCGGTGTCCGAATCAGGATTCTCTGCCTCGGGCACCGGGACTATCGCTCCTACCTTCCGTCCCCTGCGCGTGACCACGTATCTCTGCCGCCTTTTGGACACATTGCGCATGATGTCCGAGGCGTGGGTCTTGAGTTCCCTTATGTTGATTTCGGTCATTCGGCACCTCCCGAGAACATGGTCACACGAGTGACCACATTTGTCAAGCCATCGTCGCCCCAGGTCGGTTTCGTGGTGGTCGCGCCG
>JACRCP010000102.1 GCA_016218965.1 Deltaproteobacteria bacterium | reverse complement strand
CGACTCCTTTGTCAGAAGGCGCAGGAGTATGGCGATGCCGGGTCGCGAAGTTCAAATCGATTACGCTCACGATGCCTCGAAATTCCTTCAACGGTCGGCGGTTACGGTTAGCTCATGAGAAAACGTTGGGACAGCAGTGATCGGATGCTTTTGTGGACCAGTACATGAAGAGATTCGTCGACGATGTCTGCCTCGCCGCAGCAAAGTAAAAAGCGCGCGGCTAAGGACTCCACATGCCCAACGGCAAAACCAAGCTCGAGATCACCTGGATCGGCAAGGGGAACCGCCCTCGCCTTGAGCCGCGGATTCTTGTCGAGGACCCAGCCAGGTCGAACCGCGCGCCGCACCGGGTACCCGACCACGATACCTTCGACAACCGCCTCAAATTCGGCGAAAATCGGTTTACGCCATGAAGCCACGCCCTTTTAAAACCTTGCGCCCCTTCGGCACCCGCGAGGGGCTTTCTCTCGAGTTCAAGGAGGCCACCGACGCGTTGCCGAAGAGCTTCTTCGAGACGGTCTGCGCCGCGCCGGCCACGATGGTGATCTACAGGGACCGGGTCGAGTTCAAGAACCCGAACGTCCCGCATGGCCGGGGGCCGATCGACCCCGCACACTTCACGCCGTATCCCAAGAACCCGACGCTGTGCAAGTTCATGATCCAGATCGGCCGGTACGAGGAGCTCGGCTCCGGGGTCCACAACGTCACCAAGTACCTCCCCTTCTACGCTCCGAACGCCGGCGCGGCGTCCTTCAACGAGGACGACATGTTCACAGTGGTCGTGCCGCTGACCCCAATAGCGGATGATGCCACCCCACAAGTCGAGGCCCCAGTCGAGGCCCTTGTCAAGGCCCCTGTCGGAGCACTGTCTGTCGACCAACTTGAGACAGCATCCGTCCCAAGTTTGTCCCAAGTCTGTCCCAAGTCTGTCCCAAGTGAGGTTGCCGAGCGAGTTCTTCCGGCTGCTGAGACCTCTGTAGATCTGCAAACACTGATGGAGAAGGCGGGGCACTCGAATCGAACGCGTTTCAGGAATGCGATCTTGAAACCACTGATCGATGCCGGTCTTCTGGGTCTCACGGTTCCCGACAAGCCTCGCAGCAGCAAACAGAAGTACCGGCTAACCGAAAAGGGCCGCGAGGCGTTGCACCCGCGGACAGGAGTCAAGTAGTGGCCAACGGCAAGACAAAGCTCGAGCTCACCTGGATCGGCTGTCCTTGGAATGGTGCCGTAACGCCAGTGAGCACACCAGAACCAACGGCGGCAAACCTTGGGTCTATCTCCTCATCCCGCACGATGCCGTGGCTGACAACAAGACGATGGACGGATTGGCCGGGAGATTTGCATCTCGAGTGCAAGTGGGGCGTTGAGCAGAGGTGACGCATGTCCGGCAGGAGTGACATCGCAAGGAGCGCGGGGGGGGTGGGCGCGATCACCATGGCGAGCCGCATCGCAGGTTTCCTGCGCGACGCGGTCGTCTCGCACCTCTTCGGCGCCGGGGCCGTGACCGACGCCTTCAACATCGCCTTCACGATCCCCAATCTGTTCCGCAGGCTCCTCGCGGAGGGTGCACTCTCGATCGCGCTCGTCCCGGTGTTCTCCCAGTACGAGGCAACCAAGACCGAGACCGAGCGCAAGCGTCTCCATGATTCGACGCTCTCGGCAATGGCTGCGGTCCTCGCCGTCGTCACGGTCGCCGGCGTCGTGCTCTCTCCGCTGGTCGTCAAGCTCTTCGCGCCCGGTTTCCTTCGGGACCAGTTCGCACTTGCAGTGAAGCTCAACCGGATCATGTTCCCGTACCTCTTCTGTGTGGGAATCGCGTCGTTCTTCGTGGCGATCATGAACGCGCGGAAGTCGTTTCTGCTTCCGGCCTCGTCGCCGATTGTGCTGAACTTCGCAATCATCGCCTGCGCGATCGGCCTCCACTACTTCCTGCATCCGCCCATCATGGCACTCGCATTGGGCGTTTTTGCCGGCGGCGTCCTGCAGGCGGTCCTGATGTTCACCGCGGCGGGAAGGGCCGGCTACCGCCCGTCACCGCGATGGGAGCCCGGCCATCCGGATGTCAAAAAGATGGCGCTTTTGCTCCTTCCGGCGACGTTGGGCATCGCCATCTACCAGATCAACGTCATGGTCTCCCGGGCGCTCGCGTCGTTCCTTCCCAAGGCGAGCATCACGTACATCTATCTTTCGGACCGGCTTTTTGAGCTCCCGCTGGGGGTCTTCGCCGTTGCGGTGGCCACGGTGTCGCTCCCGGCACTCTCGGAGATGTCGGCGAAAAAGGAGTGGGACCGGTACCGCGACACCATCTCGTTTGCAATGCGGCTCACGCTCTTCATCTGCGTACCCGCGATGGTCGGGCTTATGGTCCTTCGAGTGCCGGTCATAAGCCTGCTGTTCCAGCACGGCGCGTTCACCGCGAAAAACACCGCCGAGTGCGCCGCAGTCGTGCTCACCGCCCTCGCCGGGATTTGGGCCGTGGCCGGGACCCGGAACCTCGCGCAGGGTTTTTACGCCCTCAAAGACACAAAGACCCCCGTGAAGGTCGCGTTCTGGGCGTTCGTCGTCAACGCGGCGTGTTCGCTTCTGCTCATGAGTCCGCTCGGTGCGCCGGGGCTCACGCTGGCAAACTCGATCTCCTCGGCATTCAACTTCCTGGCGCTTGCGTGGCTGCTGTCGCGGAAGGTCGGCGGCTGGGGGCAGCGCCGGGTGGCCACGAGCGGCCTCAAGTCGCTCGCCGCCGCGCTGATGATG
>JACRCP010000101.1 GCA_016218965.1 Deltaproteobacteria bacterium | reverse complement strand
GTCAGAGGATCGCCTCGGTGCCGTTCGCGCTCGTCGCGGGGGACGCGGTCGGGGCGATCCACCCGGCGTCCGTCACGGTAAGCGGAAAGAAGGTCATAGACGAGTCCGGCGCCTGGACGGGCGACCCCATCTCGGGCCAGTGCGTGCAGACCGTGACGGCGACAAGCCCGCTTTCGGCGCAGGCCGCCGGCACGACGGTCGCACTCGGCATAGCCAAGGCGTCAAAGAGCGCCGACGGATACCTGGCCGCCGCCGACTTCGTTGCCTTTTCGACAAAACAGGGCGCCATCTCAGGGAAGTGCGGGCCGGGGACGTGCGTCACGGGGCTCAACCCCGACAACTCGATCCTGTGCGAGCAGTGCGGCGGCGGCACGGGGACCGGCACGGTGACCGAAGTCCGGACCGGGGCCGGTCTTCTGGGAGGTCCCATCACGACGAGCGGCGAGATCTCGATTGACCAGAACACTCTCGACGGCAGGTACATCAACGCTGCCGGTGACACCGTCAACGGCCAGATCAACATCCTTCTGGGCGGCGGGAACGGCGGTTTGCTGGTCGGCCTCGACCAACTCGTCTGCGCAGACAACGGCAACGTGGGCATCGGGACGTCGTCGCCGGTGGCAAAACTCGACATCGCCGGCGGCGTAAGGGTGTCCGGTGCGGCGGACCTCCCGGGCGGCGCCGTCGAACTTGGCAATTCGACGTCGCCCGGCCAGACGCCGTACATAGACTTCCATTTCGGCAAGGGGACGCAGGAGGACTACAACACCCGCATCATCAACGAGGCCGACGGCGTTTTGGGAGTGGACGCCTCGACGCTTTTCGTGCACGGAACCGTCCGGGCCACCGGCGGTCCGGCGGTGTACACCTGTCCTCAGCACAGGGAGGGCGGCTGTGCCTCCGACTGCGTAGGCGGGCTCAGCACCGCGGCTTCATGCACGTACGTCATCTATGACTCGGAGTACGGCTGCTGGAACAACGGGTCACTGCCTTGTGCGCTCGTCGGCCGTCTCATGGCGCCGTGAAGCCGTGCGGCCCTACCCGCCGCCGGAGCCGTAGACGAAGAAGACCTCGTCGTCAGGACCGAGGGGCGTCTTGAAACCTTTGAGATACCGGATGTTCCGGCCGTTGATGAGAATTGCGAAGCGCTTTGACTCGGCCGAGAGGTCCTTCCCGGCGAGTTCCGAGCCTCTTTTCAGAAATGCCTCGAGGTCGGGGGCGTCGATCTCGACCATCTTCTTGCCGAGCTTTTCCGAAAGCTCAAATGGGGGGTAAAACTTCGCCATTACACTGAGTCCTGAGTCCTGAGTCCTCCGTCCGAAGTCCGGAGCCCGGAGTCGTGAGTCGTAAGTCGTATGTCGCCGGTCGCGCCCTACGCGCGGATGCCCAGGCGGTCGAGCTCCTTTTGCGTGATGACGCCGTTTTCGTCATATCCGCGTATCGCGTAGTAGTCGTCGAGCATCTCGTCGAGCGGAACACCCGAGGTCGAAACGTCCTTGAACGTCGATTCGCGGAGCATGCGCTCGGGGAGAGTGTCGTCTTTTCGCGAAAAGCCCTCGCGGCAGTTGTAGAGCTTCTCCATCTGGAACGCCCGCGCGCCGTACTCGTTGAAATCGCCCATCGTCACCTTGCGGCCGAAGATCATCGAGAGGTATTTCTCGAACCAGAGCACCTGCAGCGGCATGTGGCCTTTTACCGCCATCTTGAGCACTGCCCCGGAGTTGAGGAGCGCCGTCGTTATCGCCTTGTACAACGCCCCATTGGGGTCCATCGAAAACGCCTGCTTCGGGATCATCGCGTACGCCGTGAACTGGCAGAAGATGGACGAGCTGATGGCCGCGGCGGTGTTCTGCTGCATCACGACAAGCGGGGGCTTGGCCTTGATCGAGTGCGGGTTGATGGTCACCGGCCCGGTGGCCTCGAGGTACATGGTGCTCCCGTTAATGTGACAGCCGCCGCGCGGGGTGGTCGCGTATTCGAGCCCCTGCCCCCAGCAGCCCCGGGGGTCGTAGGCGGGAAGCTCGAGCCCCTTGGCGTTGATGGCGAACTCCTTGCCGCCGTGCTTTTCGGCCATCCTTTTGGTCCCATCGGCGATGTCGTCGCCGATTCCCTCGCGGTGGGCGATCTCGCGCATGAGCGCGACGATGCGCCCGGTGTCTCCGAACTCGACCCCGTTTTTCCAAAGCCCCCGCTGATTGAGCTCGGCCGCAAACCCGATGCTGTTGCCGCACGAGATCGAGTCGACACCGAGGTCGTCGCAGAGGTGGCTCAGGTTGAACACGGCGGGCAGGCTGAAGACGCCGAGGTTGTTTCCCATGAGGCCGATCGTCTCGAACTCGGGGCCTTTGATGACCTTCCCCTCGTACTTCACCTCGCGCCCGCACCGGATGGGGCACGCAAGACAGCCGCTTTGACGCTCAAGGTGGTGCGCCGCCATCTCCTCGCCGCTCAGCTCGAGCGTTTTTTCGTCGTGCCCCGTCTGGAAGTTTCGCGTGGGGATGATGTTGCGCCCCGCGGTGATCTGCACGAGGTTGGCCGTGCCGAGGCGCGGCAGGATGTCGCCCGTCATGGGGTGGTCCTTGAGAAACTTCACCATGAACTTGTGGAACTCGCGGAGATCCGACTCGTTCATGATCTCGACCTTCTTGTTCCCCGTGGCCGAGACCGCCTTGAGGTTTTTCGACCCCATCACCGCCCCGATCCCGGTGCGCCCCGCCACGCGGTGCCCCGAGACGATGCATGCGAACCGGACCTTGTTTTCGCCGGCAGGTCCGATGACGGCGTGGCCGCAGTCTTTCGGGAGGCCATCCTGCGTCTCGATCGTCCCTTTGCCCCACAGTCCTTTGGCGGCCTTGATTTCGACCTTGTCTTCACGGATTTCGATCAACACCGGGTGTTTTGCCCTGCCGGTGACTATGAGGATGTCGTAGCCGGCCTTCTTGAACTTCGTGGCGAGGTCCCCGCCGGACGTCGAGTTGGCGATGGCGCCCGTGAGCGGCGAGCGGGTGGTCACGACGAAACGGTTTGACTGCGGCACGCCGGTCCCCGTGACGGGGCCGGTCGAAAATATCAGAGGCATTGCGGGGTCGTACGGGTCGAGGCCGGGCTTGGTCATGTCATAGAGAATCCGGGTGGCAAGGCCTTTGCCGCCCAGGTATTTTGCGCGGTCACCCGAGATGGTGTCCTCGGTCTCGTGCTTGCCGGTTGTGAGATCGATCTTTAGGATCTTCCCCATGTAGCCGTACGACATCCACAACTCCTTTGTTTCTACTTATTCTTGCCTTTCTTCTTGCCCTTGTCGCCTTTTCCCGTTTCCTTTTTGTCCTTGTCTTCATCGAGGGACGCCCCGCCGCGCTTGATGCGGTTTTCGGCCTTCTGACCGAGCTCGTGCGAGACGAAGCGGACGTGGTTGTCGAGGGCGTTCAGGTGGATCTCGGTCGTGTACCCGAACCATGTGTACACGAGATTGCCGTTGTCGGGGACCTCGCCATGGCGCGAGAACAGGTACTCCTTGAGGCGGCCGGCGGCGCTCTCCTGAAAAGAGAGCTTGACCTCGGTGAGCTTGTCCTTCCAGAAGCCGTACCTGGCCTCGACCCCTATTCCGCCAAGTGAAACGCGCCGCTCGGGGGCGTACCAGGCGAAACCGGCGTCGTCGGCGACCTTTTTCGCCCCGGGGTTGTCCTTGAGCCACTGGTTGATTCGATATGCCCAGGGGTCGTCCATGAACCCCTGGGGCTCGTTGGTGTAGCCGCACAGCACGACGCCCGCGGCGGCGATGCAGAGCAGTGCAGTCTTCTTCATTTTTCCTCTCCGTACCCCCGGGCCCGAAGCGCAGGAGACAGGATAGTGAAAACCCCCGCCGCTGTAAAGGGCTTATACGAATTCGCAATCGGGCTTGACAGGTGCCGGCTTCGAGACTAAAGTTATGCCCTCTTTTGGGGGGCCCCCGAGGGCACCGGCATGCTCACGAAATCAACGCGCACCTTTGGCGGCAAGGGCTTCAAAAGGGAGTGGTTCGTCGTGGATGCCAAGGACCGGACGCTCGGCAGGCTTGCCGTAAAGGTGGCCGACGTCCTCCAGGGCAAGCACAAGCCCACGTTCACGCAAAACGAGGACGCGGGTGACTTCGTGGTGGTCATCAACGCCGGGCAGGTGAAGCTCACCGGAAAGAAGTGGACCGACAAGGTCTATCACCACTATTCGGGCTACCCGGGGGGTCTCAAGTCGTTCACGGCGCAGAAGCTCCGTGAACGGCATCCCGATCAACTGGTCTACCTGGCGGTCCAGGGCATGCTCCCCAAGGGGCCGCTGGGGTACAAGATGCTCCGCAAGCTCAAGGTGTACTCGTCCGCCGAGCACCCCCACAAGGCGCAGGCCCCCAAGGCACTCGATATCTGACGCCGCGGCGCGGCGTATCCGGAGGACTCAAACCGCATGGCCAACGAGACCGACACGAACAGGTGGTATGCAACAGGGAAACGCAAGACGGCGATCGCCCGCGTCTGGCTCACGCCCGGCAAGGGTGAAGCCACCGTCAACGGGCTCGCGGCCGCCGACTACTTCGGGCGCCCCACGTCGCTCATGATCATCAGCCAGCCGTTCGCCATAACCGAAACCACGGGGAAGTTCGACGTCCGCGCGAGTGTCCTGGGCGGCGGCAAGGCCGCGCAGGCCGATGCGGTCAAATACGGCATCGCCAAGGCGCTCACGCGGTTCAACAAGGATCTGCGCCCGCCGCTCAAAAAGGCAGGCTTCCTGACGCGCGACTCCCGAATCAAGGAGCGCAAAAAGTACGGCCAGCCGGGCGCGCGAAAGCGCTTCCAGTACAGCAAGCGCTAAGTAGCAATCAGCCCAGAGCCCCCGGCAACCCCGGGGGCTTTTTTGCGACCTGCCGGCTTGGAGTGCGGCGGCTTGGCGCCGCCCCGACCCGATAGGCCTCTGCTGCAGGCCTTTCAAGAACTACCCGGAGAAACTGATTCATCGCGAAACCCGTCTCGGCGAGTGGATGGTCACCCGTTGGTGAAAGTTGACCTTCCTGTCCGCTGGTGTAGTCGCGTCGATTCTGTCTGGCGCCTCCGGGGATGTTGGGCGCGCCGCACCGGCCCAGGTTTCTGCGCCGCACGGAGGCGACCCGGCTTCACCTCCCGCCACCCGCCTCTTGCCTCGTGCGTGATCATTCAGTCTTGGGTGGGGGACGGGTTTCCCGGAGCGGCATGTTTACGGCAACCGCCGGGCGAAGTTAGATGATGACGCATCGGAAACTGACGCGCAGGGGAAGCCGGCCCCCATCCGAGGCTATATCCTTACCCTCGTGCGTTGTTTCGTTTGTCCACCGGGCGGGTTCTGGTGTATCATGCTTCGGCGTTTGGAAGTCGAACGGGACGGAGGGGATCATGAAGAAAAGGATGCTCATTGGTGTCGCCGCCGCGGCGGCGCTTCTGTTGGCGGCGTGCATTACCGAGACTTCGGTCGTCCGGCCGACCGGCGACGAGGGCTGGCAGGCGCCGTCAAAAGGACCGAAAGACGCGCCGGTGACCATCTACGAATTCTCGGACTTCGACTGCCCTTTCTGCTCAAAGGTCCTCCCGACCGTTGAGGCGATACGCGAGGAGTACGGCGACAGGGTGCGGCTGGTGTTTAGGCAGTTCCCGCTTTCGGCGCACAAGAACGCCCACCTTGCCGCGCAGGCGGCGCTCGCCGCCCACGACCAGGGGAAGTTCTGGGCGATGCACGACCTTTTGTTCGAGCACCAGGGAGCGCTGGAGCGCGAAGCCCTCGATGGACTGGCCAGGCACGCCGGGCTCGACCCCGACCTTTTTGCGCAGGCGCTCGACAAAGGGACGTTTGTCGAACGCGTCGACGAGGACACCCGCGAGGGCCGCTCGCTCGGCGTCCGCGGGACGCCGGCGTTCGTGATAAACGGCGAAGTTCTTTTTGGGGCCCAGCCCATAGCCGATTTCCGCGCGGCCATCGAGGACGCGTTGGCCAGGGCCGAGACGCTCGAAAAAGAGGGCGTGTCCCGCGAGTCCCTGGACGCCGAGTTCCTAAAAAGGGCGAAGGAGAGACTTGCGGCGGCGGGGAAACCGCGGGACGCCGCTGTTGCTGTCAAGGCCGGGGCTCCTGCCGCCGAAACCGATCCGCACGGACTCGCCGAGGCCCGCAAGCGTCCCGTCGAGGGCGACCCGAAGGTGCCCGACCGGCACGCGATCCCGGCCTCGGGGTCTCCGTCGATCGGCCCGGACGACGCCGCGGTCACGCTGGTCGTCTTTTCGGACTTTCAGTGCCCGTATTGCGCGCATATGCACGCCACGCTCAAGGAGGTTGTAGCGGCGTACCCGGGCAAGGTGAGGCTGGTGTTCAAGCACTTCCCGCTCGATTTCCACGACATGGCCCGCCCCGCGGCCGAGGCGGCGCTCTCGGCGCAAGACCAGGGCAAGTTCTGGCCCATGCACGACGCCCTGATGGCCGTCGGGGGCGGCAAATCGCTCACACGCGAGGCGGTCTTCAACAGCGCCAAGACGGCGGGGATCGACACCGCCAAACTGGAGGCGGATCTCAGGGCCGAGGCCCACAAATCGCAGATTGACAAGGACCTTTCGCTTGGGGCCGAGCTGGACGTCCAGGGCACGCCGACGCTTTTTATCAACGGCAAGAAGTACTCCGGGGCGTCAATGGCCGAGAACCTCAAGGCGGCGATAGAAGAGGAGTTGCGTCGGAGATGAATGAAATGTCGTTCCCCCCTCTGCGTTCTCTGCGCCCTCTGCGGTTGAATGCGCTGTTTGTGGCGCTTATTCTCGTGCCGGCCGCGGCCGGGGCCCAAGATCAACTCGTCCCGGGCGCCGAGGCGCCGGCGTTTTTGCTCTCGCCGATAAACCCCGAGCAGTGCGGCTTTTCGGGGGTTGTCTCGCTGAACGGCCTGCGCCAGCGCGATGACGCGACGCGGCCCAAGGTCTACCTCGTCACGTTCTTCGCCTCGTGGTGCGAGCCGTGCAAGAAGGAGATCCCCGAGCTTCAGGCCCTGTACACAAGGCTTCAGGCCAAGGGCCTCATGGTGATCGATATCTCGATCGACACCGACGACCAGAGCTACGCCGCGCTCGCGAGCCTGCTTTCGACCCACAAGGTCACGTTCCCCGTCCTCTGGGACAAGTACGCGGTGATGGGCAAGCGCTATAAGGTGAGCCGCCTGCCTTGCGTCCTGCTCCTCGACGCCGACGCGCGGATAGTCAAGATAATGATCGGCTACGAAGAGGAGTCGCTCAAACGGCTGATCGCCGACATCGAAACGATGCTCGCGGGCGGCAAGGTGACGCCCGGCATCGAAGCTCCCGTCGGGAAACCGGTCGAAAAACCCCACGAAACCAAGACCGACCCGGCGCCCGCGGCCGCCCCGCAGCCCCCGTCGCGGGCCGTTCCCCAAACGGCGCCGCCGCCCCCCGCCCCCGTCGCGCCGTACGGGAGCTCCGGCAAGAAATAGGCGCCAAGAGGGACGCACCCGTTGAACCCGGCACCTGACCGGTGCGGTTTTCAAGGTCCGCCTCTTGCCTTCGCCACCGCCTCAAGGCCCGCCCTTGCGCTCTCACGCACGCGCTGGACCTTGTCGCCCGCCGCGTCATTGAACCTCCCGGCAGCGCCGTCAAGATCCCCCGCCTCAAACAGAAGCCAGCCGAGCATCGCCGAGGCTTCGCCGGCACGAACCGAGTCCGGATATCGATTGAGAAACGAAAAAAACGCCGCGCGAGCCTTCGCTTTTTCGGCCGCGCGGCCAAGGGAGACAGCCATCCAGTACGAGGCATCCTCCGCAAGCGGATCGGAACCGGCGGCGGACGCCGCCAGTCCAAACAGACCCGAGGCACGCCCGGGGTCGCCGGAGGAAAGCGCCTGCCATCCCTTCTCAAAGGCCGCTTCAACGGTGTTCGACTGCATGGACACCCGCACCTGCGGCTGAGACGCCCCTGGGCCGGTGCCGTTCTGAGCGGCGGTAAGCGGGGTGCCGGCCGCGGCCTCGATGACGTCCGACGCCTCGGGAACTTCTTCGTCTTCCTGGTCCTGGTCTGCACCGTCCTCCACGATGGCTTGGGCGGACCGGCTCAAAGCGGCGGTGTTCCACCGCTGCCCGTGGTCCAGCACCGTCGCGGTCCGGCCTGCCGGCCGGACCTCCACGCGGCCGCGGATGACACGGACCGAGTCGAGCCGATCGGAGACGGCGGTCACATCAAAAAGCGTCCCTCGCACCTCGACCTCGGCATCTCCCGTCACGACGCGGAATCGCTCACCTTTCGCCAGGGCGGCGACCTCGACGGTAATGGTTCCTTCGGCGAGTCGGATGATACCGTCCGTGGATGAGCCCAACCGCGTGAATGAGGCATCCTTGCCGGGGAACACGGTTGCGTTGGCGGCACTGTTCCTGGCCGCGGCACCGCTGCCCCGCGATTCGAATCCAAAACGTGCGATGACGGCCGCTGCGACCAGAACGAGCACCGCGGCGGCGGCCGCCCAGACGGCCGCCCGCGGACCTGCAAGGCTCTTTCGAGGAGGCGCGGAGACACGCGCCACTATCGATGCACGAAGGATCTCGCGCCGGTCCTCGGAAAGCGGGGAATACGGCATATCCCTTCCCGCCGCCGCGAGCTTTTTGATCTCCGCCCATTCGGCGGCGCAGCGCGGGCAGCGCCGAAGGTGGTCCTCGACGGCCTCGTCAGCCCCTTCCGAAAACACCCTGTCCAGCTCCGGCGGCTCGGGGCACGCGCTGTTCACCGTTTTCATCTCACTCCTCCTTCAACGTCTCGCGCAGCTTATTCCGCGCCTCGTGCAGACGCCTCCACACCGTGCCTTCCGGTACGTCCAGCGCCTCTGCCGCCTCGACGCCGCTCATGCCCTCAAGATCGCACAGGACGAATGCGGCCCAACGATCCTGAGACAGCTTTGCCATCCCCTTCCAAAGGCGGTCCGCGAGATGCACGCGCTCGGCATCATCGGGCCGCTCGGGGGTCAACGCCGCCGACGCCTGAACCGCCGCGTTTTCGAGGGCGCGCCGCCGTGCCTCGCTGCGGACATGATGCCGCACCACGTTGATGGCGATACTGACGATCCAGGTCCGCACTGCGCTGCGCCCGTCGAACCTGCGCGCGCTTCGATGGACTTCGATGAACGTCTGTTGGACGAGGTCCTCGACGTCGCCGGCGTCGGCTCCGGGCAGGCGCGACAGCACCCGATGGACCATCGCGTGGTGGCGATCGAAGAGCGTGCCGAGGGCGGCCGCTCTGCCCGCGGCGCACGAGGCGACCAGGGCGTCATCGCCGGGCTCGACCGCACCCCTCTCGGGCGCCGGGAAGCTGATGACCTTTCCCTTCATGGCCCCTCGTACCTGAGCCCCAGCCCGGCGCCGAGAAGGAACCGGGGCTCTCCGGCCACCTTCACAGTTTCTTCCATGTACGCCGACGTGTGCGCAAACGGCGACACCGCAAACGAGATCCCGGCCAGAGCGGAAAGCGCGGCGGAGATCGGGATCACGGCGTTGGCATGCAGGTCGGCGCGCAGCCCGGAGAAGTCCACGTCGATCTCCTCGTTTTCAGTGACCGCGGAAATCGTCCTGCTGTTGTGAAGCCAGCCGTATCCCACCCCGGCGCCGGGGGAGATCACGAACTTCCTCGTCGAAATCGGGAAGTCAACCGTCAACATCGCGTCGAGCTCCACGCGCCGGGTGTTCAAGCGGTCCGAATCCCCCGACAGGCCCGTGTCGAAGGCGGCCCTCCCCATCAACCCGAGGCATGAAGGACCGGCGCGCACGCAGCTTTGCAGACGCGGGGCCATCCACACCGAGCCGTCCCCGCCGAACAGCGACTCGGCGGACAAGGTCACGAAAACGAACGGATCGCCGGGCCGATCCGCCTCCACGGGAACGGCCTGCTTTGCGACAGGTCCCTTCGCGTCCCCGCCGGCGGATGGCCGTTCGATCGGTGCGCGCGGGACGAGGAGCGGCTCCGCAAGATCGCCCTGCGCCCAGGTCGCGATCACGGTGGCCGCAGCGTCGACGCGGGTGACGGCCCGTTCGTTTTTCCGCCCCGCGGCATCCTCGATGGACACCGCGAGCATGCCACCGTTCTGCACCACGCGCGCCCGGATCACCGGACAGCCTTCGACTCCCGCGGCGGCAATCCCACGGTCAACAAGCGCCCTCCTGACGGCGTCGGCCGTTGCCTCATCGCCGTCGACGAGTGCCGCCGGCCGGCACGACGGTGCCCCGGCAAAAGGGACGCCCCCGGGCAGGAGTCCGAAGGCGATCCACGTCACCGACCATGCGATCTTGCAGGATCTACGCCTCATCCTTCTCGTCGGGGCAGGCTGCGCCGGTCTTCACGTCGATGCCGTCCTCGCACTCGATGTCGTCGGTGTCCGGCTCGCCCGACCCGGCCTTTTTGCCCTCGCCCTCGTCGTCACCTCTGCCGTCTTCCTCGCCGTCGTCCTCGCCGGCCTGGCAGTTGTCGCCGATCATGGCCGGAAGGTTGTTGTCCGCCACCGCCGCCTCGGACGGCAGCTCTTGAGAGGCGGCAGAGCCTTCTTCGCCGTTTTCATCGCCCTCCCCACCGTCTTCACACGCGGCGCCGGTCTTCGGGTCCACGCCGTTTTCGCACTCGACGTCATCGGCGTCGTGCTCTTTGCCCTCCCCGCCGGCCTCCGCCTTTTCGTCCTCCCCGCTGTCGTCATCCGCGCAGGCTGCGCCCGTGTTGGGATCTACGCCGTTTTCGCACTCGACGTTGTCCTTGTCGGCGTCGTCGCCCTTTTCCTTTTCGCCTTCACCCTCGTCCTTTTCACCCTCGCCTTCTTCACCGTCGTCACAGACCCCCTCGTCCTGCGCGTCGCCGTCCTCGACGCACACCGCCCCCGTGGCCGGATCGAGGCCGTCCTCGCACTGGACGTCGTCCCCGTCGGCACCTGCATTCTGCTCCCCGGCACTGGTGTCCTTGTGCAGACCGTGCCTTACCGTGAATAGGCGCCCATGAGGGTCTCCGATATACCGCACCTTCCCGAGGTCGAAAGGCGCCGCGGCCTTCTTGACCTCGAATGCGATCGCGATGGTGCCGTTTAGGCGCGGGAACACCAGGCCGGCGGCGCCACCCGTCCTTACAAACTCAATCGAGTACCCCAACCCTGCCGGGATGTTAAGCTGGAACGTGCCGTCAGCGGCGACCGCCGTCCGGGTGATCTCACTGGTGCCCCGCATCACCCGGGCGGTATCGACCGGCGCGGGGAATGTGCCCTGCACCAGCGCTCCCGAGACTGTCTGGTTGGCGGGTACATCGACGTTCCTCGGAGCCAGGCCGCATCCCGCGACCACTACAAGGGAACATGCAAGCACAACAACGACCCTTCTCGAATTCGTGCTCATCGACCGATCCTCCTGAAAAAACGTGTCAACGTACGTTGCGTTCCGAATATGGGTGCCCGCAGAGGCGTGATTCCTTCGCATGTCCGGCAGGCCCTTCTGTTTTGGGCAATGTGTTCGTTCCCGTGTCTACATGCGCCCGATCTCAAAAACCTATTTCAGCACGCCCTCCGTCTTCGCCCACGCGATGAAGTCCCGGACCTGGGCGACGAGTTCTTCCTCGGACTTTTTCCGGGCCGCCTTTTCGGCGTCCTTCCACCCGTCGCGATCTCTATGCCGATTGCTGCCTTTCTCTACCGGATCATAAAAGACGGCGACGGGGACCTTCCCGAAATCCTTGAGCGCGGTCCTCGCGTTCTCGGCACATTGCTTCAAGTCGTAGCTCTGCACTGACGATCGCGACCGGCGGCCGCCGAAGCCTCCGAAGTCCTCGATAGAGACAAATTCGAAGCCGAGCCTGCTCTTCGTCGAATAGTTGTCGAGCGATAGGTCCTTCACCGGGCCGTCGTTTTTCACGTATAACCCCTCATCCGCCATGTCCACGTCACTCCGGTCGAACTCCACGCCGGCCTTCTTCATCTCGTTGATGATGATGTCGCGCGCGGTGTCCTCGGACATGAAGATGGGCGGGGCGGTCACGATGCACCCCGTCGAGCCCTGGCCATCGCCGTGGACAAACAGCGGCGCGATCTTTGCGATGGCGTCCTTCATGGCCTTGACCTTGACCGGTTTGAACTCGACCGTTCCGCCGAACGTGTCCAGATCGCGCACCGACCTGCGGGTGGCTTCGCCGGCCCCGGAGGAGCCGCCGTCTGGCTGTTTTTGCCCCGCCTCTGCCGTCGGAACAACATCGGCCGGGACTTTCGATTTACACCCGCCGAGGGCGAACACCGCCAGCGCCCCGGCGACCACCGCGCTTCTCCGCCATGCATCGAGGGGATACCTTCGGAGCAAATCGGGATTGTCAACAATGAGCTGAATGCGGGGATAACCAGGCATGGCAACCGTTTCAATCGCCTTGATTCTCATGGCGCCTCCTAATTATGTCCTTGACCGACTTGTCGAGTATCTTCTTGAGCAGCTTCTTCGCCTGTCCATCAAACGGCACACCTGCCCTTACATAGGAACTGGCAATCGCTGCGAGCCCGGTATACCCGCCATAGCCATACTCTTCCTCCAGATCATCCAGCGCACGCAATGCCTCGATGAGCATGGCCGAGGCGTTGTGCGCCCCGGCCACCATCTCGCTCCTGAGCCAGGCGGCGGGGATGTGGCGGGAGAGGAGGTCGGGGTTTTGGATTGCCTGGAATCGCTCGGGGTAGACGGGCTGCCCGTAGGACCTGACCGGACGGATCTTCATGAAAGCCCCCTTGGCTGGCTTCATTACACCATGAGAGGCGCGGCGATTCAATCAGTCACTTGTCGTAGACGCCTTCCAAAAGATTGTCCCGGCCATCAAGTTCCAGTTTTTTGACATCACGACGAGGTACTCGGCGGCGGCGGTGCGCGACGCCGCCGGTATTTGCAAGGGCCCGGCGCCCAACCTATACTTGGCGGCGGCGGGAGGAAAACGATGATCCATTACTGTTTCTTCGTTGACGAGAATGCGAAATTCGACTTTGACGTAAACGAGGACAGCGACACCTCGGTCGAGGTCCCGGGGGAGCCCGTGCCCGAGTGGGTCAGGCTCGAGCACTTGAGGTGCGCCGAGTGCATGATCCCGGCGGGGAGCAGGCGGACCTGCCCGGCGGCGCTCTCGATAAAACCGGCGGTCGAGGCGTTTAAAAGCCGCGTCTCGTTTCAGAAGATCCGGGTGACGGCCGAGATCCAGGGCGTGAAACTCGAGGCAAGCCTGCCGGCCCAGTTCGCCGTCCGCTCGCTCGTGGGGCTTTTGTTCGCCCTCTCGTCGTGCCCAATCATGATGAAGCTCCGGCCGATGGCGCATTTCCATCTCCCCTTTGGCGGCAAAGAGCACACGGCGTTCCGCCACCTCGGGGCATTCCTGATAGGGCAGTACCTGCGCCAGCTCCACGGACTGCCGGCGAGCTGGGATCTGTCTGAGCTTCTCGAGACGTTCAAGCGCCTGCACAAGGTGAACGGGAAGCTTGCCGATCGCCTGCGCGAGGCGGCCGAGCAGGACGCCGCGGTCAACAGTCTCATCAGTCTCGATACGTTTGCCACATGGGCCGAGATGGGGATCGAAGAGCACCTGGCCAGGTGGGAAAAACTTTTTGCGCCGTATCTTGAACGGTGAAGCGTCAATGCGCGCGTTGCTGATCTATCCCAGGTTTCCCAGGAGTTTCTGGGACTTTGAAAAACCGCTCCGGCTCATCGGCCGCAAGGCCATGCTGCCGCCGCTCGGCCTGGTCACCGTGGCCGCGATGTTGCCGCCGGGCTGGCATCTCAAGCTCGTGGATCGCAACGTCCGCGAAGTGCGCGAAGACGAGTGGCGCTGGGCCGATCTCGTCCTGTTGACCGGCATGATCGTGCAAAAGCACGACCTGATCGCGCTGATAGGCGAGGCCAGGCGCCGCGGCAAACGCGTGGCCGTGGGCGGACCGTACGCCACCGCCCTGCCCGACGAGCTGGCTCGGACCGGCGCCGACTACCTGGTGCTCGACGAAGGCGAAATCACCATCCCGCTGTTTGTCCGCGCTATTGCGGCAGGCGAGCCTTCGGGCGTGTTCCGCGCCCAGGGCGCCCGGCCCGACCTGCGGGAAACGCCGATTCCGCGCTTCGACCTGCTCGATCTCGAGGCATACTCGGAAATGGCGCTCCAGTTTTCGCGCGGCTGCCCGCATCGCTGCGAGTTCTGCGACGTGACCGTGCTTTTCGGCCGCAGGCCGCGGACCAAACAGCCCGGGCAGTTCATCGCCGAGCTGCTGCAGCTCTACGACCTGGGCTGGCGGCGGAACATCTTCGTCGTCGACGACAACTTCGTGGCCCACAGCCGCGAGGTCAAGGCGATGCTGCGCGTGCTGCGGCCGTGGCTCGTCGAGCACGGCCACCCCGTGACGTTCGACACCCAGGCATCCCTGGACCTGGCCCGCGATCCCGAGCTTCTGTCGTTGATGACCGGGTGCAACTTCGGCGCGGTGTTTTTGGGCATCGAAACGCCGGACAGCGCGCGCCTGGCCGAGGCGGGCAAGCACCAGAACCTGCGCCAGCCGCTCGAGACGTCGGTGGAAACGATCACGCGAGCCGGGCTGCGCGTGATGGCCGGCTTCATCATCGGTTTCGACGGAGAAACGGCGGGCACCGGCGAACGGATCGTGCGCTTCGTCGAACAGACCGCGATCCCCACAGCCTTCTTCAGCATGCTACAAGCGTTGCCCGGCACGGCCTTGTGGCAGCGGCTGGAGCGCGAGGGACGCCTTTGCGGCGAGGCCGGCGTCAACCAGAATTCGCTGATGAACTTCGAGCCCACGCGGCCGCTGGCCGAAGTGGCGCAGGAGTACGTACGGAGCTTTCACGAGATCTACGATCCGTCGCGCTACCTTGGCCGCGCGTACCGCCACTACCGCCTGCTCGCGGCAGCGCCGCGCCGCCACCGGCCGCGCCGCCGGCAGCGGCGCATGGTCTCCCCCCGGATTCTGCGCGCGCTGGCCCTCGTGCTCTGGCGCCAGGGCGTGTGGCGCGAGACGCGTTGGCTGTTCTGGCCGTACCTGCTCGGCATCGCCCTGCACAACCGCCGGGATCTGTTCAGCTACCTCGGGCTGTGCGGCCACTTCGAACACTTCTACGAGTTCCGCGGGATCGTCGAACGCGAGATCGCCCAGCAACTCGAGGCGCG
>JACRCP010000100.1 GCA_016218965.1 Deltaproteobacteria bacterium | reverse complement strand
TGCTCGACCGTCCCCTCGGTTGGAGGAAGCCCCAGACCGTGTTCGTGAACTCCATGTCCGACCTGTTCCACGAGGCCATCCCGCTCGACTTCATTGTGAGAGCCTTCGATGTCATGCGACAGGCGCAATGGCACAGGTTCCAGATCTTGACCAAGCGGGCGGAGCGGCTCGCGCAGGTTGCTTCCGGGCTCGCGTGGCCGGAAAACGTCTGGATGGGTGTCACCGTGGAGAACGCGGACTTCGTTGACCGTGTCGATCATCTCCGTCGGACGAAGGCGGCAATCAAGTTTCTCTCGCTCGAACCCCTACTAGGATCCATCCCCGACATCGATCTCCGTGGGATAGACTGGGTCATCGTTGGCGGCGAGTCTGGCCCCATCGCGCGTCCAATGCAGGCAGATTGGGCGATGGGAATTCGTGATCGTTGCTTGGCCGCAGGCGTCCCCTTCTTCTTCAAACAATGGGGCGGTGTGCGGAAGAAGTTGGCCGGGCGGCGTCTTGAAGGCCGCACTTGGAACGAGATGCCGCAGTTGCATTGTCGATGATCGGAACGCCACGGAGCTACCTGGCCCCGTTTTCCCCGCCTTCCCCGACTACCGGAACTGGACGGTGCCTCGTTTGACACCCACGCCGCGCTGTTTTATTGTTCGCCGCGAGGGGTTGTCATGCACGTCGCGATCTTCGGGGGGAGCTTCGACCCGCCGCACGTCGGCCACATGATGGCGTGTTACTACGTTCTGGACGCCCACGGCGCGGACGAGATCTGGATGGTCCCGGTTTTCCGGCACCCGTTCGGCAAGGAACTGGCCCCTTATGACGCGCGCGTCGAGATGTGCGAGATGGCTATTCCCGTGTTCGGGGGACGCGTGAAAGTGATGCGTTTCGAAGAGGAGCTGTCGCGGGGCGGGGCCCCGGTATACACGGTGGATCTCCTGGCCGAAATGCGGCGGCGGTACCCCGAACACACGTTCAGCTTCATCGTGGGCTCGGACGGCCTGGCCGAGCGGCACGGGTGGAAGGACTTTGAGCAGATCCGCTCGCTCGCCCGTCTGATAATCCTCCGCCGGCGCGGTTTTGATGACGCGGCCGAGGACCACAAGATGATGCTGCCCGAGATTTCGTCGACCTGGGTCCGGGACGCCGTGCGGCGCGGGCTGTCCATCGAGGGGCTCGTCCCGCTTCGGGTGCTGCGGTACATTCAGAGGGAGAGGCTGTACAAGGGGAACTAGGGAAGGAGCGAGGCATGAGGCGTGAGTCGCGAGTGTAGGGGCGGCTGAAGCGGGCGCGCTCCCGCGCGACCGCGGAACCCGCCCGTGGGAAGTGAAAACGCGGAGGGTCAAATGCACAAGGTCGTTCTGCTTCGGCACGGAGAGAGCACGTGGAACAAGGAAAACCGGTTCACGGGTTGGACCGACGTGGACCTGTCCGAGAAGGGGGTCGTCGAGGCGCACGAGGGGGGGCGCACGCTCAAGGCCGAGGGGTATGTGTTCGACGTCGCCTACACTTCGGTGCTCAAGCGGGCCATAAGGACGCTCTGGATTGCTCTCGACGAGATGGACCTGATGTGGATTCCCGTCATAAACGACTGGCGCCTAAACGAGCGCCACTACGGGGCGCTACAGGGGCTCAACAAGGCCGAGATGGCGCAGAAGTTCGGCGAGGAGCAGGTGCTGCTGTGGCGCCGGAGCTACGACGTCCCGCCGCCGCCTCTGGAGAAGACGGACGAGCGGTGGCCGGGCCGCGACCCGCGCTACCGCGGCCTGGCGGAGAAGGACGTCCCCGTGCACGAGTCGCTAAAGATGACGGTCGAGCGCTTTCTGCCGTGCTGGCGCGACGTGCTGGCCCCGGCGATTCGGTCGGGGAGGCGCATCATAATCGCCGCGCACGGCAATTCGCTCCGCGCGCTCGTGAAATACCTCGACGACATCCCCGATGCCGAGATCGTCCACCTGAACATCCCGACGGGGATTCCGCTGGTCTACGAACTGGATGACGGCCTCGCGCCGCTTTCGCACTACTACCTGGGCGACGAGGCAAGGATCAAAGCCGCCGTCGAATCCGTGGCCGCACAGGGGAAGGCGAAAAAATAGGAGCGCCCGGTTTTGATCCGGGTCTACTTTTTGCCCCGCTTCGCGTCCTTGGGGTCCGACTTGAAGAGCCGGTCGGGGGTGACGGCGAGGGCCTTCGAGAGCTTCTCGAACGTGTCGGCCGACGGGAACTTGATGCCCCGCTCGACGTAGCCGATCATGTTGAGCGAGAGGTGCGTGCGGTCAGCGAGCTTCTGCTGAGTCAGCCCCCTCTCCTTGCGGATGTCACGGACTCTCGCGCCCACCAGTTCCTTGATAGTCAGCTTCGCCATGGTTCCTCGCCCCTTTGTTGTGACTGCATTTGCCCGCGAACGGGCGCCGCAGTCCGGTTTTCCCTTACTGCCGACGCGGCCAACATAGACCAGGATTCGGCCGGAAGCAACTGTTAATTGTGCAAACTGTTTAATTGTGCAAACCCTCGCCTTCCCCCAGATACCTCGCTATCAGGGCGTGCAGCCCGCCGACGAACTGCTTCCCGAGTTTTTTGGGGCCCTGCCCGCGCGCCAGGACAAGCGTCATCGTGGCGTACGCCGAGACGAGGTGCGGGGCGCGGCGTGCGAGCTCCGACAGGTGCATCCCGATCGTGCCGAGGTCCCTGCGCACCACCGGCCCCGTGAGCGCGTCCGTCGGCCCCCTGGCGACGACGTTTAGCGCCGTCGAGGTGAGAAGCGCCGAGACCATCAACCGGGCGTCCACGTCCCCTACTCCCGCCTCCTTGAGCATCGCCTGTGCCGCCGTCTGAAGCCCGACCGTGAAGTTCGACGAGAACACCGCCGCCGCATGGTAAAGCGTCTTGTCGCGAGGGCCGATGATCGCCGCGCGCACACCGTACGGTCCGAGGAGCCTCTGGACGACGGCCACGGCCTCCGGCGGGCCCTCGACCGAGAAGGGGATCTGCCGCAGCGCAAGGCACGAGGCACGAGGCGTGAGGCACGAGTCAAAACGACCGGCCTCGCGGCGGCCGCTGCAAGCTGATCGCTGATCACTGAAAGCTGAATAGGAGGCGAAGGAGTAGAAGGGGTGGAGGGCGGCGGTGTGCGCGCCCTTGTCGCGAAGCGCGAAGAGATCCCCCGATTCCCTTGCGCCCGAGAGATGGACGAAGACCTTTCCCGTGACATCGCGGCACCTGCGGGCCAGGCCCTCGGACGTCTTCGCAATCGCCCCGTCGGGGACCGCCAGGACGACGATGTCGGCGCGTTTGACGATCTTCGCGACATCACGGGCGGAATACACCCTGAAACCCCGGACGGCGCGCCGGCGCCGCGACACGAGGCCCAGCACCTTGACCCCCGCAGCCGAAAACGCGGATGAAAGCCCGCGCGCGGCGCGGCCGGTGCCGATGAAGAGGACACTGATATTCTTTTTCATTCCCTGACGAACTCCAGGCCGCCAGCGCCGCGTCCGATTCGCACTTTGTCGCCGCGGGCAAGATCGCTTTTGAGTATCAACTCGGCGATCCGGGCCTCGACCAGCCGTTGTATGGCCTGGCGCATCGGGCGCGCGCCCAGCTCCGGTTCAAAACCGCCGTTCTCTATGAGATACTCGACGGCGCCGGGTTCGACCGAAAACGAGATTTCCTTCTCGCGGCGGAGGCACTCGCTCGACGCATCGAGCTGAATCGCGGCGATCCGCACTATCTCTTCGCGCGAGAGGGGGTGGAAGAGGATCTTCTCGTCGATCCGGTTCCACATCTCGGGCGGAAAGTGCTCGCGTGCCGCGTCGAACACCCGCTGTTCGACGTCGGCCGCGGCCGAGGCCGCCGCGTCAGGGCCCTCGGCGCCAAACCCGATTCGCGCCGCCGGCCGGGCGCCGAATTCCCGGTTGCCCAGGTTGCTCGTCATGATCACGACGGTGTTCGAGAAATCCACGGTGCGCCCCCGGCCGTCGGTTAGGCGCCCGTCGTCGAGGACCTGCAGGAAGACCTGGAGGACGTCGCGGTGGGCCTTCTCGACCTCGTCGAGCAGCACCACTATGAACGGGCGCTTGCGCACCGCCTCTGTGAGCATCCCGCCGGCGTCGAAGCCCACGTAGCCGGGCGGCGCGCCTATCAGCCTGGCGACGGCGTGCTGCTCGGAGTACTCGCTCATGTCCAGCCGCACCATCGCGTCGCAGCTCTGGAAAAGGAAGTCTGCCAGCGCCTTGACCGTTTCGGTCTTCCCCACGCCCGTCGGCCCCAGCAGGAGGAACGAGCCAATCGGGCGGCGCGCCCCGAACCCGGCGTAGTTGCGCCTGATCACGGCCGCCACGCGCCGGAGGGCGTCCTCGTGCCCGACGATCGCCGCGCCGAGGATCTCCTCCATCTTGAGGAACCGCTCGCGGTCGGTCATGAGGAGCTTTTCGACCGGGATGCGCGCGAGTTGCGAAACGACCTTGGCGATCTCGATCTCGGTGACCACCTCGCGGCCCTCGCGCCGGGACCGCGAGCCGGCGAGGTCGACGATCGAGATGGCCTTGTCCGGCAGGAACCGGTCGCCGATGTAGCGCGACGACAGGGTGGCGGCCGCGCGAAGGGACTCGGGGGTGTACGTGACCGCGTGGTGCCTTTCGTACTCCGGTATGATCCCGTGGAGAATCGCGACGGTCTCCTCGAAGTCCGGCTCGGTCACGAGCACCATCTGGAACCGGCGCTCGAACGCCGGGTCGCTTTCGAGGAACCTCGTGTACTCGTCGCTGGTCGTCGCGCCTATGCACGGGAACTCGCCGCGCGCCAGCGCGCTCTTCATTCCGTTGGCGGCGTCCTCCGTTCCCTCGCCGCCGCCCGCCGCGAGCTGGTGGATCTCGTCGAGGAACACGACTATTCGCCCGTCGGCCTTGCGGACCTCGTCCTTTATCCCGTTTAGGCGCTCGGCGAGCGCGCCGCGAAGCTGCGTGCCGCCCATGATCCGTCCCATGTCCAGTTCGATTATCGCCTTGCCCGAGAGGCCGGGAACAATCTGGGGTGACTGGGTGATGATGGCCGCAAGGCCCTCGACCAGGGCGGTCTTCCCGACGCCGGGTTCGCCGACCAGGATCGGGTTGTTCGTCCGCCGTTTGCCGAGGACGTCGATGATCTCGCCGAGTTCCTTCTGGCGCCCGACGAGGGTGTCGATCTTTCCCTCGGCGGCGAGCGCCGTGATGTTCCGCCCCAGCTTGCAGAGCAGGGGGAAATCGGATTCCTTGATCTCGAACGCCACGCGGGCCGTCTCGGCGGCGACCTCCGCGGGTTCACCGCGTTCCTCCAGGCGCTCGGCCGTGATCACGGCCGGGGGCAGGCGGTCGC
Organism: Deltaproteobacteria bacterium; assembly: GCA_016218965.1. Classification (GTDB taxonomy): domain Bacteria; phylum Myxococcota; class SpSt-1050; order SpSt-1050; family JACRCP01; genus JACRCP01. Next base: position 11,671 of record JACRCP010000100.1, on the reverse strand, counting down.
GCGGGATCTCATCGGGGCGCGCGCGGACGGGCGCGGCCGCGCCTGGCGGCCGGCCTCCGGCCGTTGGCTGGGGCCGCACGGCGTGGGGAGCCGCGGCGTTCTCTCGGCGCGGGCCGGGGAACGCCGCGCGGAGGCGGCCGGTGACGCAGGCGAAGATGTTGTTCCGGATCTGGTCGACCCGCACGCCCGAGTTCTGGAGCAGCCGGTGCGCGAGCGACTCGGTGGTCCGGCACATCGCAAGCAGGAGGTGCATCGGATTGACGTCGTGCGAGCGCGTCTGCTTGGCGTACTCTATGGCGCGTTCCTCTATTTGCTGCACGATGCCGTCCGGCTCCTTCTGCCCGGCCTGGACGACGTTTAGGATCTTGTCCTCGTCGATCTTCTTGGAGAGCAGGTACGTGCCTGCGGTGTTGTCGGTGACGAACAATGCGAGGAGCAGGTGGACGCTCGTCGTGGACTGGCCCACCTTTTCCGAAATGTCGTGCGCCTCGGTGATTATCCGCTGGTACGCAGGGTCGAAGTCGATCAATGCCGTTTCCCGTTTGTGTCCCGCTCGATGCTGAGCCGTATATGCCACAAATCCGCGGGCGTGTAAACAGACTACCGGCCGGCGGTGGTCGGGATCTCGAGGTACTTGACCTCGGGCGTGAGCGTGACGCGCAAGGCCGCGGCGGGGCCGCCCTCGGAGAGTTCGCGGCCGTCGATGCCGAGGAGCCTGTACCCGGCCGCGCCGCGCGGGAGCGGGAGATCGAGATCGAACGTCGTCCCCGGGCCGCCCTCGTCGGCGCCGTCGTTTGCGACGTCCGGGTCGTCCCGGCCGTCCCAGAGAGCGCACACAACCGCCCCATCGTCGCGCAGAAACGCCAGCGCGTGAATGTCCGCAGGAAGGCCTAGGTCGCCCGAGAGGTCGCGGGAGAAACGGGCGTTCCCGAGGACGTCGGCCAGGCCCTTGAGTGCGAGCCACGCCGGTTTGGCCCGACGCGGGTCCACCCCCCCGGGCCAGCCGAACAGGCCGAAGTAGTTCTCGTGCGGGCGCTCTCCGGTCGTGACGGGTTCCCCGTCCCAGAAGGTGTACCAGAAATACGCCTCGACGCCGTCGCGCAGGGCAAGGAGCGCGCTCCGGGCGAGGTAGCGCCCCTGCGCAGGCTCGTCGAGCTCATAGCTCGGCCAGCCCGCCTCGGTGAACCAGAGGGGTTTTTCGGGGCACCCCATCTCATCGAGGCGCTCCCGCGCCAGCGCCGTCATCGCCGGCTGACTTTCGAACGAGATGCCGCCGGATCTCCAATCGTGCTCGGGCGACGGCTTCTGGTTGAACGTGTACGGGTGAATCGCCAGGACGTCGAAGTATTCGCAGATGTCCGGGTGGCTCCGGTGAAGCCCCGAGAGGAACCCCCAGCGCGAGAACGGGTCGAAGTCGTCCCACGACGACAGGCCGCCTGAGAGCACTCGCGCGCCGGGGCACGCCGCCTTGATTGCCCCGTGCGCCGCCTTGAGGAAGCCGCCGTAGGCGGCAGGGTCGGGACCGGGCGTCCAGAATCGGGAAAGGTTCGGCTCGTTCCAGATCTCGTATTCCCCGATGTCCGCGCAGAACTCCGACGCGACGCGGCCCGCGAATGCGCCGAATTTCCCGGGGTTGATGCCGCTCGTCGTCCCGTCCGGCATCGCCCAGTCCACGCCGTAGGCGAGCATCGCGAGGGCTTTCACGCCGTTCGTCCGCGCCATCGCCGCCTGCGTGGCCACGGATTCGAAATGCCACCCGCCCTCGGCAGGCTCGATGCGGTGCCAGTGGTAGTCCTCGCGGATCCGCGCGCCGCCCAGCTCCGCGTATCTTGCGAACTCGAAATCCCTCAAAGGGTCGTCCCCCTCGTCCTGCTTCATGTGCGTCGAGACGCCCAGCGCGTCGCGGACCCGGGGGCCGACGGGTGCAAGCCCGTCCCACAGTCCCGCCGCCGCGTCGGGCGCACCGGCGTCCCCGCCCCCCGCGTCCGGGAGGCCTTGCCCGGCGTCCGCGGCCGGCCCGCCGTCGGAAAAGGGAAGATCGTCGACGCCGCCATCCCCGCCGCAGCCGGAGACGAGAGCCGCAACCGTGTAAAAAAGCAGGACTGCAAGCGGGACTTCCATGGCAGCATCCTCCGCCGAGGCAACCTACCTGCACGTCGCGCGCGTGATGCAGTTGTAGATGTCATATGCCACGGTCCCTCCGGGCGTGAGCCAGCACATGTGGCACTCCGAGGCCTCTTCGAGATCGATCGTGTGGGCCGAGTTGAACCGCTCGATGTTTACGACAACCACGTCCCGCGGCATCCCCCTGCGCTCGAAGTCCCACATCCGCGCCGTCTCCCGGGCAAGCCTTGCCGCGGCCGAAGCGTTCTTTGCAAGCTCCAGCGGGCGGAGCAGGCGCGTGATCGGGACGTACCCGTCGCGCGTCTTCGTGATGACCACCGGGAAGACCGAGAGCTTCTGCCTGAGGATCTCCCGTCCGGTCAGCCTGTGCGCCGTCGAGAGCAGCCGCATCGTGTCCATGAGGTCGCGGCGCGAGACCCTGCCGGCGGTCGATCGCTCGAGCGCGTCTATCGCTTCGGAGACGTGCGTCACTTCCGACGCGAGGTCGTGCCGCATGACCGCGGCGTTGGGGTAGAACGACAGCCAGAAGACGCCCTTGTCGAGCGCGAAGCGGATCAACCGGTCGAACTCCGTGTCGTTGACGCCTTTGACGAGCATCACCGCGAACTGCACGCGGAAGCCGTCCGCGAGGAGCGCGTCCACCATGCGGAGCTTTTTGTCCAGGAAGGGCGCGCCGCGGAGCTTCCGGTAGATGTCGTCGTCGAAGCCGTCGAACTGGAGGATTACCCAGTCGAGACCGGCCTTGCGCAGCGTTGCGCGGTACGAAGAGTTGAGGAGCCTGATGCCGTTGGTGTTGAGCCGCGGGATGTAGCCGCGGGCGCGCACGAGCCGGATGATTTCGGGCAGGTCCGGGTGGAGCGTCGGCTCGCCGCCGATGATGCACAGGTTCGGGCGGCTTGCCGATGTGTTCTGCGGCAGAAAAGAGTCTATCTCGGCAAGCGCGAGGTCGGCCCTTTTCCCGTCGTTCGCGCCCGCAAGGCAAATTGGGCACCGCATGTTGCAGCGGCCGGTGACGTCCAGCATGACCGTCGTCGTCCGGTCGAGGTGCCGGAGGCACCGGACCCCCTCGGCGCACACCGGCGGCTCGCACCGGAAGCCTTTTGCCGACACGCTTTGGGCGAACCGGTAGAGCGAGGCGTCCTTCCAGTACAGAAGGTCGAACACCCCGTGGTCGGGGCACGACTTGAGCATGAAAAGGTCACCGGCGCGCTCCACGATCGTCGCGCGGACGATCCGGCCGCATCGGGGGCAGGTGCTCGAGCATGTGCGCACAAAAGAACCGCTCATGGCGGCGGACTCCACGGGGCGTACAATACCACATCGGCTTTCCGACATCGAACCCCGCCGACAGTCTGGCAACATAGAGGCCCGTCGTTTTTTTCGTGGTGCTGTCACACCCGGTTGCACACGGGGACGCCGCCGTGGTTTCGCCTGAACTCGGCCAGGAGGTCCGAGAGGACGCGCGACGGATTGGGGACCGAGGCGTGGCAGAATTCGATGCGGTGCGTCTTGGCAAGGGATTTCAAAAGCACGTTGCCGCGGCCGTGAAGGTGATCGAGCAGGAGCCGGCGGAGCGTGTAGCTGTTGGTGGTGCCGGCGCCCATGTAGACCACGTGGCTCCCGCCGACTTCGTACAGCCACTGATCGGGCGTGATGCGGACCTCGTAGACCCCCGGCTCATCGGGCGTCCCGCGCACGCCGTCGGCATCGAACGTTATCCATGCCGACCATTCCACGGCGCTGTCCTCGCTTCCGGCCTAAGTATGGCGCCCAAAAACCGCCGTTGGCAATCGGGGACGAAACCTTACCCGCACGGGTCTGCAACGCAGCTTTTCGTTGCCAGCGCGGGCCCGCGGGGGTATATTGGCTTTAGTACCGCGCGCAGCTACGCGCGGGGAACGATGGGCGCCTTCGATTCGGGATGCCTCGCGGTCAGCGGGCCGTAGTTGCGCCTCAGAATCTCGAAGTCCCCGTCGATGTCGCCGGTCGGGTTGAGAGCCTCGGGGAAGATCCCGACCTCCTTCTTCGCGTAGTCGATGTAGCCGAGCACGATCGGGACCCCCGCCTGATTCGCGATGTGGTAGAAACCGGTCTTCCAGCCCGCCGAGAGCTTGCGCGTTCCCTCGGGGGCCAGCCCCATGGCGAACTCGTCCGACTCCCTGAACCAGCCGGCCGCCTGCGCCACCAGCCCCTGGTGCCGCGACCGATCGAGGGGGATGCCGCCCGCGAACCTCAGGAGCCACCCGAGAGGTCCGAAAAACAGCGTATCCTTGCCGAAGAACGAAACCTTCAACCTAAGCGTGCAGGCCGCCACGAGCAGGATCACACCGTCCCAGTTTGACGTGTGAGGCGCCGCCACCACGACGTATTTCTTGAAGACCGGTGATGTCCCGGAAACCGTCCAGCCTGTGAGTCTCAAAAATACCCGGCACAGGAAGGCCAGCACCGGGGACGTCGTCATCCTGTTTTCGGGTCTTTCCGACACGCGCGCCCTTTCATGAAGGGAGCAGGCAGTCCCGCCCCTTCAGGCACAGTATAAGCCCGCGCGGTGCCGGATACCACCGGACCAACCGGACGGGCGCGATGGCGAGGCGCCGGTCGGACGCTCCATGGGGCGCACGGGGGCGATACTTCGGCAGGTCTGGCGTCGGTCTTGCGGGTGATTTCCGGGACGGATTCCGCACCCCGGCCGGTCTTGATGTGACCGGGCCGGGGTTACTTGAACTTGGCGCCGGCCGCAGGAAGGCCCGCCACGCGGGTGAGGAGGTCGGCGAGGGTCTTGAGGCGGTCGTCCTCGGGAAGGGATGGCATCGGAGAGAACGGGTCAACAGCATTGGCATTCGGGTTTCGGCGAGCCAGTTGTTCGAGAACCGTGCGGACGGCATCCGGATCGGGGCAGTCGCGGGAGGCGGCGAGGGCAATCTGGAGAGAGGCGAGGCTGGTTAGCTCGTTTTGGTAGAACTTGATCTCCATGAGGCTCGCCCGGTAGAGCTTGAGGAAGAAGAACGAGAAGACTTCGATGAATGTGACGGTGGTCACGCGCGGAACGTAGTGCGAGAGGGCCGCGGCGAACGAATCGGGGGAGGTGGATTCGTCGAAGATCATGTAGGCGAGGAGGCCGAGGGCGAACCCGGTGGTGATGACACCGATAGTAAGGTTGAGGTTGCCGCGACGGGACAGCGCGGCGATCTCCCGGCAGAGCCGGAGAGAGGTCGCGGCAAAAACCTCGGCAGGATCTTTTGCCACAGAGGACACAGAGATCACAGAGGGGGAAACTGTCTCGTTGGAAAGGGTGCCACGGTCAACCCCGGGTTGACCGTGTGCGACGGACCCCTCTGTGTTCTCTGTGGTCTCTGTGGCAAGAAATGCCGGATGACCGTTTCCGTTGCCGAGATATCTCATGAAGATCATCGCCGTCCCCGCCGCGACGCTGGCCGACACGATCATAAGGACCACCCCCGGCCGCACGCCGAATGCCGCGTGCAACTCCCCGCGGAGGATGAACAAGAGGATGGCGAATCCGACGAATCCGCCCACCATCGAAACGTGGCCCAGCATTGCTTTCCGCTGTACTATGGTTTTCATGTCAAACCTCTCTGTGTTCTCTGTGGTCTCTGTGGCAAAACATGGCCTCAGTCCTTCCGGTCCAGCCGTTTCCAAATTCGTTTCCAGTACATCGCGACGTTGAGCACCGCGTCGTGCATGATCGCCGCCGTGGCCTTCTCGAACCGCCCCCAAGCCGCCGCGTCGGCCTTCAGGTCTTTGACCGAAAGCGCCCGCGACTTGTCCCCGTCGTAGGGGAACTGGACGGGCGGCGCCACGATGTTCGCCACCGCAAAGCTCGCCCGGCAGACCGCGACTGCGTCTTTCCACAGATCCCCGCCCTTCGGCTCGGGGATCGGGAGCGCGAACGTGATGCCCGCCCGCGAGTCCACTGCCCGGGCCGCGTCCAGGAGCTCCCGCGGCCTGTCGTGGCACCGCTCGACGCGGTCACCGTCGAACTCGGGGCCGACGATCTTCTCGATGAAACCCTCCCACTGCGGATGCAGCTTCCCGGCGTAGCTCGATATCGCCCGCTTGTCGCAGTGGCACGGCATACAGGCGTCGGCTACGAAGTGGCTCTGCATAAAGAAGAAGAGCGCCAGTTGCTCGGCCCGCGTCCGCTCGTCCGGCGAGATCATCGAAGAGAGTGCGAACTTCCGCGGGATGCGGTTGGTGACCGGCCGCTCGCCCAGGATGAGCTGGTCGGTGAGCGTTGTGGCGATCGCGTTGGCCCGGGTCGGGATGTCCTGGCAAGGCTGCGGCTCGGCTTTGTAAGGCGTCGCCCACCACCCAGCATCCAGCGTCGCATCGTCCGCGATGAACTTCGCCACCGCCCGCGCCGGGCCGAGCGCTTTCAGAAGGGCCTTTTTGTCCGTGATGAATCGCTCCTCGACGTCGCCGGCAAATGGTTGCATTTTGAAAACGTGATTATCAAGGTCCCCGGAGCCGAGTTTCGAATCGGCGAGATCGGGCATCCAAGCGCCGAGCGCGGCGTTACGGGTGTGCGGGCGGAGGATCGCAAAAAGCCCCGCGGTCTCCGCGTCCTCTTCTATGAGGCCCATCGCCCGAACCGCGATCCACGCGTGCGTTGCCTGTTTCATGTCAAAACCCCTTTCCAACATCGCACTTTCTGCCACAGAGTTCACAGAGATCACAGAGATTGAACTTCTCGATTTTCCGGATTCCGGCAGAACGCAGAGATTCTCTGTGTCCTCTGTGGTCTCTGTGGCAAAAAACCGTCCGTTGCCTCGTGTCCGATCCGTCGCATTTTTCTGCCACAGAGTTCACTGAGATTTGGGCCTTTGTCGTTTGCGCATTCATTGGAAGATTCTCTCTGTGTTCTCTGTGTTCTCTGTGGTCTCTGTGGCAAAACGTGGGTCGGGTTTCCGGAGGGGGAAGCCCCCGAACCCCGGGACTGCCGGGGCCGGGGGCTCCGACCCCTCGTTACGCGTTGGCCGAGAGCTGCGGGTGGTCGCCGGTCTGGGGCACCGTCGTCACGCCGGGGATCATCGGAAGCGCCGGGATGGCTGTCGGCTGCGCCGTGGCCACGACCGTCGCCTCGGACCTGTTCTTCTCGCCGCCCTTGCGGCCCTGCCGCGGGAGCGCGGCCTTCAGGCGGTTGACAAGCTCGCGGCGGAGGTTCTCGGGCGAGCGGTACGCAATGAGCATCCGGTAGGCGTTCACCTCGCCGCCGAGCGAAACCAGCTTGTCGTCGTTCGTTTTGATGGCCTCGGTCCGGGCGCTCACCCGGTCGTAGGTCTCGTTGTACGACGCGATGTACGCATCGAGCGACGCCTGAAGCTTGCCGGCCGTCTTGACCAGCACGGGGTCGTTGCCGGCCTGCGAGGCCGCCGTGAGGAACCTCCCGGCCAGGATGTGAATCCGCGCCGGGTTGTTGATGAGGTCGCCCAGCTCGGGGATCGCCACGCCCTTCTTGTCGCGGATCACGACCATCTCGACGCACTTTTTGGTCTCGAGGATCTTGTCCTGAAGGTCCTCGAAGGCGACGTCGCGGCTGGTGCGGGCGACGGCGATCTGGTCGCGGGCCTTCGCGCCGGCGAACATCTCGGAGGCGACCCGGGTCTCGACCGCCTTGAAGTCGGCCCTGGTCTTTTCGTCGACGACCGCCTTGTGCTCGCCGACGAAGGTTGAGAGGACGTTGCACACCGTGTTGAGCTTTTCGATCTTCTTCATGGCACTCTCCTTTTGTTTGCCGCGTTATTGCGGCGGGTTGATGGCCGGGGCAATTGCAGGGAGCGTGCCAACAGTTCAGCCACCAGCTGCGGCCGCCGCCCCGCGCCGCGGGGTCAGCCGTCAGCCGTCAGCCGGGCACGGACGAAAGACCTGCTGATAGCTGACTGCTGAAAGCTGACTGCTTGCAAGAGGATCGCGCGGTCCTTAAATGTGGCGAAAGGCTTTCGGGCACTTTTGCCACAGAGGGCACAGAGTACACGGAGGCCGAAACAGCCGCCGATCGCTTCGTTTCTGTCGGACCGGGTGCCATGGACAACCCCAGGTTGTCCGTGTGCGACGGAACCCTCTGTGATCTCTGAGGTCTCTGTGGCAAAAAAAGGTTCGGTTGCGGCTCGGCCGCTCTGTGATCTTTGTGGCAGAAGATGCGACGAGGGTCGGCGCAACTCGGGGGTGGGGTCCGTTTTGGACCCCGGGGGTCCGCGGCGGACCCCCGACGGCAGGCGCCCAACCGGCCGTGAACAGGCGAGTTCCTGCGATTCACGGTATTTGGGGGTCCGTTTTGGACCCCCGGCGGCGCAACGCTGTCGCCCCAAAGACCCGGAGAAGCTCGAATTCTGGCGACGATCCCGATCCAGACGGCCGAAGATGTTCAGATCGCCGCGGCAAAACGCATCCGGCCGCCCGCAGACGTTCGAGTGCGTGCGACCCGTCTTCCTTCGCCCGCCCGAAGAGGTTCCGATCGCGGTGCCAAAACGCATCCGGGCGCCCAAAGACGTTCGGATCACCGCGATCAAACCCATTCGGGCGTCCGCAGACGTTTGATCGCCCGAAGCCCGTCTCCCTTCGGCCGCCCGCAGACGTTCAGATCGCGGCGACGAAACACATCCGGGCGCCCGCAGACGTTCGATCGCGTGCGACCCGTCTTCCTTCGGCCGCCCGAAGACGTTCCGATCGCGGTGACGAAACGCATTCGGGACCCCGAAGACGTTCGATCACGTGCGTTCAACTCCCTTCGGGAGGCCGCAGACGTTGAGATTCCGGCAATCAAACGCGTTCGGGACCCCGCAGGCGTTCGATCACGTGCGTTCAACTCCCTTCGGGAGGCCGCAGACGTTCTGACGCGCACTACAAAACGTCTTCGGGCGCCTGAGGTCGATCGTTTGCTGTTTTTCGAGATTCTCCGGGCCCCGGGGCGGGTTACTCGTCCGCGTTCGCTTTGAGCCCCCACTCCCTGAGCTTGCGCTTGAGCGTCGTGCGGCCTATTCCCAACTCCCTTGCAGTCTTCTTGATGTTCCGCCCGTTGTGTTCGTAGGTTTCGAGCGTGTGTTTCCTCGCGACGTCCACGAGTGTCCCGTTGGGCGCATACGCGGCTTCAGTCTCCTCCTTCTCCTCCTCCGTCACCGGAGCCAGGTCGAGGTCCTTTGCCTGGATGACCGTGCCCTCGCACAGACCGTCTGCGCGCCGGATTGCGTTTCGGAGGTCGCGGACGTTCCCTGTCCAGTCGCCCGCGAGCATCGCCAGGTACGCCCCTTGGCTCAGATGGGTGACCCTCTGCATGTCTTTGATGAAGTGCCTCGAAAGCGCAAAGATGTCCTCCTTTCGCTCCCGAAGCGGCGGAAGGTGAATCCGAAAGACGTCCAGCCTTTTCAAGAGGTCCCGGCGGAATGTTCCCTCTTCGACCATTCCCGCCAGGTTCCGGTTGGTCGCCGCGACGATGCGCGCGTGCATCTTGATGGGCGTCCCGGAGCCGACGCGGTGGAAGTCGCCCGAGTCGAGCACCCGGAGGAGCTTCGCCTGCATCTCGAGCGGCATCTCTCCTATCTCGTCCAGAAACAACGTCCCGCCGCGGACCTCCTCGAACACCCCCCTTTGCATCGTCTGCGCGCCGGTGAACGCGCCCTTTTCGTGGCCGAAGAACGTGGACTCGAAGAGTTCCCGCGAAACCGTCGCGCAGTTGCGGGCCATGTACGGGCAGTCTTTGCGGTGCGAGAGGTTGTGGAGCGCCCTGGCCACGAGTTCCTTCCCGGTCCCCGTCTCGCCCGAGATGAGCACGGGGTCGGAAAGCGGAGCCACCTTCGAGATGACCCCAAAAATCGCCTTCATGGCCGGGGTTCCTCCGACGATCCCCTCGAACACGGGGATCTCCCCGTCCTCGTCCGCCGATTCGGCCGCAGGCTCCACAAGCCTGAAGACAAAGGTCCGGTTGCCGATCTTGATCTTTGCCCCGTCGGGGAGCCTGAACTGCGCTCTGCGTTCAAGTTTGAGATCGTTTACAAACGTGCCGTTCGTGCTCCACATGTCGACGATGAAGTAGTCGTTGTCTTTCCGGAAGATTGCGCAGTGGTCGGCCGAGACGGAGTCGTCGTTCAAGATGATGTCGCGGCCCCGGTCGCGTCCGATGGAAAGGCTTGGGAGATCCAGCGTGTACGGCTTCTTGCCTTTCGCCCCTTCCTCGGCAAGCTGGCCCAAAAGACCCGGGGGCGTGGGCTCGTCGGGGGCCAGGGGGTTCGTGCGTGTGATCGTCCCGCGCTCACGCCCCGACCGCTCTTGCGGCCGGACATCGCCGTCAAAGCGGAACCTGTACGGCCCCACCTGAAACTCGGCGCCATGCGTCAGCTCGACCTCCCGCGCGAGAAACCCGTTCATCTGGATGCCCCGCGTCGTCTTGTCGATGAGCCACCAACGCCCGCCATCGTCAACGACCGCGCAGGCGTTGCCCACGACGTCCCGGTGGTCCAACCGGCACTGGTTCATCTTCCCCGCCCCGATGCGCGTCTCGGTCTCGGTGAGGGGGAAGGTCTCGATCGAAACGCCGTCGGGTTGGGTGATGAACAAGGCGGGCATTCAAACCTCCAAAGTCAGCCATCAGCTGTCAGCTTTCAGCGATCAGCCGTCGCCGGGAGTTTGGCGAGGAACTGAGCCAGCGGGTCGAGGAGCCTTGGACAGCGCACGATTCGATGGACCTGCACAAGGATGCGCTCGTCGGCGGAGAGATCGAGCGACCCGCCGCCCGGGCCGGCTCCCACGGCGGTCTTTGCGCCGGCGAGATCGTCAAGCGAGACGCCCAGGGCCTTGGCGATCTTCTGCGCCATCGCGAAGCTCAGCTTGACCTTTCCGGCCTCGTATCGCTGCACGGCCTGATGCGAGACGCCGATGCGCTCGGCCAGTTGCTCCTGCGTAAGCCCCAGCTTGTCCCTCAACTCCCGGATGCGTGCCTGTGGGTTCTGCTTCGTTTTCGGCATGGCGGCAATCTACAAAGCCCGGCGCCAAAAACCACCGCATGCCTGTTGCAAAATCAAGGCGAAATGCAACGGGCTGTTGCATTCTCCGATGTGGTTCCCGTTTTCTGCTTGATCCTTCGGGGGCAAAAGAGGTACTATTTCGGTGCATCAACGGTGCGCGGCCTGTGTTCGGGGGGGACGGAGGAGTCGCCGTGGTGCCCGCCCTCAATACACGCTTTCCCAAGACGGCCCGGCATCGGGCCGGGTCCGCGGAGTCAGACTCTGCCCGAAAACGCTTCCGCCAACGCTCTCCCACCCACCGAGGGCGTCGCCGGTGCATCGTCCTTGCCGCCGGGCTCCTGATCTTCGGCTGTATCGAAAGTGCCGAACAGCCTGCGACATCGGGCAGGCGGGACCCCGGTTCCGGCCCCAAGGGTCTTGAACGCGTCCAACAGGTTCATTTCCCCTCTCGTCGCCTCGAAGATCTCAGGGTTCCGCGAGTCGACGCAGAACGCAAGGCCGCGGTCTTTTTGGATGCGTCGGGGGAAACGGCGGTTCTGAAAGTCGGCGCTGCGGTCGGAACGACAGGC
>JACRCP010000094.1 GCA_016218965.1 Deltaproteobacteria bacterium | reverse complement strand
CTTACGGAATCTCGTGGAATAGACCACAGGTAGGCATCAGATCCCGAGCACGGTGCACCCGCAGCCGGCGGGTTCCACGATTCGTTCCGCCGCGTCTCCGCCGGTGTCCGCGGCGGCATCGTACCCCGCGTCGAAGTACCAGTGCGTGTCCTCGGCACCCGCGTCGGGCGGTTCGACAGGCGCGAATGCGGTCTCCCATCGGAAGTAGACGTTGTCGGCCTGGGCGTGGTGCGCAACGATCATGGACACGTAGTCGTAGTCGACGCCGAGGCCCGGGTACGACAGCGTCCCGTTGTTTTCCGAATCGAGCTGCAGATCGAAGACCACGGGGACTTCCTGCCGCGCACTGTCGTGCGCCGCGACGCGCACGGTGTACGCCGCGCCGGTATCGCCGTCAAAGGCGACTGTGAGAGTGCCCTGCGCAAGACCCGGGCGCGAGAAGACCACCGCCTGCCCGGCCCAAGGGTTGACCAAGCCGTATCCCCTGGCGGGGTACGTATCATGCCTGTACGCCGGGGGCGCGTGCTCGCGGGTGGTGGCGTAGCAATATTCGTTGTTCGCTTCGGGGCAGCGGTTCAGGTACGTCGCGACCACCCAGTCGTCGAAAATCTGCGCAAACGTCTTCGGCGCGCCCCGGCGCGAGAGCGCCGCCTCCACGCCCTCGATCCCTCTAACGTGCGCGTTGGCGGCCGGGTCAAACGACGGCCCGTCGCGCATGATGTCGCCAATGAGATCGGGCCCCCCGTAGCTGTCCGAAAGGTAGAGCATGAAAAGATAGGCGATCTCATATTGCGCCATCGACGTGAGCGGGTCCGGGTCGTATGCGTGCCAGTTGAGGGGGATGTCGGTCGATTTGAGCCACCCGATGTACTCCATGTGCCGCCCGTCGCCGTACGGCCCTTTCCCGCTCCAGAAGTGCGTCCCGTACATCGCCGTCCCCTCGTAGATCCACATCGCCTCGCCCACGTCGTAGTTTCCGAGGATGTCGTGCATCAGCTCGTGCGACGAGAACTGCCGCGCGTCGTCGATTCGGTAGTCGAAGACGAGCATGTCCCGGCCGTTGGTGAACGCGGGGTCAAAATACGCCCCGGGCCAGTCCCCGAGATCGCAAACCAGGATCCAGACGCGGCCGTCGCCGTCGATGTCCGAAGCCGCTCCGAAGCGCGGTGTTTCGAGGTCATGAACTTCCTGGAACCCGTCTATGAAGCCCTGCGGCCCGCCGGCCACCCGTACGGTGCTCCCGTCGGAGAAGACCTCGGCCAAAAGGACGCCGTTTGGGGACTCGGCGAGTTTTTTTGCCGTGACCGCCCGCGACGCGCCGCCCCGGAGCTCCGAGACGCAGAAGATGAACGTGTCCGTTTCGGCGTCGTACGCCCCGCACGAGCGCGCGGACTGTTCTACACGATGCGGGAACGGATAGTGGTGGAAGGGAGACCGAGCCGCGAAAGGCACGCCGCCCGGGTCGAACGCGCCCGCCGCAGCGGCCGCGATCACGATGCCGGCGAGATCCATCCCGGTCATTTCCCGATCTCCGCGCCCCCGGGTTCCGGCATCATACTCGAATGCGCCGGGTGCGGGAGTTGAAAAACCGCGAAAAGCCCCTTCTGTGACATTTTTGTCCCCGCCGGGCGCCAGCGTGTATAATCCCGGCGCATCGACAAGGTCGTTTCACAACGGAGGTTCACGATGAAAGGGTTCAAGAGCGCGTTTGTGCTTGTGGTCTCTTTTTCAACGCTCGTGTCCGGGTGCGTTTCGGTGGACTCGGGGCACCAGGGGATCCTGTTCACGGCATTCTCTGGGACGCAGCCCGAGGTCTACCCCGAAGGCTGGCACGCCCTGGCCCCGTGGAACAAGATGATCGTCTACGAAATGCGCACGCGCGACATGAAGGAAGATCTGCACGTCCTCGCCAAGAACGGTCTCTCCATCACCCTCGAAACCTCAATCCGGTTCCGCCCGATCCCGGGCGAGCTGTTCAAGCTCCAAACCGAGATTGGTCCCCGCTACTTCGAGACCATCCTGGCCCCGGTCGTGCGCAGCGAGGCCCGCAAGGTGGGGGGGCGGTACGACCCCGAGGAGATCTACTCGACAAAACGCGAGACCGTCGAAAAGGAGTTTTTCGACGAGGTTCAGAAGGCGATCGCCGGCAAGCACATCATGCTGGAGGCGATCCTTGTCCGGAACGTAGACCTGCCGGACAACATCAAGAAGGCCATCAACGACAAGCTCGAGGAGGAACAGAAAGCGCTCAAGATGTCGTTCACGCTCCAGAAGGAGAAGCAGGAGGCCGAGCGCAAGCGGATCGAGGCCGCGGGGGTGCGGGACTTTCAGGACATAGTCTCGCAGGGGATAAGCGACAAGCTTCTCAGGTGGAAGGGGATCGAGGCCACCGAGTCGTTGGTGAAGTCGGCCAACGCCAAGGTCGTCATCATCGGCGCCGGCAAGGACGGCCTGCCCGTGATCCTGGGCGGTAACTGATCGGGCCGGGTTTGGTTTTCACCACGCGTGGTGGTAAGATGCGTGGTATTGACAGGAGGGTGGCATGGAAACGACGCTTTCAAGAGTCTTGTTCGGCCTGTTCTTGTCGGCAACGATTGCGGCGGCATCCGCCTGCGACGTCTCGTCGGTCGGCGAGGACGACGTGGGGACCGGCGGAGGAGGAGGGGGGGACACGGGCGTTCCGAAAGAAGACGGCGGGAAGCCCGATGCCGGGAAGGAGAAGGACACCGGCGGAACCGAGGACACCGGCGGGGCCGAAGACACGTCCATCTACGACGATGTCCCGACCCCGGATGACGCGGCCACGGCCGACGGGGGGGCGGACGCGGGCGGCGAAGAGGACGTGGGGATGGCGGACAGCGGCGGCGTGGACGCCGGGCCGCAGTCGTTCGTTTTCACGGGCAAGGTGACCGTCGAGGGAGAAAAGCCGGTCAATCCGGCGCTCGCGCTCATGTTCGACCAGCCCCTGGGCGAGGGCGTGGCGCCCGTGGGTTTTGCAGCCTGCGACCCGGACGGGAACTTCACGATAGACGAGCGGTGCGACGACCAGGGCAACTGCATCCCCATCGGTCCCGGCAGCTACTGGTTCGCGGCGATCTACGACATCAATGACGACGGCGACTTCGATCCCGACACTGGGGATCTCGTGGGCTTCGACCCTGGAAGTCCCGTTGTCGTGCCCGGTGGAAAGACCACCGGGATCGACATCGACGTCCAACTCGTGACGCTCATGGTAGGCTCGGTCTACGTGGACGCCCTGCCGCCGTACATACCGCAGGCGGGCGCGTACCTCACGGACCTCGCGGCGCAGGTGCGGGACCCGGCCGACGGGTCACTTCTTGACGACGCCGACGTGAGCGCGACCGACGGGAAAAGCCCGGTCGTCTTCAAGCTCGTCTGGGACGCGCAGCGGGAGGCGTACGTCCTCGACCGCCAGACAGTCCCGCAGGACACCCGGGCGGTCGACGGCGAATACGAGTTCGTGATCATGCACCCGGCCTACGGCAGCGACCCGGTGGTGAAAAAGATCGCACACCACCCGTTCCCGGCCGCGGTGGTCATTGGCGCCCCGGCAATGAACGCCCAGTTCAACGGCCCGCAGGACATCTCTGTCGCGTGGACCGACCCGCCCGGCGCGATGCCTTTCGGTCTCGAGGTCGCCGAGACGGTTCACGACGGCCCGGTAGTCTACAAAAAACCGGCCGACGGCGGGCAGCCCGACCCTCCAAAGAGCCCCGAGACCGTACCGGCCTCGGTCTTCGTCGCGGGCAAGGGCTACGTCATCCGCGTGTTCTCGGGGAAGGTGCTGTTCGAGTCGGCGGGGATGAGCATGCCGATGGCGATGGACATGGTCGTGATCGGCGTCAATTGACGGCAGGCGGAGACGTGCGGGCGTGAACAGGAACCTTTCGAAGAAGATCGCGCTGGGGTATCTGGTCGTGGCGTCCCTCAGCATTGCCATCAACATGTTTGTCCCCAAGTTCTTCTCGGGCGCCGACTGGTGGGCGTCGGCGCTCGCCGCCATCAGCGGGGTTTTTCTCGTCACGTTCGTGTTTGCGTTCTTTTTCTCCCGGGCGCTCACGAGGGAACTCGGGCGCCTCACCGAGGTTTCACGCTCGATCGCCGACGGTGACCTGACGGGCGACCTTGCCGCCGTCCGCGGCCGGCCGGCCATGCCGGATGAGGTGGACGACCTCCGCGACACGATCACCGCGATGCAGACGAACCTCCGCGGGCTCGTGAACGACCTCCGGGGCGCCGCGGACCGGCTGGCACAGGATTCGGAGGCGCTGGCGCGTTCGGCCTCGGGCGTGTCCACGGCCATAGCGGACATCGCGAGGACCGCCGACGGCGTGGCCAGGGGATCGGTGGCCCAGAACGAGATGGTCGACAAGATCTCTGGTTCCATTGAAACGCTGGCTGCCGGGATCGGCGGCGTCCTGGAAGCCGCGGCGCAGGCATCGGCCGCCGCGGTCGCGACAAGCGAGGCCGCTCGGCAGTCGAGCCGCACCGCAAGCCTTGCGATCGATAAGCTCAGGATGACCTTCGATCACATCGAGAAGGCCAGCGAAAAGGTGTTTTCGTTCGGCACGCGGGGCCGGGACATCAACACCGCGGCCGAGATCATCACGACCATCGCCTCGCAGACCAACCTGCTGGCGCTCAACGCGGCGATCGAGGCGGCGCGCGCCGGGGAATACGGCCGGGGATTTTCGGTCGTGGCCGAGGAGATCCGCAAGCTCGCCGACAGCACGGCGGGGGCCGCCAAGACCATCACCACGGTTGTCGAGGAGGTCAACGCCGAGCTTTCAGGGGCCGTGACCACCATGCACACCGGGACGCAGGGCATCAAGGAGAGCAGCAACGACCTTTCAGTGATCGTCGAGTCGCTCTCCGACATCGTCCGGAAAGTCGAGGACACGACCAAGCGGACGACCGAAATCCGTGGGCTCGCGCAGAACCAGGAGCGCAGCGCCGGCGAGATCGTGCGGGCGGTGGACGAGATCGCGGAGGTCATCCAGAAAAACGCGGCTGCATCGAGGGAGCTTTCGGCGTCCGCCGAGTCGCAATCCTCGACCGTCCGCGAGGCGGCGGATCTCTCCGGGAAGCTTCGGGACATGTCCTCGAAACTCAGCGAAACCGTGTCGCGCTTCAAGACGTGAGGAGGCGGTGGCGGAGTACCTCGACTTCACTTGCGGGGGTGTCGACTTCGTGGTGGACTCGCGATTGCTCCGCGCGGTGGTCGAGGGGCCGCTGCTGACCCCGGTGCCGCTCGTCCCGGCGGTGGTCGCGGGCGTTTTCAACTGGAAAGGCAAGGTGCAGACCTGCCTGGACCCCTCGTACTTTGCCGGGCGGGCGTGCGACGACCCGCGCTACGGCCTCGTACTCGACCACCCTGACGGCGACATGGCCCTGTGCGCCGAGGCAGTGGGAAAAATCTTCCATGTCGAGGGACAAGGTGTTATAGAAGCGGAAGTGCTCGCAGGAAGGACATTCATCGCGGTTGGCGCCTTTGTCGACGCGGTGAGGGCCGAGATTGGCGGCGCGGGCGCGGCCAGCCGGGCGGACCCGTTCACGGGTTAAGGAGGTCGGAATGCCGAAAAAGGTGCTGGTGGTCGATGACGCGGTGTTCATGCGGAACATGATCCGCGATATCTTCAAGGCGCCCGAGTTCGAGGTGGTCGCCGAGGCGACCAACGGCGTGGAGGCGGTTGAGAAGTTCCGGGAGTTCAAGCCCGACCTGATCACGATGGACATAGTGATGCCTTTCCGGAGCGGCATAGAGGCGACCCGCGAGATCCGCAAGCTCGATGCAGGGGTGGTCATCGTAATGTGCAGCGCCCTCGGGCAAGAGACGCTGGTCATGGAGGCCATCGAGGCGGGGGCAAACGATTTCATCGTCAAGCCCTTCCGGCAGGAAGAGGTAATGAAGGTCGTCAAGAAGGCCCTGAACATCTGACGGGGGGATGGGAAACGAGAAGTACAGGGACCTGTTTCTTGGGGAGACGCGCGCGCACCTTGACGACGCGTTGAAGGCGCTGGCGGCGGGGGGCGGCGGCGACGCGCTCCGGGTTGACGACCTCTTCAGGCATTTCCATTCGATCAAGGGGATGGCCGCGAGCATGGGCCTCGGGGCCATTGCCTCGCTCGCGCACGCCGTCGAAGACATCCTCTCCGACGCGCGACGATGGGGGCTCAAGCCGGAGTGGTCGTTTCTCGTCCAGGAAACGGCCGACCGCATTTCGGCAATGGTCGACATGTACGAGGCGGGCGGCGCGCCGGAGGACGACGCGGCGCTCGAGGCCCGGCTCAAGGCGGCCTGCTCCGCACGGGCGGAGGCCGGCGCGCGCGGGGCAACGCCGGCGACCGCCCCGGACGCGGCGCCGGGTGCTTCGGCGGGATCCACGGCACTTGTCGTCCGTGTGGACATTGACGCCGCCTCGAAGATGCCGGCCACGCGGGCGTTCATGGTGCTCAAAAAGCTTCATTCGCTCGGCATCGCGTGCGCCTCCGAGCCCTCGGAGGCCGAACTGCGGGCGGGAGGGACCAGGCCTTCGTCGCTTGTCGTGCGTTTGGCGCCGGGCGCGCGTCGCGAGGACGCAGTCGAGGCGATAAACGGGGTTCCCGAGGTCGCCGTCGCCTCGGTCGAGTCGCACGAAATGACCGGGCCGGCGGCGGCGGCGCGGAGATCGAAACTCCCGGCCCGCGTCAGTCCGGAAATCCTCGACCGCCTGCAGGAGCAGGCCGGGGAGCTTTTCATTATACACAGGGAGTTGGCGTCGGCCCCGCCGGCACGCGAAGACCTCCGGCTGCGCGAGGCCGTGGGCGCGCTGCACCGGGCGGTCCGCGATCTTCACGAAACGGTCACGTGCGCGCGCCTCGTGCCGCTCGATCTTGTGACCGCGCGCATCCCGCTGCGCGTGCGCGAACTTGCACTCAAGCTCGGCAAGGACATCGAGGCCGAGGTGCGGGGCGGCGACGTCGGCCTCGACCGTTCGCACGTCGAGAAGCTGGAGGCCCCTCTCCAGCATCTTGTGCGCAACGCGGTGGACCACGGCATCGAGACGCCCCATGAACGGATCCTGGCGGGGAAACCGCCGCGGGGAACGATTGCCGTGACCGCCGCCCGCGGCGGCCGCGGCGTGAAGATCGAGATCCGCGACGACGGACGCGGGCTCGACCACGAACGCATTCGCGAGGCGGCCGTCGCGCGCGGGATCGTAGGTCCCGATCGCGCCCTGACGCTCGGCCAGCAGGATCTCTACGATCTCATATGCCTCCCCGGGTTCTCGACGGCGCGGGAGGTGAGCGCCATCTCCGGGCGCGGCGTAGGCATGGATGTCGTCAAACAGGCAGTGTCCGACATGGGCGGGGAGATGTCGATCACCTCTACCCCGGGACTGGGTACAACGTTCACGCTCGACCTTCCGGTTTCGATGGTCCAGCTGCACGCGATGATCGTCGGGGCGTCGGGGGGCGAATACGCGGTCCCGGCCGCCAACATCGCGGAGGTGGTGGAGTTGAGCCGCGGCGAGATGCTGGTCGAGGGGGGGCGACCATTCATCAGATGGCGCGGGGTTGCGATCCCGGTCCGGTCCTTGAGCGAAATCCTGAGCGTGCAGGCGGCCCCGCCCGAAGCGGTGTTCCGGTTCCTCGTAATCGAATTCAAGGGCAAGCACCTCGGCCTGCGCGTCGATCGAGTCGATGCCGAGGCCGAGATCGTGATGCGTCCACTGGGCGTGCCGCTGAACCTGGTTTCCGGGTTCGCGGGGTACAGCATACTCGGCGGGGGCCACCCCGTTCTTATTCTTGACCCCATCAAACTGGCCGGTGCCACCGCGTTCGCCTGAGCCGCAACCACACAAAAAAACGGCCCCGAGGGCCGGGGCCGCGAATGTCTGGGGTGGGTAAGGGGATTTGAACCCCCAACAACTGGAGCCACAGTCCAGTGCTCTAACCGGGTTGAGCTATACCCACCAAAATGGCGGGGCGACTCGGCCCCGCCCAATTGCTGTTGGCGCGCCTGGAGGGACTCGAACCCCCAACCTACGGCTTAGAAGGCCGTTGCTCTATCCCGCTGAGCTACAGGCGCCTCTTTCGACCTGCGCGTCGTCGGGACGTCCCCCGGGGCGGTCCCCGCGCAAAACGGCATATACTTTACCCCACACCCGCCGCGTTCGCAAGTCCGATCGGCGATCGGCACAGGGTCACGGACAAAGTCACTGGCGGAGGGAGACGGGGATGACCCGTCGCAAGCCCGGCACGGCTGTGCTGCATGACAGACAGCGTGAGCTGGGATTCGCGGAGGGGAATTGGGAGAAAGGACTGCGGGCATCTGTCT
>JACRCP010000098.1 GCA_016218965.1 Deltaproteobacteria bacterium | reverse complement strand
CCTCATCGAAGCTCGCGCACAGGCGCCGTAGACTCCCCCGGTGCCAAGCTGAACGCTGGAGCATCCCCGGACCGACGACGATCGGCGCAACCGTCCGACTCCGCTCCGACGCCTCGGCCACCACTTTTTGAGAAGTTACGCACACGACCCCCAACTGATTGATTTTCCCGTCTTTTCGGCTGCCAGCGCCCCGGAACGTACCTGGCACCGCGTCTGCCTGGCACCGCGTCTGGGTTCGGCGCGGCCGGCGAGGGGTCGGGCCGGCATCTTCCGGATCGGGGTGGTCGTCCATCTGGGTGAAGGGGGGCGCGGGAGCGGGCGGTGGAGAACGGGAACGGATATTTCGAAAGGCTCATCGATCTCTACGCGGCGGTCGACCGAGAGATGATCGAGGGCGGTTTCGTGTGTGACGGGTGCGCGCATTGTTGCACAACGCGCGGGAACCGCGGCCGGTGGGGTGTCTTCTGGCGGAGGCGCCACGGGCTCGAGGTGGACCTTGTGAAGTCGTTTCTTTCGCGGCGCCGTGAGGGTTGGCCGAAGGGCGAAAGCGGAGACTGCCCGTTCCTTGCGGTCGTGGGTTGCGGTATCTACGAGGTCCGGCCGCTTCGGTGCCGGGTTGCGGCGTGCTCGCCCGACGGCATCAGGGTTGCCCTGCGGTGGCAGGCCATGCTCGACGCGTTCTGCGCGGAGTACGCCCGGTTCAAGGGGCTGTCGGCCGCGGCGTAGAAGCCACGACTGGTCGTGTCTCTCTATTGGCCTTTTTTCGTCACCGTCGCGGGGTCGGTTGAGGCGCAGGTCTGCCACCACTTGTCGGTCCCTATCTCGGCGCCGCTCAAACGGTAGCCGTAGACGCGGCCGAAGACTTCCTGCGGCGGCTGGCCCAGGATGCTCGCCCCCGCCGCGGTCATCGTCCCCGACATCACCTCGCGGCCCAGGGCCGGGTCGAAATCGATCGTGACCACGAACTGCCCGTCCATGACCTCGACCTCGGGCTGCTTGCAGTAGATGTACAGGTTCGGCTTCGTCTCGAAGTAGTACGAGGTCGTTCCGTCGGCCTCGACGTCCTGGACCGTTCCCTCGAAGACGAACTTGAACCCGTTCTCGTCCCCTTCTTCGAGATACGGCGCCGGTTTCCACTCCTTGTAGTCGTGTTTTTCCCTGTCGTAGTTCGAGGGATCGACAGGGTCCGCGTCGCACGAACCGCCCGAGATCTTTCCTGTTTCGGCATCGACGTTGATGTGCCAGTACGTCTCGAGCGGGAATGTGAAGGGCCTTTCGAGGTCCATCCAGGCGATGAACACACCCGGCTCAAACGTCGTCTTGGCCTCTACCGCGGCGGGTTTCACAAAAAACGAGATGTCGTACGGGACGCCGGTGGCGTTGCCGTCCTTGTCCTCAAGTCCCGGTGATATCCGCAGGACGTAGTTTCCGATCGGCAGGGCATTCTGCGATGCGAAGGCCATCTGGGTGAAGTCGGTGTTGATGACGAGCGTCCCGCCGGGGCACTTTTTCACCGAACAGGGGCCGGCGACGGGTTCCTGGCAATCCGATGCCCCGCCCGCCGCGCACCGCTCAAGCAGGTTTCCCTCGGCATCGTACGTCTTGGCGTACAGCGTCGCCTCGACGCTTTCGCGTTCGACGGGCTCGGTGAACTGGACCACGATCCTGCCGTGCACGTCCTCGGTGACCGCCCCGTCTTCCGGCACCGAGGTCTTCACCTTGGGCGGCGGGTCGTAGGTGCAGGCGGCGAGGAAGAACGCGGTCGCAGTGAAGAACGTCACGAGGGGAGTGGTTTTCATTCGCATCCTCCGCGGATCTCCAGATCCGAGGCATTTTTGACGGGCGGGGTGCCACGGACAAGCGTAAGCTTGTCCGTGAAAGCCGGGTTTCCGCAGGCACGGACAAACCGGGTTTGTCCGTGGCACCCTTCCGGACGTGCCGCGAACGGTCCCGCGCCTTTCTTCCCGCTTCTCACTTCTCACTTCTCACTGGCGGTTTTTCACTCCCGCCTTCCGCCTCATGCCTTCCTCAATACCTGAACTGCAGCCGTGCCTCGACCATCCCGCTCGGCACCGCGTCTCCGTTCATGTCTTGAAGGGCGTCTCCCGGCAGGAGAACCGCGCCATCGAGGTCGAAGACGAAGTGACCCCAGAGTTTTGCCGAAAAACGCAGGTCGAACTCGGTGCCCCAGTAGTCACCTGGTTTCCCGCCGTTGTAGTTCACCGCGTCGTCGGTGATCTCCTTGCCGTCCTCGCGTCGGAGTGTCTCGGTGGGGTCGGTCGAGGGGGCGGCGGTCCAGGCAAAGAGCGCGCCTCCGCGCAGGAACACTTCGTCGGTCAGGTGCCAGGTGACTTGCGGGAAGAGGGCCTTCGCGTTGAAAAACGCGCCGTAGGTCGCCACGCGCGTGGACGGGAGCGCCGTGGCACCCAGGCCATTGAGATTCGCGTTTCCCGCGGCCGAAGAGCGCGCCGTGAGGTACCCGAGCACCTGCGGGAAGAGCAGAAGCCCGACGCTCGTATCTTCGGCGAATATGAAATCGGTGACCCTCGTGTCCGGCCGCGGGTCGTCGTCGCCCGAGGCGTAGTCGAACTCCAGGGTCAATGTCACCGGCCCGACGTCGTAGTCGGCTACGGTCATCACCCCGAGGGCGAGCACATCCTGGACGACCGGTTTCTTGCTCGACATGAGGCTTAAGGCATCCGAGAGCTCGCGCGTTGCCCCCCACATCGGCGCCGCCTGGAACTCGAGGCGCAGTTTTTCGATGCCCACGCGAAGCTCAAGCGGCAGGATGGAGATGCCCATCTCGACGTCGTGCGCCCCGCGGTACGCAAACGACCCGGCGACCCGGAGGTCGCGGCAGCGCAGGCCGAACACATTGAACTCCGGGAGGAGGTAGTACGCCGACACGCCGTACTGGTTGGCGTTGTCGCCGCCGAGCTGGATGCTGTCGTTCACGACTTGATCGTAGGCCGCGCCGAAGAACAGGCCGCGGTCCTCACGGGGGTCTGCCGCCGCGGGATCGCCGGAACGGATGGCCTTGTAGATTTCGAGAGGCTTGGTGCCGAACAGGATCCTGTCCGACGTGTCGCCGCGGCCGTTTGTCCCGAAGCGGTTCAGATCGTTGTTCCCGTCGTTTGCCAGAATGCCCCTCCCCTCGTACGAGGCCATCCGCCCCGCGCGCAGGACACCCGCACCCAGGGCAACCTCGCCCCACGCCCTGCGGACGGTGACGGGGTCGATCTTTTTTAGGCCGTACGTGTACGACGAGGGCGCAAGCGGGTCCGTGTCGGGCTTGAGCACGACTCCTACGCCCGCCTCGTTTGGGTTCCTGGCGATTGTGGACGTTCCCTCGTTGGGATATGGCGGGTCGCCCCAGACGATCCCGTTGTCTCCCGCGAGCACGCCGTCCAGAAGGTCGATCTCGGCCTGGACCTTGACCTTGTTGTCCCAGTTGAAAAGCCAGCCCGTTCGCAGGCGGTTCTGGGCGTAGCGGACCTCGGCCGCGTCGAGCCCGTTGAGTTCGAGCGGGTTCACATAGATGGTGCGCAGGCGGTACTCGGCCGAAATATCAAACGCGCCCTTCCCCGCGCGCACAAGCGGCTGCCGGCCGTGAAGGCCCGAGGGTCCCGGTTCGGCGCTTCCCGAGGGAGGGCCGGCGATGGTGCCAGCCGCTGCGGGGACGATCGCGGCCTCCTCTTTGGCCGGGAGGGCCGAAGGTGGTTGGGGGTCCGGAACGATCTCCTCGACGCGGGGCGGCGCAGCCGGCGACGGCTGGGGCGCCGGCGCGGCGGGGAGTTCCTTCGTCGTCGCCGCCGCCGGCGGTTCGTTTGCCTCCTGCGCCGCCGCGGGGGTCGTCATGACGAGCAAAACCAGGATTGCCAGGATGCTCCGCGCCATACGGTCCTCCTCTTCCCGCCTCGCGCCTCTTGCCTTCCCTCAGTGCATCTCCGCCCCGACGACCCCGAGCGCCGGCCGAAGGTAGTGAAAGTGGACCTCGGGATGGTCGGCCAAAAGCGACATCGGCACCGACGTATCGGCTATCCGTTTCGAGATCATGAGCGCCGAAAGGCGCATGCCGAACGGGTTGTCGTGCATCCCGCCGTGCCAGATTGAAACGCGTTCGGCCTTCCATGTCTCGACGGGTCCCACGGTCGCCGCTTGCGTGGGGACCGCGGCCACGTAACCGCCGCCCGACGTGCGCGCGTTCTGGATGACGGTCATGGGGTGGAGGTCCGTCACGCGCGCGCGGAGCCTTTTGTACTCGGCGGGGGAGGGCGGCGCATCCTCGAATCTGCCCGCGCGCCGCGGCGGGTCGTTGAACGCCCAGTGCTTCACCTCGCCCTGGCCGCCCTGCATCACGACGCAGCGGATTTCGTCAAAGCTTCTCGAGTACCGCCCAAGATCGCCCGTCGGGAAATGGAGGTTTTGTTCGGGCATTCGCAGCCGCCGGTCGATCCTCTCAAAGCACAGCTCCATGTCTGCCCGCGCAAACGACATCGGGTGCAAGATTGGGACCGGTTTCCCGTCCTCGACCCATTCGTCCATGCCCCAGAAGTGCGCGTTGTGAAGGTCAAGACCCAGGCTGTTGATGATCCGCGCGACCAGGGGGAGCTGTTCGGTGGGGCCTATCGGCCCGCAGATGCCCGCCGGCCGCGACGGGGTCGCCTGGCGCCAGGCATCGATGTACTCCAATGCCTCCGCAAGATAGAACTCTTCGCGGGTGTTGTAGAAGTGCACGGCGAAGCCCGGCCTCGAAAGACGGGCGAGGGACTTCTCCGAAAGTCCCGCGGCGTCCTTGAGGAGAGCCGGATCAAGCGTCGTGTAGTCCCACCAGTCGGGCGCAACCTTGCTCAATGGCCGCGGAGTCTTCCTCACCCGTTGTTCCTCAACTCCCCACTTCTCGACTCCGAAACGATCGGGCTCCACGCCTCAGACGTCCGCCGCTCCGAGGACAGTTCCGAGCAGATTCGAACCCGGGTATGCGTGCCCCCGGTGCTGGACGAATCCCTCTGCGTACGGTTTTCCGATCAACTCCCCCCGAGCCGACCCGTGCCGTTTCATTCGTTCGATGTACTCGTCCATCCCGTGGTGACGTCTCAGCCACTCGCGCTGGCTCTCGTGACATGCGAGCATTGTCGCTTTCCTTTCGATGACGTCGGAGATGTCGACCACGGTCGTCGGCCGGACGGGTTTCCCCGATGGGTCGATGCCCGCGATCGGGTCGCAGTAGTACAGGTGGGGCACGGCGGACCCCGGTCTGCGTTTGATGGCCGACACGTTGGGTGCCGGATACAAAAAACTCGCGGACCGGGCAAGGACCGAGGCGACCTCGTGGTCGATCATGTAGTCGCTCGGCGCGTGCGCGAACACCACGGACGGTGCCGTTTTTCTGAAGAGGTCCATCGCCTTCCGCATCGTCGGCTTGTCGTGGAATACGAACCCGTCCTTTTCGCCCAGGCAGTGGTACGTCGCGCCGCAGAGCGCGGCGGATTTGCGGGCCTCGGCCCGGCGGATTGTGCTGATGCGCCGCGGTGCGAGCGCCATTGACCCGCAGTCGCCGGCGGTGGCTGTCGCGACGTGGACGGTCCACCCGGCGTCGGCCAGGCGGATGAGCGTCCCCGCGCAGAGCATCTCCGCGTCATCGGGGTGCGCCATGAATGCCAGGACGACGCCGGTTGTTCGTCCCTCGCCTTTCGCCATTCGTCTCCCGTCACTCGTCGACGACCGCCATGAACATCTTTGCAAGCTCCGTGTGTCCCTTGTCGTTGGGGTGGATGCACGTGAGCGCGTCGAGCCAGAGTTCGTTCCCGGCCTTGAAACACGGGCTCGGGAGCGCGCACTTGTTGTCGTAGCAGAAGCCGTGGCCGCAGAAGTACTCGAGCAGGAAGACCATGTCGATCTGCCTTGCCACGGCGATCCGCATGAACCCTTCGTTGAGGTACCGGAGAGGCTCGGCCCCTTCGGGCCAGAGGCCCCGCAGTCCCTCGAGCCCGGCCATCAGGCACGCGCCCATGTCGCCGCTCCCGTCGGTGTACTCGTACACGCTGGCGAACATGATGTACACGCCGTTCGTGAACCTCCCGGGCTCGTAGAACCAGTCGATCGCGTCCTCGAACAGATCCACCGCACGCACCGCGAGGTCCATGCACTGTTGGATGTCCTTGGTCTCGATCCACTTCTTGGCGATGGCGTCCATGTCGTTTCCGCCGACGGTCATGACGACGAGCGTCCGCTTGGTCTCGGGGAGCTTGTCGAAACACGTGAGGATCTGCTGGTTCGAGGGAAGCAGCAGGTCGTCGGTGCGCGCGCCCCACGCCGAGCAGTTCTTGGTCTCGAGCTTTCCAAACTTGGCCTCGAGCATGTCGGTGAGTTGGAGCCGGTACGCCTTGGACATGTAAGGCGGCGTGCCGACGGTGATGGAATCGCCCAGGAAGACCACCTTCTCAATTCCTGCGATGTCCTGATGGTTGGTCCCGAGGCAGTGCGAGCCGATTACCGGATTGAACTGGTCGTAGTCGGGACCCTTCGGGAGGCTGGGATCGACCTTGTCCTTGTAGCATTCGGAGGCGGTGAGCTTCCCCGCGTCCGCGCCGCCGCCATCCGCGGTCGGCCCCGTGTCGCCGGCTCCGGTGTCCGTCGTCTCCGCGTCGCTGCCCCCGCCGTCCGGCACGCCGCCGTCCGACGGGCTCGAGGCGTCAACAGACCCGTCGGCGCCGGGCTCGACCCCGCCATCGGACGGATCCGACGAATCGGACGGATCGGACGAATCGGCGCCGCCATCCCCGGTCCCTGCGTCGGTGGGCCCGCCGTCCGTCGTCGCCTCGTCCGCCCCGGTGTCCACGGCCGGGCCGTCCTCGTCAACGGCGGCGTCGGCTCCCGGGCTCGCCCCGTCGCTCCCCGGCGTGCCGCCGTCCCTCGACGCGGCGCCGGGTTTTTTGCAGACCGAGGCGATGCAGACCATCCCCGATGCGCAGTCCTTGTCCTGTACGCACGAGGTTCCCTCGGCGCCCCCGCCGCACGCCGAGCAAAGCG
Source organism: Deltaproteobacteria bacterium (assembly GCA_016218965.1). Taxonomy (GTDB): domain Bacteria; phylum Myxococcota; class SpSt-1050; order SpSt-1050; family JACRCP01; genus JACRCP01. The sequence goes on along the minus strand of JACRCP010000098.1, from coordinate 32,565 downwards.
CCGCCGCGGCTGCCGCGGCCACAAGTGACAGCAGTTTGAGCCTTCGCCGGTCGAGCATGACAGCACCCCCGATCGTGAAGTTTACGCGACCACTCTAGCACAGCCGCGGCAAAAACCGCAACGACAGATTCGCTCTTCACGGATGGCGGTGAAGGTGGTGGCAATCCGGGGCGTGGGTGTGGGCGTGCAGAAACGCCGCGTGACTGTGCAGGTGGGTGTGATCCCCTCCGACCGCGTGCTCGTGCCCGTGGCCGTGGTGGCCGTCGTCGTGCCGATGCGCGTGCTCGTGATCGAGCGCGTCGTGCGAATGCTCGTGCTCGTGGCGCTCGGTGGAGTGAAGAACAATTCCGACGGCAAAAAGCGCCGCCGCGGCCGCGGTCCAGACTCCGCCCTGCCTGCCCCCCATCGCCCACGCCGCCGCCACTCCGATGAACGGCGCCGTCCCAAAGACCGATCCCGTCCGCGCGGCCCCGATCCTTCGCTGGGCCAGGAGGTAGAGCTTCAGGCTCAACCCGTAGCCGGTCATCCCGCAGGCGAGGAGACCGAGCGCCTGCCATTGACCAGGTACCCGCTCGGCCGACAAAAAGGCCCCGGCGCCCGTGAGAACGCACCCCAGAACCCCCTTCGCCGCGACGACCTCGTGCGGGTCGTTGCCTGAAAGCGCGCACGAGAGCGTGTTGTCGACCGCCCAGCAGAGCGCTGCGGCGGCGACGGCCAGAGAGCCAGCGGCCTGCCACGACCACCCGCGGGCCGAATCGAAAACAAGGACCGCGCCGCCGAACACCATCACGGTTGCCGCCATGACCACGCGGCGGCCTAGGTGTTCGCAATACACGGCGCGGGCAAGAAGCACGGTGAACACGACCTCGAGATTGAGAAGTAGCGACGTCGTCGTTGCGCCGACGCGGTGAATACCGAAAACCAGAAGGGCGGGCGCAAGCGCCGCGCCGAAGATCGAGACCGCAAGAAGCCTCGGGATGTGCCGCCCGCCCAGCCGCCCGCCGCCCCCCGGGCGAGCCAGCCAAAAGCAAACAGCGGCAAGGCCCGCCCCGAGGTAAAGCAGTGCCGCGGTCGAGAACGGCCCCACCCCGGCCCCGATCCGCTCGACCGCCGGAACGGTGAGGCCGAAGAGGATGGCCGCCAAAAGCGCCAGGAGCACGCCGGTCCCGACTGGTGATGTCTTCCCGCTCATCACGCGGCGATTATGCCACCGGCCGAACCGGCGGTCCAATTACGGGGTACTGACACTCGGATCATATACCTTCGGTGCGCTTCACGGCGGGCTGGACTGCGGGTGTTACGGGGTCTAGCGTCGGGGCATGCAACGGTCAAAGGAGGGAACGGGCATGAAGAGGTTTCTGATGCCGGCATCCATCTGCCTCGCCGCCGCCACGGCGGCTCTTGTTCTTTTCGGGTGCGTCGAACAGCGCTCGGCGAAGAGCCTCGTACAACCCGCCGCCATGCCCAAGGCGGCGTTCACGGGCGCATGGTACTACAAGACCACCGTCCTCGATCATCCGTTCGAGGCGAAATTCACCTTCGCCGGCGAAGAGTCGCCGAGGCTCGAGAAGATCCGCTGGTTGATTGCCGAGGAGTTCCTGTACGCGCTTCGGGCGTACGAGACGACCCTGCAGACCGAGGCCGGAAGGTGCGCGCCGGCGGGCGACGCGACCTACAACGAGGCCGGCGGGATGTGCTATGAGGACTCCGGATGTGACGCTGGCGGGTTGTGCGTGAAGAACGGCCTGGAGTACTTCAACTCGCCCGTTGCGGCGTACAGGATAGAGTCGCACTTTGACATCCAGCGCCAGTACAACCCGAACACGGGCGAGGAAACCGGGGCCATAGAGGAGAATACGACGGACCGGCTGTGGTGGCAGCGCGAGTACATGCGCGTGGACTGGTCGCAGAACCTCATCACCGACCGCTTCCATTTTCTCAAGGAGTCCGCGGACCCCGCGTACGCGAAGATGCGACGGGAGCCGGTGAGCTTCTACGACAAGGACTCGCTTGTCGTGACCGCGGATTACATCGACGTCGTCAACCGCGAGGTCGTGTCCCCAACACCCGAATCCGCCGCGTTGGAATCCTCGTACCCAATCGCAACCGACCCCATGACGGTCACCCTTCGCCACTCGTTTTTGAAGGTGACGCCAAACGACTACCGGCCAGCGGTTCACGGCGACTCTCAGTTCGAGCACTTCGCATTTTTCAGGCTGGATTTCGAAGGATATGACATGGGCATGGGGCTAACCGACCTTGCCCGCGACTTCAGGATCAACCGGTTCGACATCTTCAAACGCTGGATCGACGACACAGGCGCTCCGATCCCGGTCAAGGACCGGGAGATCCGAAGGATCGTCTTTTACTTGAGCAAGGGCTTTCCGGCGAACCTGCGCGAGACCGCGTACGCGCTCGCACGCGACTGGGACGCGGCGTTCAGGGAGGCGCTCGCGGGAATGCTCGAGGCCGAAGGCCAGACTCCGGATGCGGCAAAGGAGTGGTTGAACGGGAAGATAGACACGGCGGCCAACAACGGCCTGGGAGCGCTGGTCGTTCGGCTTCGCGACCACGACGAGTGCGACGACACGCGGCAGTCGGGAGTGGTGGATGAAACCGGTGCGAGAGTGCTCCGCGATCCTGAAAAGTGCGCCAAGAACCAGGGGGACCTGCGCTACAACTTTTTGTGGTGGCTCACAAAGCCCATGGCGGGCGCGCCCCTCGAATACGCCGCATTTTCGGCCGACCCCGAGACGGGCGAGACCATCAACGCGAACGTGAACATCTACGGCGCGGCGCTTGAAATCTACAAATCGCAGTCGATGCTGTTCTACGACATTATCAAGGGGCGGGTGGTCGACGGCACCGACATCACAGAGTCGATCGCCCGCGGAGACGACATCGGGGCGTATCTCGACGGCCGCCGTGGCGGCCCCGAATCGGCGACGCTCCCCGAAGGGCCGGTGCAGCCGGCGCAGTATGCCCGGTCGGCAATCGACTCGATTCTCGCGAAGGTCAAGGCCGCCGCCGCGCCCGGGATGAGCGACTCCGAGGCCGCCCGCCTGCTCACGACGCAGAACTACCAGCAGATGACGGCGGCACACCGGCTGGGGGCAGCTTTCGGCGACGCGCATCCGGAGGTCGAGTCTTTGCTTCTGCCGGGGGATCTGTTGGTCACGAGGGGTTTCGACGTTTCGAACCGGGACGCGGGCGGCCTCTCCGCGGCGGATCTCGAGCGTTGGAGCCCGCTGCGCGGCGGGCGGAAAGGCGCTGACAACCCGTGGAATGCCGGGTACGCCAAGTCGAGGTTCAATTGCCTGCTCGAGCCGAATGAATTCACCGATTGGGCGGTATGGAAGCTCGTCCAGACCTACGCGGTCGGGAAGGGATATTCTCGCGAGCAGGTCGCCGACGTCGTCGAGAACGCGCTTTTCCGCCAGGCCGCGGGGCACGCCTTCGGTCATGCGCTGGGGCTTCGGCACAACTTCGAGGGTAGCGCCGACCATGCGAACTACTTCGACCGGTATTGGGAGATCCACAAGGCGGTCATCGGGGCGGCGCCCGGGATTCTCGCCGCGCCCGAGTGCGAAGGGGTGAGCACGCTTTCCGATTTCAACCTTTTCCACGCGCCCGAATCGTTCCCGGACGCCAGTTCTTTCGACCTCTATCAGAAACAGTGGCGGTGCTTCCGGACGCTCATGGCAAAAGAAGGCGCGGGCTTTTACCAATACTCGTCGATCATGGACTACCCCGTCGAATTCCTCGCCTCGGGGTTCGGAGGCGTCGAAACCGGCGATCCTTCCGCTTCGCTCGGGAAATACGACGTGGCGGCAATCAAGTTCGGTTACGGCGGCGTGACCGAGCGCTGGGGCACGCCGACTGACGCCTACGACAAGAAGAACCGAAAAAACGCCCGGTACTACAAGGGCGGCGAGGATTGCGGCGCGGCCGCGTGCCCGTCTGCCGCGGACGGTCAGACCTGCCTCACGGGCGTGTGCCGGCCTCTGGTCGTTCAGGGTGCGCAGATCTGGGATGGCGGCGAGCGCTGCCGTGACAACGCGCAATGCCCCGGTTTCAAGGACGGGCAGTCATGCGCGGTTGACGCCTCGTATCCCCCGGTTTGCTCCGAATCCTACCAGGACGCCGACTACTCCAAGGACGAGCAGGCGGAAGGAAATCCCGTGCGTTACCGGATGTGCTCGGACGAGCGCACGGCCGACCGGCCGTTCTGCAACCGCTGGGACGCCGGGGCGACCTCGCGTGAGATCGTGGCGAACGCCGTCGAATCGTACGAGCGCAACTACGTCTTCAACAACTTCCGCCGTTACCGCCGAAACTTCGGTTTTGACTACGAAGACAAGGTGTTCGGCCGGTACTTTGCGACGATCGGCAAGCAGTATCAGGGGATGCTCTACAACTACTTCTACGTTCAGGGAATGCGCGCGCCGTCGTCATACACAAAACCCGGCGGTCTCATCGACATGTATTTCGCCTCTGCCGACGGGCTCAACTTCTTCAACACCGTCCTCGGCACACCGGACATCGGCGCATACGTGAAGAACCTTGACCCAAACGACAAACGCTTCTACCGAGTGAGCCCGGACCCCCAAAACGCGCAGGCCGACTGTACCGTCCACTGGGGAGAAGGAAAATACTACTGGAACAGGTACGACACGGGACACTTCGGCGAGGTGGACCGGCTCGCGGTGATAGGGATGGTCGTGGACAGGATCGCCGCTCTCGACGCGCTCACGAGTCGGGACCTTGGTCTTCCGACGGCAGACAACAACAGATTCATGTTGAGCTATTTTGATTTCTTCCCAACGGAGATTCTCGACATCCTCGCGGGAATTATCGCGGACGACCCACAACGTTACGGACAGGTTGTCGACGTCAATCCGGACAACAAGCACTGCGTAGCCACGCCCAGGAACGCGTGGTACGGCGGTCTGGGACTTTTCAATCAACCGATCAGCCCCCGGAACCCCGGCACCGCATACCGGAATGCGTACGTGATCGACCCGGGGGCGTCGATCAACGAACAGGTCTACGCGATCACTTTCGCTTTTGAAAGACTGCAGACGTTTTACGATCCTGGTTTCAACGAATACTTGGCGATCTGGATCAAAGGGGAAGACGGCGTGTTCGATCTCTTGGACCCGGCGAACCTGTGCGAGTACGTCTCGCCGTTTCCAAGCTTCTTCGTTTGGAGGGGGCTGCGGATGCCGCTCGCTTTTTCTACGGGAGGTTCTGTCGTAACGAAAGAGCAATCGATCGCCTGCGCGCTCATTGACAGGGCGGAGTACCTCAAGGGATGCTACGGGGATCCGGGTTGTCCGGGGGGTTATGACAGCCAAGGTGCATTCTACGAGCTGCAAAGCGTGGAATCGCTGATGAAGATTATGCGCGCCTTCAGGAAGGGCTACCGCCCCGAATAGCGGCGGCCGGCGCCGGATGTGGCGCAGGTCAAGGGCTCACGCTGGCGCACGAGCAGCCCGACGACGCTTCGCCGCCCGGGGTGTCGCCGCCTTGCGGCCCGCCGGAGCTTGCGTCGGGCAACGCCGCGTCGGCGGGCGGGGTTCCGGCGTCGGCGGCGACGGGCACATCTGCGACGCCGGACGCGTCGGGTGGATCGGACCGATCGGACGGATCGGACCGATCCGGCGGATCGTACACGTCGGGCAGACCCGCCGCGTCGGTTGGGTTGGCCGCGTCTTGGGGTGGCCCGTCGTCGGTTGCCGGCGCGTCCGCCGCAGCGCCGTCCGCGTGGGCGGATCCCCCGTCGGTTGCTGTTCCCCCGTCAACCTCTCCGCACGCCTCGGCGCAGTATTCGAACGCGCCGAGGTCCAGCGGGCCGTCCACCGGGCGTTGTTCCGACGCCTGGTGCTTTACGTACTGAAAAACGACATCGTGGTCGGGGAGCACGGCGGGGTGCAGGGCCGTCCCCTTGTTGATGCACGCCGAGCCGGGGGCAAGGCGGAACTCCTGCCCTACCTCGTCTTCGAAACCCGGTGAGACGCCGGTGACGCTCGTCCCATCGTCGTTTATCGTCCCCGCAAGCCCTCCGTGGCTTTCGACGTACCCGGGCTTGAGCCAGTTGTGCGTGAGATCGACCACTCCCGTTTCGTCGACCAGCCCAAGGCGGTTCCCGGCGGCGGCAACATGGATGACGTTGTTGCGGACGTCGGCGCGCTCATCGTTGGTCGAGAGGCGCAGAAGAGTCGTGTTCCCGCTCCGGGTCGAGACCACGGTGTTGTTGTAGAAGTACAGCGCGCCCTTTCTGTAGTCGCTCTCGGTCCCGGAGTCGCCGCCGTAGTGGACGATTTGGCTGTTCCCGGCGCCGTCGGGCTCCACGAGGACGTTCCCGTACACGAACGTCTTATGATACCGCGGATCGTTGACCAAATCCTGCGAGTCTTCGGCGTCGACGAGGTCGAGCTCACGGTTCCCGCCCTCGATCCAGTTGTATCGCACGACCAGCCCTGCCGAGCGGTCTTTTAGGTTGTTCCCGTCACAGCCCGCGCACAGGGGGCCGTATCGGTTGAACTGGAAGGTGATTCCGGCGGCCGCGGTATAGCTGTTGTGCTCGTAGGCCGAGCCGGCGTTTCCGTTGTCAAAGATGTGGTTTCCCTCGATGAGAATGCCTTTGCTCGCGGCCGAGACGAAAAGCCCATTTCCCGAGTCGCGCATGACGCAATTCCGGATCGTGACGTGCTCGCCCCACTCGACAAAGATGGCGGCCGTGTTTTTTGCGTAGTCTGAGAGGCCGTTTCTGCCGGTGAACGAGTACGGCTGCCGGCCCGAGCGGACCTCGATGTTTTCGATGACTATGTGCGAGGCCGACTCGGAGTCGGGGCTGTTTGCGCCGCCGACCTTGATGACGCCGCGTTCCTCGTTCCAGAAGTTGAGGCTGCTTCGCGTCGTCGCGTCGCGCCCGTCAACCACCGGCCTCTCGCCGCCCGGCCCCAAAACGCCGCGCACTGTGATCGGCTTTGCCGCTTCGCCGTGCACCCCGATGACCCATTTCTCGCGATAAGGCTCGGCCCGCCAGTGGATGAGCACGGCGTCACCTGCCGACAGCGCCTCCCACGCCACGTCGCCGATGTTGGCAAACGTCTTCCCCGGCCCGACCTCGTACGCGGAAGCCGACACAACCGACGACACCAGCACGACTCCGAGTGCAGTGATCATTCTTGTTTCTCCACACACACGCCGAACCCCAAGCCCGTGTCCACGCAAACGGCCCTATCATATCACCAAAAGGGCGCGTCGGGAATCCGTGCCGGGCTTTGGAGTGCGCGAGCTTGCTTGCGCTTTGCGTTCGGCGCGAGCTTGCTCGTGCCCGGGGGTGGCAGCAAGCTGCCACCGAAGAAAAAGCGGTAGCAAGCTACCGCACTCCAAGGAACGGGCGGTAGTGGGAACGCTCAAAGGTGACAGGCATGCCGGGTTGGTGGTAAAACATCTGGAAATGAGGCCACTGACTCCAGTAATCCTTGCGGCACTCCTGTTTCTCCCGGCGGCCGGGCTGACGGGGGAACCGGGCGTCGTGATCATCGACGCCGAAACAAAAGGGGGGGCAAAGGTCGGGAGCGTGCTCAAGACGCTCAAGTCGAACCTGTCCGATTTGGCGGTCCCCGTTTTCGTCGAGGAAACGGCGAAACTCCCGCCGGCGTTCGCGGACCAGGTTGCGCTTGCGCGCCAGGCCGCGCGAAGGCATTCGGCCGGCAAGGTTCTGTGGCTGAACCCGGCCCAGGACCAGGTGTTCATGTACGTCGCCGAGCCGGGCGGCGATCGCGTGCTCGTGAGGACGGTCGAGGCAAAAAACGACGCCGAACGCGCCGAGGCGATCGCGATCATTGCAAGGAACTTCGTAAGCGCGCGCCTCGATCTGGCCGCACCGGTTTCGCCGTCCGCGCCGCACGGGGCCCCGCAAGAACGCCTCCATCTTAGGTGGGGCTACGCCGCCGAGTTCTTCGGCCCCGAGTCCCCGTCGCCGAACGGGTTGTTTTCGGCCCTGTCTTTTGACCTGTCCGAGCAGTGGTCCATCCACGCCGGGGGACGTTTGATGGAACGTGCGGAGGCGTCACGCGGCGGGGTCGCGGTGGGCGTTCGCCGGTACCCGGTTGAGGCAGGTGTGGGCTGGGCAAAGAGGCTTGGGGTGTGGAGGTTGGGGGTCGAAGCCGGGGGCGTCCTTGAGGTCCTCGCGGGCGAGCCCGAGGGCCCCGCCGGGGCAAACGGTGCCAGGTACGTTTGGGGCGGGCGGGCCGCCTTCGTCGGGGGGCGGGAGATTGGCAGGTCCTCGGAATTGTTCATGGAATTGGGTGCGCTGGTGTTTTTTGACACCGCGGTATACCCTGCCGATCTGCCGGCGGGTAGTGACCCTGTGCTATCGAGTTGGCGGGTCCGGCCGATGGTCAAACTGGGCCTTGACTTGGGGATTTTCTGAGTGTTCCCGCGACAATAGGGGGTTTCCGTGAAACAGAAAGTCGGGGAGGAAAGGGGCGGAAAAGGGAATTCCACCCGTTTTTCCGGCCCGGCCGCACTTAAGGATTAGGAATGGTCGCTCTGTACGACATCTCGTGGGAAGGCGACGGCGGAGTAGACGGTGAAATCGAGCTTTGCAAGGCGGCATCAGGGGACAACGTCGAGGCGAGAAGGGCGCTCGTCGCAAGGCTTCTCAAACCCGTCCGCAACCTCGCGCGGTACCTTGCAAAAAACGACGCCGACGCCGACGACATCGCCCAGACGGCCATGGTCGAGATCCTCCGGTCGGTCGGGTCCTTTAAGGGTCGCGGTACCCTCAAGTCGTGGGCACTCAGAATCACGGGGCGTGCGGCATGGGCGCACATAGGAAAAAACCGGGGCGAGTCGAAGCTAGTGCAGTCGATCCGGGACGACGATCCGGGGGAGAAGGTAATCGAGTTCCCGACGGCGGACTCGGGCTTTGTGTTCAGGCGGCGGCTTTCGGAATGCCTCGATGGCCTGAACCCCGAACGAAGGGCGGTGCTCGTCTTCAAGCTGGTCTTGGGATACTCGATAAAGGAGATAGCCGATCTCACGGGCGTTTCCGTCAACACGGTCAAGGACCGTCTGCGGGTCGGGCGCCTGGAGCTGCACGACCTTTTGGCGCAGGACCCTGTTTTCGGGCGCTACGCCGACGAGGTGCGCGGTGACGGATAGGGGCAAAGACTGCGAGGCCTTCTGGGACCTCGAGGACCTGGCGCGGGCGGGCGTGCCGCTTCGCATCTCGGACGAGGAGTTCCGCGTGGAGCACAGGCGCGCGTGCCCGCTCTGCGGGTTCGAGCGGCAGGTATCCGCGCTTGTCGGCGACGTCGAATCGGCCGGGCCGGCGAGCCTGATGACGTCGGCGGAAGAGGCCCGGTTCATCAGCGCCATCGAGCGCGAGGTCCGCGCCGACCGGACGCCTTCGCGCGGCTGGGTCTTTGAGTTTGCCCGCTTGTTCTCGGTTGCGCCAAGGAGGCCCGCGTTCGCGGCAGCGTTCCTCGCGGTCGCCGCCGCGCTGGCGGTCTCACTCTACGTCGCGAGGGACACCGGCGGCGGGCGGCTGTTCGTCGTTTCGGGCACGGCAACTGCGGGGGGCGCGGTGCTCAAGAGCGGCGACACACTCAAGGAGGGCGCCGCCCTCGTCATCGCCAAAGGCTACACGGGGTTCGTCCCCTGCTACGAGGTCGAGGTCTTCGCCGACGAGTCGTCGCGCATGAGGCTCGACAGGCTCTCGAAGAAATCGTGCGAGATATCGCTTGAGTACGGCCGCGTCGTCGCGCGGGCCAACGCCATCCCCGCCGGGTCGCGGCTCATGGTCTCGACGCACACCGGATCGGCAGAGGTCAAGGGCACGGTCTTCGCCGTCGAGACGGACGGGGTCGAGACGAAGGTCAGGGTCATCGAGGGCGCCGTGCTGGTGCGCAACACAAAGGGCGTCGAGCGCCGCGTGACCTCGGCCATGCAGGCCGACGTGCGTTCGGGCGAAACCGGCCCGGCAGCTCCGGGCGACCTCGAAAGGGACACCGGGCTTCTGGGCTGGCACGAACCGGGTGTGGGCCGGGCGCTTGAGGGACTCGCGCGGGTCGAACTGGTCTCGTTCCCCGACGGCGCCGAGGTCCTTCTTGCGCAAAGACCGATGGGGCGCACGCCGCTGTCGGCCCTGGTGCCGCGCGGCAGGTACGACATCGAGGTCCGGGCGGCGGGTTACGAGCCGGTGGGCGAGGTCCTCCCGGTCGAAGGCGCCGCGCCGGTGATCAGGAACTACTTCCTCAAGCGAAAGACAACCGACGCCGCGTCGCTCTGGCGTATCGAAAGGCCCGACAGTCAGTCCCGTCCAGGCGGCACGTCCGCCGCGGCGCAGGTCGAAACGGCGAGGGGCCGAAGATCCGTCCGCGGGCCCGGCGCGGGCGAGGGACAAATGAGCGTTCCGGACCTCCTTGATACGGCACGCATTCTCAAGGAGCACAGGGACTTCAAGGGTGCGGCCGACGCGTACGACGAGATCGTAGCCAAGTTCCCCCAGAGCCCCGAGGCGAAGGTGGCCATCGTGCACCTCGGGTTCGTCTGCCTCGACCGCCTGGGCCGGTACGAACGCGCGCTCCACCTGTTCGAGAGGTATCTCGGCGAGGCGGGCGATGGTATACTCCGGGAAGAGGCATCATGGGGAAGGATCAAAGCGCTCGGGGCGCTCGGTCGTCCGGCCACGGAGGCCGCGGCGCTTCGGGAGTTCATTTCGAAATACCGGTCGAGCCCCTACCTCGGAGAGGCGCGGGCAAGGCTTCTTGAACTCGAATCGACGCACGGAACCAAGTGAAAGGAGGGTGCTGATATGAAGACGACGGCTGCAATGATGGTCCTTTTGGGGCTTGTCCTGCTCCCGATGGCGGCCCCCGGTCAGGAGAACCCGCCGTACGAGTGCGACGACGCGTTCGGCCAGTGCGGCACGCCCGAGCAGAGCGGGGGAGGAGGAGGAGGAGGCGGGGGAAGCATCCTGGTCAACAACACCGATCTCGGCGACACCTACCAGTACGCCGACGACTACGACGACGACGGGCTCGAGGACCCGTACGACAACTGCCCGCGCGTCAAAAACGTCGACCAGGCCGACGGCGATGGCGACGGCGCGGGCGACGCGTGCGACAACTGCCCGGGCGTGCCCAACATCGATCAGTCGGACCTTGACGGCGACGGCATGGGCGACGCTTGCGACTCCGACCGCGACGGCGACGGGGTGGCGAACGGCGCCGACAACTGCCCCGACGTGCCGAACCCGGCGGCGGCCGGCGCGGCGGCGCAGGCGGATCTCGACGGCGACGGCGTGGGCGACGCTTGCGACCCGGACATCGATGGCGACGGACTCGGGAACCTCGAGGATCCCTGCCCGATGAACGCTTCCATCTCGGCCCCCACCGAGAGCCAGCTCGCCGAGTGCTTCCCCGACACCGACGGCGACGGCGTAAGCGAGGTCGATCCGCTCAAGCCCGACAACTGTCCCACCATCATCAACGCCGATCAGGCGGATCTCGACGGCGACGGCGTGGGCGACGTGTGCGATCCCGACACGGACGGCGACGGCGTGCAGAACCGGATGGACAACTGTCCGGCGGTTGAGAACCCGGAACAGGACGACTCGGACCGCGACGGCCTGGGCGATGCGTGCGACCCGACGTTCTGCTACATCGTGCTCGGCGACTCAGACGACTGCCTCGACCCCGAAGGCCCGCTCACGGCGTATTCGCCCGACATCCTCGCCGCGACGGGCGAGAGGGTGCGCCTGCGGCTCTTCGCGAACCGCGTGAGCCAGGCCATGACCTACGTCTGGACGCTCGGCGCCAAACCGGCCGACTCGGACATGGCCGTGGCCAACCAGGAGGGCACGGTCACCGTGTCCTCGCCGTTCGAGTACCACTACCTCGCCGGGAAGGCCCCCGAGATCGTGCCCGATGTCCCGGGCGTCTACGAGGTGACGGTGCAGGTGCGGACGGTGTGGGAAGATCGCGTGACCAAGTCCGTCAACCAGACCGCGGTCTACAAGGCGACCATCAAGGTCGAGGGAGAGCCCATAGCCGGCGAGGGCGGAGGGTGCGCAACGGTCGATGGCGGCGCGCCGGCGTGGCAGCTCCTGATGCTCGCGCTTGGGTTGCTCCTTGCACGGAAGCGTGCGCGGAGGTAGTCTCTGCGGGAACTGATCGCGAAGCGGCGCGGCGTGCCGGGAGATCCCGGCACCCGCCCGCCGGCGAATTGTCAGAGTGTGGAGCACCCGACAGAGGGCGCAGCTAGGCGAGCGGCAATCGTGATGGTGAGAACGTCGGCGGCGGCGCTCATTGCGGCGGGGCTTCTCGTGTCGTGCACCGACGCGGGGCTCGTCGAGGTCACCCCGCAGGCTGTCGCGTCGGACGACAACCTCCTCGCCATCGACGGCGAGTTCTGCGTCGAGCGTCCCGAGCGGATCACGTTCCCGGTCAAGGTCCTGTTCGTCCTCGACCAGTCGGCCTCGCTCCAGTGCACCGACAGCCAGAACCGCCGGTTCCAGGCGCTCGGGAGCATCGTCGGAGAGCTCCGGGGCCTGCCCAACGCGTACATTGCGTTCGTCGGTTTCTCGTCGTGGTCCCGCCTTCAGGGTTTCACGCGCAACCAGGCCGAGATCGACCCGTTTCTGGACCCCTCCGGCGGCGTGGGGCCCGCGACGGACTACCAGGGTGCGCTCGCCACCGCCATCCGCGTGATCGAGCAGGACATGCGATCACTTGACGAGACCGAGCGGGCGCGCACGAAGTACTCGGTGGTGTTCATAAGCGACGGCGTCCCCGAGCCGCGGTGCAACCCCGGCTGCGAGGATGACGTGCGGGTCTGCGCCGACGGGAGGGACAACGACGGGGACGGTTTCATCGACACGGGCGATCCCGGTTGCACGAATGTCGCCGACAACCTTTCGCACCCCGACAACCTGTACCCCGTTTGCAACACCGACATCGAGATCCCCGAGGGCACGTACGTCGACATGACCGGCGTCTGTCCCGAGTACAACCAGCCGCCGCAGATCATGAAGCGGATAGCCGACATCCTGGAGCTTCAGGAGATCTACTCGGTGGGCGGAATTTCTCTCAACACCGTTCTTCTTTTTTCGCCGCAGGAGGTCGTCGAGGGCGTCTGCCCGGGCGCGTCGAGCCAGTTCGGATACAACCACAACCAGGCCCAGGCGATGCTCCAGGCGATGGCAGACGCCGGGGGCGGGGTCTTCCGCGATGTGAACCTCGAGGTCGAGGACGACAGCTTCCTGCGTTTCAACTACGCCTCGATGGAAAACGAGTTCCTCGTGACCGAGTTCTACGCGACCAACGCGTTCTCCCTCGCCGGCCCCTTAGGCCCGGTCCCCGACACCGACGGCGACGGGCTTGACGACGCGGCCGAGGCCCAAGCGGGTCTTTCACAACGAAACGTCGACACCGACGGCGACGGCTACCGGGACCTCTTCGAAACCCGGATGGCGGGCTCGGGATTCGACCCCTTGCGGGACGACCTTCCCGCCGTAGCCTGCGGCGCGCGCGGGGACCTCGACGGCGACGGTCTTCGCGACTGCGAGGAGTCGGTTATCGGGACCGAACTCCGAAACCCCGACAGCGACGGCGACGGAATCCTCGACGGGATCGAAGTGCGGCTGGGCCTGGATCCGCTCTCGGCCGACCCTGCCGAGGACCCGGATTTCGACGGCGTTCCGAACTTCGAGGAGTTCCGCGGCGCGACCGATCCCCTGATCCCGGACGCCGAACGCTACCGGACCGCGCGCACGCGGTACGAGGTCACCGACTTGGGCGAGCGCCCCATCCTGCCTCCGGGCGCGCCCTCGACGCAGGATCCCGAGATGCGTCGGTGCTACCGGTTTGGAGTCAAGGGGCTCCAGATGGTTGTGACCTCCGACGAGGCGGCGCGGGGCCTAAACCGCTTCATGCTCTACACGTTTCAGCGTCCCGAAAGGCTCTCGGCCACCAGGGCGCAGGTGCTGGCGCTTTGTGTCGAGGCGTTCTACAGGGGGGGAGGCGTCAAGGATCCGCCGGACGGGCGCGTCGGTCTCCTTGAAGAGGACCTCGATCTCATCCGCACGACCATACGGGAACAGCTTGCGGGTCTCGCGGCCTGCCCCCGCGCCGGCACTCAGCCGTTCGATCTCGCCTTCGTCGAGGCGCTTGCGGCAAGGTGCGCGCCGATCAAGGTCGCCGTGGGCGGCATGCTCTTCCCCCGTGACGAGCTCATCGGGCTTCTCGGCGCGCACTTCTCTGCGGAGATGGAGCCTTTGGTCGCGCCCCATGCGCACGAGGTCTTCGTCCCCATCCAGAATTTTGACCCGCGGGTCAACTGTCACCGACCGTGGGAGATTGGCAGGTTGATTGAGTTTCTGAAAACCCTCGCAGGAGCGTGCAAGGCGTGCGGGCCGGCGGAGTGAAAAACAGGGCGTTGCTGGCGGCCGCGGCGGCGGCGTTTCTGGGCGCGTGCACCGATGCCTCGCTCGAGAAGGTGCCGGTCGAGGAACCTCTCCGCGACGACAAGCTCTCGGTGTATGGGGACCTTTGCACCTCGCCGCCCGAGGGAAAGGTTTTCCCCCTGCGCGTGTTGTTCGTCGTCGACTGTTCGGAGTCGATGCGCGTGACAGACCCGCCGGACCCTGTGTCCGGCGAGACCGGGCGCGAGCGCGCCGTGCGCGAAACCTGGGGGCGGCTGCTCGCCGCCGGCGGGACCGGGGTGCGCATCGGGGTCATCAGGTTCTCGTCGCAGGCCCAGCCGCTCACCCCGGTCGATCTCGACGGCGACGGGATCGCCGACTCGTACTTCACCTCCGACCCGGGCCAGCTTTCGGCCGCCACGGCCCAGCTCAAGACGACCGACCGCACCACCAACTACATCAACGCGCTCGGCGAGGCGTACTTCGAGATGCGCACGGAGATGTTAAACGCCGAAAAGGAGTCCCTCCCGCTTGCAAAATACATGGTGGTGTTCGTTTCGGACGGGATCCCCGACGTGGACACCGACGACGAGCGCCGCAACTCCGAGGAGAACATCATCGGGTCGGTCCGGGCGCTCTCGGATCTTGCAGGGTTCTTCCGGGTGGGCAATTTCAGCTTTCACACCGCATTCGTCGCGACGCCGACGGCCGGGGCGGGCGACCGCGCCGCACAGGATCTTCTCAAGCGCATGGGCGAGGCCGGGGCCGGGACGTACCGCAACTTCACCGGCGGCGAGTCACTCAACTTTTTCCACATAGATTTCACGGTCATGAGGCGCGTGTTCGCGCTCCGCTCGGTGGTCGCCGTCAACACCGCGGTGGTGATGGATCGGGCACAACTGCCGGCGGCGGATGCCGGCCTTGACGGGGGACCGGCCGATGCCGGCGCGCCGCAGGGGGACGGCGGCAGAGACGGCGGTGACGCGTCGGTCCCGGATGCGGCGGTGTTCGTGGACCTTGACAAAGACAACGGGCTCGAGTGCGGCGAGCCGATGCTCGATTCGGACGGCGACGGCTTGGCCGATTCGGTCGAGCGCACTATCGGGACTGATCCGCTGAACCCCGACACCGACGGCGACGGGCTTTCGGACCGCGTCGAGTGGGAGATGCGGATCTCGGGCCTCGACCCGCTCGACCCGGCGGACTCGGGCTGTTTCGTGCCTTCGCTCTGCATCGACGCCGACGCCGACGGGTCGTGCGACTGCGTCCGCGATTCCAACTCCGACGGCGTCTGCGACTGCGTCAATGACCCCGAGCGGCCGTGCATCGACGCCGCGGGCCATGATTGCATCGACGCCGAAGACGACGGGCTGTGCGACTGTCCCGACCGAAACGGCGACGGCCGCTGCGATTATCCGGACGCCGACGGCGACGGACTCTCGGACTGCGAGGAGGTGTTCTACGGCGCCGACCCGAGGAGCGTCGACACCGACGCCGACGGCCTGCCCGATCCCGTGGAGGTCCGCTTCCGCTCGAACCCGCTGGTTGCCGACACGCTCTCGGACCTCGATTGGGACCACACGGCAAACAGGATCGAGGTGCTCACCGGGACGAACATCCTGTGCGACGACGCCGCGTATCGCCGGACGGTCGCGTACCGGCACGCCGTGGTCGAAACCGGAAAGATCGGGAGCAAAACGTGCTACCGGTTCTCGATCGAGAACATCACGCTCGTTCCGACAGCCGGAAACGCCGCGGCGCGCTCGCCGGGCAACGGCTGGAACCGCATCCTGGTGTTTGCCGGGGAGACGGCGTTTGACGACCCGGGTGCGACCGCCGCGTATCGCATCGCGTGCGTGATGGCGAACTACGAGCCCGACGGCGATTACAAGATGCCTCCCTCCGGTCGCGTCGAGCTCGACGAAACAGACTTCAAGGAGGCCAAGGACTTTGAACCCGACGCCGATTGTAAATGGCCGTGAGAGCCGCGAAGAGCGGAGACTGTCGATCGCCGCTGTGCTGTTCCTTTGCGCCTTCCCGGCGTTTCTGACCGTCGGTTGCGACGACGGCAAGCCCCCGGCGCCGGCGGAGGACGCCGGCGCGGCCGGCTGCGCGTGGGACGAGGCAAACGGGCCCGAGGCGGCGGCGGCGCTTGCATCGGGCACCGCGGCTGCCGGGTTTCTGTGCCCGGTCGAGGACGTCGACTGGTATGCTTTCGAGACGGGGGCGGGAAACGGGTTGCTCCGGATAGCGCTCAAGATGGAGACGCCGCTTTCGAGCGTCGAGCCGACGTACACCGTATGGGCAAGAAACGTCGACGGGTCCGCGGGAGAAGTCGTAGTCCCGCCGCCGTCGGTGCAGACCGGCGTTGCGCTCGACGATGTCCACTGTGTCGCCCCGGGGAACTACTTCCTCACAGTCCGCGACAACGGGAATGACGGGCAGGACGAGCGCCACGGATACGCCCTGACCGTTTCGGCCGCCCCCGACCCGGACGGCAACGAACCCAACGACGGCGAGGCCGACTACGTGCCGGTCCCGGCCGGGGGCGCGGCGTTTACGGGTTTCGTCGCGTGCAAAGGCGACGAGGACTGGTACGCGGCGGACCTCCCCGGAAGGAAGCTCATCAACATCGGCCTTGACGCCGGCGCGGGTCGCGTCGCGTTTGCCGTCAAGGTGGTTTCGGCGTCAGGTGAGACGCTTGCGGCGGTTTCCAAGGAGGGGACGGCGGCCGATCCCACGAGCATCCGGCGGCGGGTCGCCGCCGTCGCCGCCGGGGTCTACTACATCGTCGTCTCGGACAACGACGGGGCCGACGCCGACCCCGGACTCGCCTATCAGCTTTCCGTGGGCATCGAGGACGACCTTGACGCCAACGAGCCCAACGACCACCCCGGCACCGCCGCGCCGCTGTCGGGGGCGACTGTCGCGTGCGGCGACGAATGGTCGGCCTGGATGGAAATGAACGGGACCGTGGGCGCGGCGGGAGACGCCGACTGGTTCAGGCTCCCGCTCTCGGGCTGCGTCCGGGGCCTCATCGAGGCCGAGGTCACGTTTGACACCGCCGGGATGGACGCCGCGACGGCGTGGGAGTTCCAACAGACCGTCCAGGCCGCGATCTCGGTCGTGCGGGCGCATGACACGTCGCCTTGCGCCTCCGACCCGGAGTGCCGCCTGCTCAAGAGGCAGTGCCGCAACGGGTGGGACTGCTCGGGGATCTTCTCGGCGTGCCTCGAAGAGGGTTACTGCGCCGGCGCCACGGTTTGTCTTCCCGAGAAGACCTGCGGCGCCACGCTCGTCGAGGGACACTACGCAAGCGCCGCCGTGCCGGCCGAGATCACCGGACCGCCGCCGCCGGACGCCGCGGTCGTCTCCGCGCCGTTCTACACCATTGACCTCCTCTACGTGAAGGTCTCGGACTACCAGGGCGACGGCGAGGCCCCGCAGGTGCCGTACGCACTTCGCGTCCGCGTCCGGAACGACCCGGATCTGAACGAGCCTTCCAACCCGTTTTACGCCCCTGATCTCCTTGAGACCACCGACATCGCGCCGCAGCAGGTGAAGGCCGTGACCATCCCGGTCCACGACTGCACGGCATCGGAATGCTGCGACGGCGGGACATGGGTTGAGGGCGCGGTTTCGTACCGGAACGATGTGGACTGGTACCGCTATCAGCACCCTTGTCCCGGGCGGGACTGCATGGTCCGGATTCTTTACGAGCTTGAGGGTGGGCCGGTCGACTTCCTGTTCGAGGTGTTCAGGCAGACGACTCTCTGGTTCGACACCGTCGTGCCGGTCTCCGAATCTTCGGCGCAGGCGGCGCAAGACGGGACCTTCGGGGGGCTTGCCGCCGCCGACCAGTGCTTCTATTCATACCAGGGGCACAGGGGATCCAAGGGGTGCCAGGCGGGCGAGCAGTGCGTTGTGAGCGAGTGCCTGACGCCGGCGGGAACGTGCGCGACAGACGGCGACTGCCAGAGCGGTTTCGCGTGTCACGCAGGGCTCTGCGTCGGGTCCTCCGGCGCGTGCGAAAAACACGAGGACTGTCCCGAGGGCGAGAGATGCTTCACAAAACAGTGCGTCGTCTCGTCGGGCGACTGCAGTCCGTTCTTTTACTTTGTCGCGGTGCGCGACTTCGCCCAGGTCAGGGACTGGGAGTCCGACCAGGGGTACCGCTTTTGCGTAGAGAAGGTCGCCGAGGGTTGCCACGGGGGCGAGGTCTGCCGCTCAAAGCAGTGCGTGGAGACGCTCTACAACTGCGGCGACGCCGAGGACTGTCCTTCGGGGCTCGCGTGCGCTTCTCGGTCGTGCGTCCAATCGTCGGGCGCGTGCGAGACCGACGCCGAGTGCACGGACGGAAACGTTTGCATCGGCAAAAACTGCGTCGTCCCCCACGGCGCGTGCGCGGCGACGACCGACTGCGCCATTGGCCCATGCGTGCTCTACGACAACGGCTGCGGGCCGAGACCATAGGAGGCACGAGGCGTGAGGCATGAGGCGCTAGTCCTTGCCGTCTTTGCGGTCCTTTTCGTTCTCGCCTGCGGCGACGACGACGGCGGAACGGCGCCACCGGCCGATTCGGGGGTCCTGCCCGATGCGGGAGGGAAGCCGCAGGGATGGACCGTCACGACGATAGACTCAAGCCCTTCCGGCGTGCAGGCGCGCATGGCGATCGGCGGCGACGGGGCGCCCGCGGTCGCCTATTTTGCGACAGAAGGCGCCTCGGCCGGGCTGTGCAGCGAGCTGGGAGTTCCGGACCCGCCGGAAAAGGTCGTGTGGGACCTGTTTTTCTCGACCAGGACCGGCGCGGCCTGGGCGCGCGAGACCATCGCGCAGATTCCGCTCGTGGGAGTCCCCACCGGGATCTCGCTTTCCCGGGCGCCCGACGGGGCGCTTGCCGCGGCGGCGATGACCGGCGCGCCGGTCGCCCAGATCCGCTACTGCGGCGCCAACGACACCGGGTATATGCTGCGGACCGGGCCCGGCGCATGGACCGCCGAGACAGCGGTCGCGACGAGCGGGCAGGCGGCAACCGGCGACCCGGCAAGCGACTACGGCGAAGTGGTCGGGTACTGGCCGTCGCTTGCGTTCGACTCCGCCGGGAATCCGGCCATAGCCTACAAGGACGTCCACGCAGGCGGCATGCAAAGCGACGACTTCCGGCGCGCGGATCTCGAGCTTGCGTGGCGTGAGGGGGGGACGTGGCGGGCCATCCCCGTGAACGCCGGGAGGGGGGCGGGGGATTTCGGCGCCCTCGCGTTCGACGCGCAGGACCGGCCGGTGATCGCGTACTATGTCCCGGCCGAGAGTCTCGAGGGCTCGGAGCGCGGCGTGTGGGTGACGCGCTCGGCCGACGGAGGCGCGACGTGGGAGTCGGTGCGGATCCATGCGGGGGGGACGCAGTACAGCCCGGCCGTCCTCGTGCACCCGAAGGACGGCACGCTGTTCGTCGCTTTCTACGATGCCGGGAGGGGCCTGCCGTACCTCGCGCGCCTTGCGGACGACGCGGGATTCCCCGACGTCGCCGCGGGATGGGAGGTCGAGGAGTTCGGCGACCACACGTATGACGAAGGTTACTACCTCTCGCTGGGGGCCGATTTGCAGGGGCGGTTGGTCGCCGCGTACTACCGGTGCGTGCGCGCTGCGGCCGGTGTCGGGAACTGCGACCCCAACGACGATGCCGCCGTTTTCGCGCGTCGCGAGGCGTCTGGGACATGGACGCGCGAGGTGATAGATTCCGGTTCCGAGGGCGTCTGCGGCATGTACACCGCGCTCGGGGTCGATCCGCAGGGCAGGGTCTTCGTGACGTACCAGTGCTCGGAAGAGTCGGAAGGGTCTTTTGAATTCCACCTCAAGGTGGCCGAGAAGGCGCCATGAGAGCAAGGCGCGAGGCACGAGGCGTGAGGCTTGAGTCACGAGTCCTTGTTGTCGCTGTTGTCCTTTCGGTCTTTGCCTGTGCCGAAGAAGGCGGGAACCTCGAAGGGAGCCTTGGTGAGGTCTACGACCTATCGTTCGAAACCGTTCGCGCGCGCCTGTACCCCTCGGACCTCTCCATCGAGTATGTCAACGAACACGGCGAGGCGGTGGTCCGCCTGACCGCGCGCCGGGTGCCCGCCGAGCTCACCGATTCTTCGACGTTCGATCTCACGGAAGGCGGGGACATCACGGGCGCCTCAGGCGGGGTGTCGATCCCGCGCCTGCGGGAGGGCGAGATGTCGCTTTCGGCCTACGCGCCCGAGGAAGGCGCGCATGTCCGTGGGAGTTTTTCCGCGTTGTTTCTGGCCGGGGAAAACGAGTTCGACCTCTCGGGCGGCTTTTCCGCGACGATTGAGCTCGTCCCCCCGCGCTGATCTTCTCTGTTCTCAGATCCCAGATCCCGAATCGCCCGGGCAACGTGCACAATCTGGCCACAGAGTGCACAGAGTTCACAGAGGTGCCGGACGCCATTGATGATTCACTCTCTGTGGCCTCGGTGGCAAGAATGGTTTTGCACGAAGCTTGGCCGTCAGAAGTTCTCCTCGACCTCGGTTGTCACGAGGAACTCGGCGGACATGTCCGAGAAGAGATCCAGCAGGTGGTCGCCCTTGGCCGAAAGCGAAAGCTCGAACTCAAGCGTTCCTTCGTCCCCTGCGAGCTCGAAGATGTCAATGTCTTTCAGGTGCTCCCGGTCAAAATCCGCACAACCGGGTTCGTACTCCTGGACCAGAAGCTCCGTGCCCGGGTACTTCATTTCGAAAAGGAACAGCCTGACCAAAAGCCGCGCACCCGGGGTTTCGCTGTGCACCAGCACCCGAAAGGCCCCCGGGAAACGCCCCTCGGCGTAGTGTGCGTTGTCAAGCGCGCACCCCGCGGCCTGCCCGCATGCCGAAAGCGACTCGGCGCACAGGTTCTGCACGCGGTCCCCCGTGAAAGCCTCCTCGGCGCTTATGCACCCCGCCGCGACCGCGGCCGCGCACGCAAGCAAAATAGGGTCAGGGCCTTGATGAATCATGGCCCCACAAGTATACTCGGTTCGTTCCTGGACTCAAAACCGGGGGCAGGGGTCACCTGAATACGTTGCGGCGTCGAACTACTTCGCAAGTCCTTTCGGGATTGCCGGCCGTTGTCGCGGCGGTGCTGGCAGTCGTTTCCGCCGCGCCGGTTGCGCGCGCGCAGCCGGACACGCGCGGGCCGCTTTCGGTCGAGACGTGGGACGCGGGCAAGGTGGTGCTCGACGGCGTCGAGATCCTCGTGTGGGCGCACTATCCGACCGGCGTAGCGGGGCCGATGCCGCTCGCCGCCGTCGTCCACGGCGCCTCGCGCTATGCGGGCGTGATGGGCGAGCTTTCCGACACGCTCGCCTCTCGCGGTTTCGTCGCGCTCGCGCCCAACATTCCGTGCAACTTCGCAGGGTGCGACCACGAGGCGAACGCGCGGCAGACGAGCGCCCTGCTCGAGTGGGGCGTAGCGCAGTCGGCGGACCCTTCGTCGAAACTGCATGGGTTGGTGGACGGCTCGCGCCGCGCAGTTTTCGGTCATTCGTGGGGCGGACTTGCGGGTTTTCTCGCGGCGAAGGACAACGCCTCCATCGGCTTGGTCGTCATCCTCGACGCCAACGACGACAAGGACGTCGGGAAGGCCGCAGCGCCGCTGGTAAAACAGCCGAGTATCCACGTGATGGCCGAAAAGATGGGGCCATGCAACTCCTACAACTGGAAAGAGAACATCTACCCGCTGACGCCGGCGCCGCACATGCGCGTCGTGGTGACCGGCGCGGCCCACTGCGACGCCGAGGACCCGACGGATGGGTTGTGCAAGTACGTTTGCGGGAGCGGCGATCCCTCGACCGCATACCTGTTCCGCCGTTATGCCGTGGCGTGGGCGTCGTGCATCTTCGTCGGCGACAAGGCCATGGCGGGGTGGCTCGGCGGCCCGGACCTCGATGCCGAAGTAGCCGCGGGGCGCTTGCACATGGTGGACCACAAGGGACTGGATTCGCTCCCTTGCCTCGGCGGCGCCCCGGATGCCGGAGCGACCGGAGACGCAGGGGTGTCCGAAGACCGGGGATCCGCCTTGTCGGACACCGCTTCGGCGGACGCGCCTGCGGCCGAAGACGCGGCAGATGCCGGGGACCCGTCGGATCTGTCCGATACGTCCGACGTGTCCGACCTGTCCGACACGGCCGTTCTGGCAGACGCGGCGGGAATGCCGGAGGACGCCGAACTCCCGCCCGATGCCGGCGGGTCGCACGGCGACGGGTCGGCGCCGGGGGATACGAGCGCTCAACCGCCGGCCGACGGCGCGACCGCAGGCGAAACAGCCTCTTCCGGCTGCAGTTGCGCTGCAGCGCGTTTCTAGTCCGGCCGTCTATGGAGTGCGCAAGCTTGCTTGCGCTTTCGGCAGGACGAGCTTGCTCGTCCGGCCTGCGGGAGCAAAGCTCCCGCGGAACACAAAGCGGTAGCAAGCTACCGCACTCCAAATCGGGCAAGCGCGGCAAGCGCGGGGTGGAAAAACCGCTGCGACTCGTGTAGCATGCGTCCAAGAACATGACGGGGAAACCGGGAAGGAGGGCGGGTATGAACTTCAGGGAAGCGACTGCGATTGTTCTTGCGGCGGTATGGGTGTTTTCGGCGGCGGCGTGCTCGTGCGACGAGGAGCAGAACGAAGAGGATATACTGGCTGCCCTCGCCGATCGCCTGACCGATGCCCTGGGGTTCGAGGGTGCCACGACGGTCGAGGGCGCCCCCCCGGCGGCGCATGAAGACGACCCGAACTACCCGCGGGTGACGGAATTCGTGGCGCCGGTGACGCTTTCGGGCGGGCAGAAATTCACCGTTTCGCTCATGTCGGACTTCGCGCGACCGGCCGAAGCCGGCGGCGCAATTGTCCATGTGGAGGGCGCCGGCAAGCACCTGAAGGTCAAGTCGACGCTTGACCCCGAGGCGCTCGTCATGCGGCTTCTCGGCACGCTCAAGGACGATGCCGAGCTGGTCGGGAAGTCGTTTTCCATCAACCTTGCGATATTTGACGGGAGCGGCGCCGTCGGGAACTACAAGACGTGGGGTCTTGAGATCGCCAAACCCGAAGAAACGGCGCCGACGACCGAGGAGCTTCAAGAGGCGATGGAGGTGTCGGGAGGTGTCCGCGTGCAAGGCAACATCCCCAAGGGGACGAGCGACACTGCTGCGCCGCAGGTGATCGAGATATCGGTGCCCAACCGCGTGGGGGTCGGAAAGGAATTCACCGTCACCGTGAGCTACCAGAACGGGAGCGATGATCTCAGGACGCTCCTCATGCAGGTCGACAACTCGACCTCGTACTTTGAGCTTCGGGCGAGCGCGCCGCCGCAGACGAAGGGCGACGTGACGTTTACGATCACGTTCAATGAAAACAAACTGGGGGCGAAGAAGGGCGGACTTGCCGCGGCCCGGCGGCCGCTGGCGGCAACCGGGGCATACCCGGCGGCCCTCGAGGACGTGAAGATTTCCATCAAGGTCGCGCTTGTCGACGCGGCCGGGAAGAGCGGAGTGCCCAAGAAGAAGGAACTGAGTTTCACGACCGAGAGCGGCGCGTGCACCGGGAAGGGGTGCGACACAACGGCCATGGACGGCGGCGTCGACGTCGGACAGCCCGATGTCGGGGTTCGCGACGCCGGTGAAGACGGTGGCGTCGTGGCCGATGCCGGTGAAGACGGCGGAGTGCCAACCGATGCCGGCGGCGACACCGGCGACGACGGCGGACAGGTTTGCGGCGAGATATGCTCGCCCGTCCAGATCCCGTTCAGCGCCGATGCGATCCCGCAGGCCACGGTCGCCATTGATCCGGGCAGACAGACCTGCAACCTGATCACGGGATACGCGCAACCGGACGCGCTCGTCATCGACCAGATGGAGCCCGGCTACTTCGCCGGGTCGTTCGGGCCGGGCTGGATTGACCTCGTCGTCAGCGACGGCATGTTGTATGAGAACTATTGGGAGAACATCCCCGGCAACACCGAGCTCTACGTTTCGATGACCCACGCCGGGACCGGTGTGGTGGTCGGGCTCACGATGATCGTAACGGAGCAGTACGTGTCCGTGCCCGGGCTCTGCTTCGGCCCGGGAGGGGGACTGGACGGCGGAGTGGTCACCGACGGCGGGGGCGACACCGACGGCGGTGTTCTGCCGGACGGCGGCCGGAAGTTCGAATTCGCCGGGAAGACCATAGACGGCATCGCGGTCGTGAACGACGGCGGGTGGGTCGTCGGCGCGGCGACCGTGCTCGACGGCGGCTACAGCCTTGTGGGGTGGAACGTCAGGAACAACCAGACATGGGAGGAGCCGCAGTTCTCGCAGGTGTTTGACGTCTATCCGAACCCGGCGGGCGACGGGATAGTGCACCTGACAAAAGGCGGCCCGAGCACCACCTGTATTGACGCGACCGGCCAGGGAAGCTGCATGACCGAAGGCCTTATGACCGTGTACGCCGACTTCGGCGGCGGCTCGCCTGCGGACCTGCTGCTCGTGGGGAGTTCGAACATGATCGAAATCCGGCGGGCGTTCGGCAACCTCTCGCAGTGGCAGGGCACCACCGCCAGAATTACCGGCACGCCCGGCATGCAGTGGCGGCTCGTGGCGTTCGCGCCGAACGCCAGCACGATGGGTGGCATCGCCGTGGCGGACCCGAACACGACGATGCTCGAGATGTACTGCAACGAGTTGATGATCCAGATCCCCGAGAACGTCTGGAACACGACGTTTCCGGTGTTCCGCCTGGCCGCTGCCGGGAGCTTTGCCTTTGCGGCGACAAACGAAGGGCAGTACGGCGGGAGCGCGAAGAACAGCGCGTTGCTCATAGTGGACTCGAACAACCCGATGGCCGGCCCCCAGACAATCAACGCCCCGGGGGGCGATTTCTGGGGCGTCGCTGCCGTGCCCTCGGGGATGACCGTGCGCTTCGCGGCGGGGACGAAAAACGATGGTGTGCTGCTGGGAGCGGTGGACCGTTCCACGGGTGAGTTCTGTTCGGACTGGGTGACATCGCCCGGGGGGGCGGTCTCGGACGTGGCGTTCACGTGGGACGGCAACGACCTCATCTTCGCCAGCGGCGACACCATCGAGGCGAGGGACTTGAAGAGCGAGGTGGTGGTCTGCACGCCGCCGGGCGGAATGCTCCTGAGGCGGTGACTTGGCGCGGCGGGTCTGCATCGTGACCATGGGCTGCAGGGTCAACCGGGCCGATTCGGCCCGGATGGCCGCGGTTGTGCAGTCTGGCGGGTTTGAGATCACGCATGACGAGGGCCGGGCAGACCTGTTCGTCTTGAACACCTGCACTGTGACCGCAAAGGCCGACGCCGAGGTCCGGCAGATCCTCCGCCGCCTGCACAGGAAAAACCCCGCTGCCCGGGTTGTCGTCGCCGGCTGTTTTCCCCGAGTGTCGCCGGACCCCGGCGACGAGTTCCGCCCGTACTGCGCGTTTCTCACCGGCCCCGACAACGCGGGGCTGATCGAAGCGATCAGCAGGCACGAGGCGCGAGGCGCGAGGCAAGAGGGTAAGACAACAGACGGTGATGCGCCTTCTGGTTCCGCCCCGTCGCCTCATGCCTCATGCCTCATGCCTGTGTATGGCGACCGCGTCCGGCCCTTTCTCAAGGTCCAGGACGGCTGTGACTCGGCGTGCACCTACTGCATCGTCCCGCGCGCCCGGGGGAGGTCAAGGAGCATCCCCTCGGATGATGTTCTGGCACAGGCGTCGGCGCTCATCGATTCTGGCTATCGCGAGATCGTACTTGCCGGCATCCACCTCGGCGAGTACGGGAGGGACCGGGGCGAGCGGCATGGACTCCTGCGGCTTCTGGGGTTTCTCTCGGACGCGTGCGGGCACGGTGGACGCGCAAGGATTCGCTTAAGCTCGCTTGAGCCGCTCGAAGTGACGCCGGAGCTTGTCGCCTTCGTTGCGGACTCGGGTTTCATCTGCCGCCATTTCCACGTTCCAATGCAAAGCGGAAGTGACGACGTGCTCGGCGCCATGAACCGGCCGTACGATGTCGCAACGTATCGGGCCGTCGTCGATCTCGTCAAATCGAGGGTCCCGGACGCGTGCATAGGCGCGGACGTGATAAGCGGGTTTCCGGGCGAGTCGGGGTACGACCACAACCTGACGTTGAAAAACATCGGGACGCTCCCGATCGACTACCTTCACGTGTTCAGGTTCTCGCCGCGCCCCGGCACCGCCGCGGCTGGAATGGCCGGAAGGCCCAAAAGCGCCGAGGTTTCGAGCCGGGTGGCCGAGCTTCGGGCGCTTGGCGAAGAAAAACGCGCCGCCTTCCACTGCGGCCAGGACGGCCGCACGGTTGAGGCGATCGTCGAGCGCAGGATGCCCAAAGGAGGGTGGAATGCCCTCACCGACAATTACATCAGGGCCGAGGTCAAAGGCGACGGATTGAAAACAGGCCTTCTCGCGGATATTGTGCTTGCCGTGGACGCCGCGGGCGCTGTGACGGCGCTTGCGGAGGGCCGTCTGGAACTCGACACGAGGCGGGATTGAAGGGTTGTTGGGAGGGCGCCGGCGGGAGCGGAGATGGTCAAGAGGGGCGGAGAGGAGAAAGTCGTGCTGACGCGGAGTGACAGACGGCTCATTGCGGCGTTCAAAAAAAGGCTGCAGGACGTCGGGAGGGCGGCGCTCGGCGTCGAGGTCGTCCGCGAGAGTGCGCGCGGGAAAACGGCGACGCAGGTCGCGAGAGCTCTCAGGACCACGAGCGCCACGGTGAACCGCTGGCGCGCGAAGTTCGTGCGCGGCGGTCTCGAGGCCATCATCCCGAGCTACGCGGTCGCCCCCGCCGTGCGGAAACCCGCGCCGACGCCGTTCGAGAAAAGCCTCGGGTACGTGTTTGTCGACAAGGCAGTGCTCGCGAATGCGCTCACGCACCGGTCGTACGTGAACGAGAAGGGCCTCGACCGGAACGACTCGAACGAGCGGCTTGAGTACCTCGGCGACGCGGTCTTGAACCTTGCCGTGAGCCACGAACTTGTCCATGCGCGACCGGACGCGCCCGAGGGCGATCTATCGAGGCTCCGCGCCTCGCTCGTCAACGAGATGGCGCTTTGCGAGATCGCGTCAACGCTCGATCTGGGAGAGCACATCAGGCTCGGCCGCGGCGAGGAGAACACGGGAGGCCGTTTGAAACCGTCAATCCTCGCGGACGCGCTCGAGGCGGTCGTAGGCGCGGTCTATGTCGACGGCGGGTACCAACCGGCCCTGTCGCTCATTCGGACGCACTTCTCCGAGCGCATCGCCGCCGCCACCGCCGGCGAGCCCGACCGCGATTTCAAGACCCGCGTGCAGGAGCTCTGCCAGGAGATCTACAAGAGGGCGCCCGAATACCGCGTCGTCCGCGAGAGCGGGCCCGACCACGAAAAGGTCTTCACCGTCGAGGCAGTCATCAACGGCGACGTCCTCGGCCGCGGAACGGGCCGGTCCAAAAAAGAAGCCGCCCAGCAGGCCGCCCAGGCCGCCGAGTCGGTGCTCAGAGAACAGTCGAGTGCGGGCGCCCAATCGTGATCGAGTCAATCTTGAATCCGGGGCGGGTTGAATCGGTGCGCGAAATCGGCTAGTAGACGCCTGTCTCCAAACGGAGGTCTTGTCATGACAACGGCGGCGGTTCGGCGGTCCGATTCTCCGGGCGACAAGAAGGTCTCTCGCACACACAGGCCCGATCACCTTTCACTCGAGCAGTGGCAGGCGGCGCTGCGGCGGCAGTTCGGGCGCGAGCAGAAGTTCAAGTGGCGCAACCTCGGCGATGGCCGGATACTCTCGGAATACTCAGTCACCAATCCGGCGACGAAGCGGACGTACCGCGTCATCGTGCGGGGAACGGACGCCGGAGAAAACCACTGTTCGTGCCCGGATTTCGCCGTCAATACGCTCGGGACGTGCAAACACATCGAGTTCGTGCTCGGGCGGCTCGAGCGGCGGCAGGGCGGGAAGAATGCCCTCGCGGCGGGACATCGCCCGCCGTATTCCGAGCTGATCCTGCGATACGGGACGCAGCGGAAGGTGGTCTTCCGTCCCGGCGCCGAATGCCCGGCGGCCCTCGTGAGGCTCGCGGCGGAGTTCTTCGGCGAGGACGGCGCACTTCGTGACGACAAGTACAGCCATTTCGACAGGTTCCTCACGGGAGCGTCCGGGAACGGCCACGAGGTCCGGTGTCGCGACGACGCGGTCGCGTTCGTGGCCGAGGTCCGGGACGCCGAGCGCCGCCGCAGGCAGCTCGAAAGGCGGTTTCCCGCCGGGGCCGAAAGCGAATCGCTTGACGGACTGCTCAAGGCGACCCTGCACCCGTACCAGAAGGAGGGCGCGTTGTTTGCCGCGCGCGCGGGGCGCTGCCTCATCGGCGACGAGATGGGCCTCGGGAAGACCGTCCAGGCCATAGCCGCCTCCGAGATCCTGGCCCGCGAGTTCGGGATCGAGAAGGTCCTGGTGATCTGTCCCACTTCGCTCAAGCACCAGTGGAAGCAGGAGATCGAAAAATTCTCGGACCGCCCCGCCTTGGTGGTCGAGGGCCCCCTGCACGTGCGCGCCTCCATGTACCGGACGCCGGGATTTTATAAGATCGTCAACTACGACGTGATTCACCGGGACCTCGACGCGATCAACGCCTGGCAGCCCGACGTCATCGTCCTCGACGAGGCCCAGCGCATCAAGAACTGGAAGACACGAGCCGCGCAGGCGGTCAAACGACTGAAATCCCCGCACGCATTTGTTCTGACCGGCACGCCACTCGAGAACAGGCTCGAAGAGCTGTATTCGATCGTCCAGTTCATCGACCAGTTCAGGCTGGGTCCGATGTTCCGGTTTCTCGCCAATCACCAGCAGACCGACGAATTCGGCAAGGTCGTCGGGTACCAGGACCTGGGTACGATCGGCAAAACGCTTTCTTCCATCCTTGTCCGGCGGAAGAAGGACGAGGTCGCCCTGCAGCTTCCCGCCCGCATCGACAACCAGTTCTTCGTCCCCATGACCGAACAACAAATGAGCATTCACGAGGAAAACCAGGAGATAGTCGCCCGGATCGTCGCCAAGTGGCGCCGCTACAAATTCCTCTCGGAGGCCGACCAGCGCCGGCTCACGTGCGCGCTGCAGAACATGCGGATGTCGTGCGACAGCACGTATCTCGTTGACCACGAAACGGACCACGGCGCCAAGGCCGACGAGCTTGTGAACCTCCTCGACGAGGTTTTCGAGGACCCCGACGCGAAAGTGGTCGTTTTCAGTCAGTGGCTGCGTATGCACGAGGTGATCTGCAAACGTATTGAGCAAAAGGGTTGGAATCACGTGCTTTTCCACGGCGGCGTCCCCTCGAAGCAGCGCGGCGGGTTGGTCAAACAATTCCGCGACGACCCCTCCTGCCGCCTGTTTCTCGCGACCGACGCGGGCGGCACGGGGCTGAACCTCCAGAACGCCTCCGTCGTCGTGAACATGGACATCCCGTGGAACCCCGCGGTACTCGAACAGCGGATCGGACGGGTTCACCGATTGGGTCAGGAGAAGCCTGTGCAGGCCGTGAGCTTCGTCGCGCAGGGGACCATAGAGCACGGCATGCTCTCGCTCCTCTCGTTCAAAAAGTCCATGTTCGAGGGGGTCCTCGACGGCGGGCCGGGCGACGTGTTCATGGGTGGGTCGCGCCTGACGAAGTTCATGGAAACGGTCGAGAAGGCGACTGGGACGATACCGCCGGCCATGCCGCCCGAGGCGCCCGGCGACAAGGAAGAGAGCCGCGAAGAAAAACCGCTGCCCGAAGATACGCCGTCCGCGCCGGCCCCGTCCGCTCCTCCGACAAACCCGTGGCTCGACGCCTTAAACGCCGGAATGATGCTCCTTCAGAACCTCAACAATGCCATGACCCAAGGCGGCTCGGGTGGATCGCCGAAACCGCTCGTCCACCGCGACGAGAAAACGGGCGAGACGTTCCTCCGCGTCCCCAACCTCGACCCCGCCGCCGCCGGCAAACTCGCGCAGGGCCTTTCGCTTCTCGCCGAGGCACTGGGCGGCGCGCAGGGAGGAAAAGCATGAAGCGCAACCATCTCCTCGTTGTGCCGGTTCAGCGAATTGTGGCGACGATCCCCGCGTCGATGATCTTTTCGTCGCTCGTGATCACGGACGCGCCCATAACAAGGGCTGTCGAGACGATGATCCGGTCCGCGGGGTCGCGGTGAAACGTCGGTGGCAGAGATGCTACGGTCGCGGCAACGAGCGGGGTTATTCCGCACAGGTCCACGAGCGGCGGCGCGACCGCGCGATCGAGCCATTCCCGTAGTGGGATGGTTAGACGTATCCGGCCGAGTTCGTGAAGCGTCGCGATCTCCCAAAGCGAGATGTCCGACACGAGCAGGGGCCGGTCGGCGTGAGTCCTTGAGAGCGCACGCCGTTGAGGGGTGGAAAGCCGTTCGCGGGCGGACAGCCACGAGATGAGCACGTGCGTGTCGGCGAGGAACTTCAGCCCCGCGCTCCGTGTGCTCCCCAGGCGTCCGGCGGCAATACCGGCGAGATGATGTCTCCGAGGATCTCGACCGTGCCCGCCAGCGTTTCCTGGGGCGCCTTTTCGCCCGCCGCCGCCGCGGTGACGAGCCGTGCGACGGGCCTGCCCCTCTTGGTTATCGTCACGGGCTGTCCCTCATGCGCCACATCGTCAAGGATCGCCAGGCACTGCGCCTTGAACCGGGTTGCGTTCACCGTCTTCATATGACCACTTTAGATGACCGGTTGTCTTCCGTCAAGGGTTTTGGGGTATGGTTTTGGGGTATGTGCCGGCCGGTTGCATCAGCCCCGCGTTCCTGCTACTTATCCCGCACCACTTTCGGAGGGTTCGAAGGATGAAGAACCGGGTGCTGACAGTCGCTGTTGTCGTCGTCGCGTGCGCGCTCTTTGGGGCCTGCTCCAAGGGCGGGGGCGGGGCCAAGAAGGACGATACGCTCTACGCCACTTTGCAGACCTCGATGGGCGACATCAAGTGTAAACTCTTCGAGAAGCAGGCACCCAAGACCATTGAGAACTTCGTGGGGCTGGCGACCGGCAAGAAGGAATGGCTCGTACCGGGAAGCGAAAACATGTGGGTCAAGAAGCCGCTCTACGACGGTACCATATTCCACCGCGTGATCCCCGACTTCATGATCCAGGGCGGCGACCCGATGGGAAACGGCCGCGGGGGGCCGGGCTACAAGTTCCAGGACGAATTCGACCCCGCGCTCAAGTTCGACCGCCCATGCCTCCTCGCCATGGCCAACAGCGGGCCCAACACCAACGGGAGCCAGTTTTTCGTGACCGAAAAGCCCACGCCGTGGCTCAGCAACAAGCACACGATTTTCGGCGAGTGCGACAACCTCGAGCTCGTAAAAACGATCGCGCGAGTCGAGGCCGGGCCGGGGAACCGTCCCAAAAAGGACGTGACGCTCAAGCACGTCCACGTATGCCGCGGGCAGAACCCGTGCGTGGAAGTCAGATAAGGCTGGTGAGTGGCCTTGGTTAATCAAGGCCATCCGACGAGGCAGGAACATGAAGCTTCAAACAGGAATCGCGCGGGCGGTATGTGCGGCATCGCTTTGCATGCCGTCCTTTTCATACGCCGCCCCCTCCGAATCCCTCCCCGCCATCATGGTCCTCAACATCAAGGCCGAGGAGCAGGCCGGGCCGGGGATCGCGGCAATACTCACCGAGATCGTGCTCAACGACCTTCACGATCTCAAGAAGTTCAGGGTCGTGGGGCAGAAGGACATCGGCCAGATGCTCTCGCAGGAGCAGCAGAAGCAGCTCGCGGGCTGCACCGACACGAGCTGCTTGGTCGAGATAGCCGGGGCGATGGGGACGACGTACACGCTCGACGGCACTGTCGGGGTCGTGGGCACGTCAAATGTCCTGTCGCTCTCGCTCATCGACGTGACGAAGGCAGCGGTGATCTCGAGGAAGATGGCGGTGCTCAAGGGCGAGCGCGAACAGCTCCTCGACGCGGTTCACAGGCTGCTGAAGGAGTTGATGGCGCCGGTGTTGGCCGATGAGGGTTCTCGTAGGGGAGTCACGCAGACGACGCCAAAGGCGGCGGCAAGTGCTCCCGTGCCCGTTGTCGCCGCGCAGGCCCCTGCGCCCCCTGTGAACCCCTACAAGCTCTGGGG
>JACRCP010000099.1 GCA_016218965.1 Deltaproteobacteria bacterium | reverse complement strand
GTACCCGCCCTTCGTCGCCGTCACGGCGTAGTCGCCCGCCGGGAGATTGTTGAGCGTGTACGTCCCGTCAGCGTTTGCCGTCCCGTTCTGCGTGATCCCCTGCCCGTCGAACCTCGTGCCCGCAAGCGCGATGTTTGCCGAACCGCAGTTCCCCACGTCGCACACCACCGTCCCCGAGATGCTCGCGGTGAGATCGATTTGAAGCTGCGTCTCAGCCACCGTCCCCGTACCGCCCGCTGGCACCGTCGCAGGAAGGTTCGTCGCGGACACATATCCGGTCCTCGACGCATTCACCGTGTACTGCTGTGCCACAAGGTTCGTTATCGCCCACGTCCCGTCAGCCGCCGTCTCGACGCTCAGCCCAGCCCCGACAATCCGCACCGTCACCCCGCCGTGGTTTGTCGCGCCAGCAAGTGCGAACTTCCCCGAAAGGCCCCCGCGCGACTTCTTCAGCGCCACGTCAGGCACCGCCGCCGTCTTCCCGGCCTCCACCACCACCAGCTGCTGTCCCTCGTCGTACCCGGCCATCGTGTACCGGACCGTGTAGCTCCCGGCCGCCAGGTTCCCCACCGTGTATGCCCCGGTCCCGTCCGGCACCACGGGGCTCACACCCTGCGCAACAACAATCACCTGCACGCTTCCCGGGTCCGCTCCGCCCTCAAGCGCCACCTTCCCGCTGATGCTCCCGGGGTTTATCGCAAGCGCAAACGTCCCGGCATCCGTCTCGACCCCCGCCGCAACGTCCACGTTCTTCGCCTGATTGTTGTAGTCTTTGAGCCCCGCCGTCGCCGTGTATGACCCCGCAAGCACACCGTCAAACCGGAATGACCCGCTCGCGTCCGTCAGCACCGTTTGCGAAACGGCTACCCCGATCGCCGACGTACC
Organism: Deltaproteobacteria bacterium; assembly: GCA_016218965.1. Lineage (GTDB taxonomy): Bacteria > Myxococcota > SpSt-1050 > SpSt-1050 > JACRCP01 > JACRCP01. The sequence goes on along the minus strand of JACRCP010000099.1, from coordinate 13,162 downwards.
GCTCAACGTCACCTGCGCCCCCGCCGCGTTCGTCCCTCCCGCAGTGACCACGCCTTTGACCGACCCTCTGCTCGCCCTGAGTTCGATCTGTCCTGAATCTGCCGCCTCACCCGGCTCGAGTTTCACCGACGTCGATGCCGCCCCGTACCCGTCCTTCTGCGCCCCCACCGTGTACGTCCCCGCCGCAAGGCTCGACAGCGAAAACGTCCCGTCCGCGTTTGCCGTCGCGTTCGCGCTTGCCGCCACACCGTCAAACCGCGTCCCGTTAAACGAGATGTTTGCAGACCCGCAACTTCCCACGTCGCATGTCGCCGTCCCCGTTATCGATGCCGAAAGCGATACCTGAAGCTCCCCGCCGGCAGCCACTCCTTCGCCGCCCGCCGGCACCGTTACGACCTGCCCGGAGACCGACACGTACCCGTACTTCCCCGCCGTCAGCGTGTACTGCTGCGCTACGAGGTTGTTCAACTCAAAGCTCCCGTCCGTGTTCGTCTCGACCGTCAGTCCCGCCTCGGCCACCTTTACGTTTGTCCCTCCGTGGCTTGTCGCTCCTGCCAGCGTAAACGTACCCTTGAGCACTCCCCTCGAACGCCTAAGCTCGATTCCGGACAGTGTCGACTCCACCCCCGCCTTCACCACCACAACCTGTTGCGCCTCGTCGTGTCCGGTCGCACTGAACTTCACCGTGTAACTCCCCCGCTCGACGCCGAGTATGCTGTAGTCCCCGTTTGCATCAGGATGCACCGCGCTCGCACCAGCCGCGTTGATTAGAACGCTCACCCCCGTCGGGTCCCCCCCGCCCTCGAGCTTGACGTTCCCCCTCACGCTCCCCTGCGTTTCGTACGCATAGCTGACCACGTACTCCTGCGTCTCGTTCTTCGCGTTGTCACGGAACCTTACGAACTGGCTTATGTCCCCTCTCTGCCGCCCCGCAAGGCCTATGCTCGCCGTAGCCGCAAAATCCTGCCAGCTCCCTCCACCGCTTGCGTCCCCAAGCCGGTATTGCGCCGCCCCTTCGCTCACGTTGAACGCAAACGTCACGTACTCGTCCGTCACCGTCTGCTTTCCCCCGACATCCGTCCCGTTCTGCACCACTACCGCCGGGTCTCCGACCACCGGCGGTCTGTAGTCCAGCGTTACCGTCGCAACCGGCGCTTCCGCCGTATTCCCCGCTCGGTCCACGTACTCGACGTGCACCCCGTACTCCTTCTCCGCCGTCCCAAGCCCCACCACCACGTTCCCCGACCCCGGCATGGCCGTCCACGCCTCGTCCGCCGGCTCCTCGTCCACCGTCAGCCGGTATCCGGATATCCCCGAGCCTTCGTCCCCCGCTGAAAGCCTAACCGTCGCCTGCCCGTCCGCCGTCTTGACGTACTTCTTCCCGTCCAAACCCTCGACCCCTTCCACCTCCGCTGCCGCCGTCTCGGGTCCCACTGTGTCAAGCGAAAGCTTTGCCTCGTAACGACGCTCCATCCCGCACTGGTCCCGAAGGTCCACGTAAAGCGTCTTCTCGCCATCCGTCTCCGTCCCCGGTAGCGGTACGTCCTTCTCCACCGAAAACGTCTCGAATGCCGCCGCATCCACCTCCGCCTCACTCCAACCCATCCGCATCCGAACCGCCCCGGATGCGTGGAGCAGGGCCTTGAGGTCCTTCCGGTTCGTAAAATACCGTACCGCCCCGTCCTCCTTGTACGCCACAAGCTCAAGCCCATCACCGTCGGCAAACTTCACCAGCCCCGACGTGCTCGCAAGCTCCATCACACCGAGCTTCTTCTCCTCGCCGTCAGCCACTATCGTCACCAGCGCCATGCACGCCGCCTGGTACCCTTCCTTGTTCACAATCAAAAAGTACTGCCCCACAGGCACGTTCCCGATCTCAAAAGTCCCGTCTGCCCCCGTGATCGCGCCAAAACTCGCGGAGCCAGACTGCAGACTGTAGGCCGTAGACTGTAGGTCGGATTCGAAAGGCGAAAGGCGTGAAGCGCAAGGCGCGAGTCCGGAGCCGTCGGTCGTCAGTCGTGAGTCGCTCGTGCCGGAGGCCGGCACGACGCTGACCACCGCCCCCCCGTTGTCCATCGCCTCGGGCATCACCACCTGCCCGCTCACCACACCCCGGCCCACAAGAACGAATATCTCCCCAACCTCCGTCCGCCCGCCCACCTTCACCGACACGCCCCCAACTTTCTCCTGCCGGAATCCCTCCTTCGTCACCGTCACCGTGTAGACGCCGGACTGCACGTTCGTTAGCGAAAACTCCCCCGACGCCTCGGTCACCGCCGTAAGCGACGTCCCCGAAAGGCTCACCAAAGCCCCGCTTTCGTCGGAGCTCCGCTCAAGGTCCACCTTCCCGAAGATAGACCCCTTCGCTTTCTTGCCCTCGGCCGCCTCGGGGTCAAAAGGGTTCGTCGGGTCCACCGAGGTCGAACAACCGGCAACCGCGATCGCAAGGGCCGCGAGCGCCGACAGAAAGAATCGGGTGGTCTTCATGGCAGTCCTCCAAGCAACTTTTTGCCAAATCAACTGGGGCATTCTACCGGAAAAACCGCGCATCATCCACACGAAACTCGATCGCAGACGCCGGCGTGAGCCAGGTCACAAACGCTCGGCGAGCCACGAGGATCGTACGGCGGTTTTTGAGGCGGGCCTCAACGGACACATGCTTCCGCGATGGAAAGCGCAAGCAAGCTTGCGCACTCCAAAGAACGCCACGGACGTCACACGAACGATGCGGCGCGGGCGACGAGTTCGGAGAGGGGGGTCCAGTAGATCCCGAGGAGGATTGTCGCGGCGGCGAGGGCGTACAAAAGGACACGCTGGCTCGAATGGATCGTAAGCGGCTCGTTCGAGGCGGGCTCTTCGAGGTAGATCGCCCGGACAATCCGCGCGTAGTAGTAGAGCGACACGACGGAGTTCAAGATGCCCGCTACGGCGAGGACCCAGTACCAGAACCCGCCGCGGCTTACGACGGCCGCAAAGAGGTAGAATTTCCCCACAAAGCCGGCGAACGGCGGAAGGCCGGTGAGCGAGAACAGGAATACCGTCATGGCGACGCCGACGAGGGGAAGGCGCTCGCCCATTCCCCGCCAATGCGATATCTCCTCGCCGCCCGCCGCCTCGGACACCGCGAGCACCGCAAGGAAGGCCCCCATGTTCATGATGAGGTAGATCACGACGTACGCGCACAGCGCGCTGGCGCCCTCGCGTGAAAGCGCCACCACGCCCATGAGCATGTAGCCGGCATGGGCTATGCTCGAATACGCCAGCATGCGCTTCAGGTTGCTTTGCGTGATGGCCGACAGGTTCCCGAGCGTCATCGTCAGAACCGCCACGATGCCAAGGATGGCCGGCCACGGGACGTCAAACGCCGGCTCGAAGTTCCCGCCCGAGTGCGCGTTTGAGAGCACGGTGTACAAGAACCGCGTGAGCGCCGCAAACCCCGCGGCCTTGGGCGCCACCGACATCAGGGCGGCAAACGGCGTCGGCGCGCCCTCGTACGCGTCGGGGCACCACGCATGGAACGGCACGGCGGCGATCTTGTACGCAAAGCCGCCGGTGATGAACACCACCGCCACCACGAGCAACGCCGCCTGCGGGCCGTTCGCAGTGGCGAGCGAAGGAATAGCGCGCCGGATCTCTGGGTAGTCGAGCGCCCCGGTCAGGCCGTAAAAGATCGAGATGCCAAAGAGCATGATCCCTGACGCGACCGCGCCGAAGATCGCGTATTTCAGGCCCGCCTCGCTCGATCTCGGGTGGCCTGGGTTAAACGCCGTCAAGGCATACGCGCAGATGCCGATCATCTCCATCGAAAGATAGAGCATGACCAGGCTCGACGCGGCGGCGACGAACATCATCCCGGCGGTGAAGACCATCACGAGCGCCAGATACTCGGCGTGGCGCTCCTTCGTGAGCTCGCTTGATTTGAGCGAGAACAGGACCGCCAGGAGCGATGCCCCCGCGAACACCGGCATGAAGAACACCGAAAAGGCGTCGAGCGCCGCCATGTTCCCCAGCAGAAGCTGGGGGCGGTCGGGGCCGAGGCGGACGGAGAGCCACGCGGACAAAAGCAGGCCCGCCACGGCAATGGACGAGTACAAGCCGGTCCGTCGCCGGGCCGAGGCGACGTCGGCCACGATGATGAGCGCCGCGGCGACGACCAGCACAAGCTCGGGCATCAGTTTTCCAAAGTCCGAAGGTACCATCTGCGCCTGCTCTCTGCCCCGGGGTGCCACGGACAAGCGCAGCTTGTCCGTGCGGAAGAAACCGCCTCAGTCACACACGGACAAACCGGGTCTGTCCGTGCCACCCACGCCGCCCACAACGTATCGCCTCGTCTCTCACATTGCCGCCCTTATCGTGCCCACGAGCCAGAAGAGCGTCGGGTTAATCAGGTCCAGAACCGGCATCGGGTAGAATCCAAGTATCACGATGATCACCGCCAGCGGGTACAGCGTGAACCGCTCCCGCCATGTCACCGGTTTCATCTCGGCATACTTCTCGTTGAGCTTGCCCAAAAACATCCTCTGCATCGTCCACAAGTAGTACGCCGCCGTGATGATGACCGCGATCGCCGAGAAGATCGTCAGCGCCCGGAAGACGGGGAACGCGCCCAGGAAGCAAAGCGCCTCGCTGATGAACCCCGCCAGACCCGGGAGGCCGAGCGAGGCCATGAACGCCAGCCCTGTAAGCGCCGAGTACTCCGGCATTGACTGGGCAAGGCCCCCGAAGCGCTCGATCTCGCGGTGGTGGGCGCGGTCGTAGATCACGCCGGCTATTAGGAACAGCATGGGAGAGATGATCCCGTGGTTCCACATCTGGAGCACGCACCCCGAGATGCCCTGATCGGTGAACGCCGCCATCGCCAGCAGGCAGAACCCCATGTGCGAGATGGACGAGTACGCAATCAGCTTTTTCAGGTCCTTCTGCGCCATGCACACGAACGCCCCGTACACCATGTTGATGACGCCAAAGACTGCGATGGCCGGCGCGGCCCACACCGTGGCCTCGGGGAGGATGGTGAAGTTGACCCGGAGGATCCCATAGACGCCCATCTTGAGGAGTATGCCGGCCAGGATGACCGAGATCGGCGTCGGAGCCTCGACGTGCGCGTCGGGGAGCCATGTATGAAACGGGAACATCGGGATCTTGATCGAGAACCCGATGAACAGCGCCGCAAAGATGATCTTGGGGAACGCAATGCCAAGGATGGGCCCTGCGCCCGAGAAGTCGTTTTCGGCCATCAGCTTGATGAAGTTGAACGTGTGCGCCGCGGGCGTCCCGTCCACGAGCGTCGTCGGCCTGCTGTTGTAGTACAGCGCGATCATCGCAAGGAGCATCAGGACCGATCCGAACAGTGTGTAGAGGAAGAACTTGATGGCCGCGTATTCCTTGCGCGGGCCGCCCCAGATGCCGATGAGGAAGTACATCGGCAGGAGCATCAGCTCCCAGAACACGTAAAAGAGGAAGAAATCCAGCGCGCAGAAGACGCCGATCATGCCGGTCTCGAGCAGGAGGAACATCGCGAAGAACCCGCGGACCGACTTCTCGACGCCGAAAGACGCAAGACAGGCGATAAACGAGATCAGGACCGTGAGGAGGACCATCGAGATGCTGATCCCGTCCACCGCCATGAAGTACTCGATGTTGAACGTCCTGATCCAGACCGTGTGCTCCTCGAACTGGAGCCCGGTGATCGCCGGGTCGAACCCGCGCCAGAGGACGAAGCCGAGCACGAGGGGGATCCCCGTGACGACGGTCGCGATCCCACGGACGACGTTCGGCTTGGCGCCGGTCCCGGGTATCGCATAAATGAGCACGATGCCCACAAGCGGGGTAAACGTCATCACGCTCAACAGGTGGTTCATTACGAATTCAATCATCGTTCAGCCCTCAGCCTTAAACCTTCTTCATTCCGGGGGACCGCTACGCGGAATTCTCCCCCGGACCCCCTGCTCGCTCCGGCGGAGCAAGTCCGCCTGCTCTCGCGACACCACGCCGTGCACCCGTCCTTCATCCTCGACCACCGCCCAACCCTACCGCCCGCCGCCAAAAACGCGCTCAACCATGTATGACACAACAAGCATCAGCACCGCCCCGCCGGCCATGACGTACAGGTAGTCCTGAAGGCGGCCGGTCTGGACGGTCTTGGCCTTCCGGCCGACGGCAATCACGATCCACGCAGTCAGGTTCACCATGCCGTCCACGATGTACAGGTCGATCCAGCCGTCGATCATGGCGAACACGGCCGTGACTTTGCCGACGAGGTTGACGATGCCGTCCACGATGTGGGCATCGATCCAGCCCAGCACCCGGGTGAGCCCCATGAACGGCCGCACGACGAGCGCGGCGTAGATTTCGTCGACGTAGTACTTGTTGAAGACGAACTGGTGGATCAGAGGGAACCTGCCCGAGAGCCTCCGGGCGGCCTCGGCGCCGTTTTTCGCGTAGACCGCCCGAGCGGCGAGTATCCCAGCGACCGCGAGCGCCACCGAAAGACCCATGAGGCCCCATTCGGCGCCGTGCCCGGACTCGCGCGAGGTGATGTGCCGCGCGGCACCGCCGAAGACGGGTTCGAGCCAGTGCTCGAACGTGTTAGGAAGATTGAAGACCCCGGGGGGGCCGAGCCACCCCGCGACGGCCGCGAGGGACGCCAGCGCCACTAGGGGGAGGGTCATTGTCCATGGCGATTCGTGGATGTGGTGTTTCGTCTCCTCGTCCGCCCTGCACTCCCCCGCGAACGTGAGGTACACCAGCCTGAACATGTAGAACGCGGTGCCGAGCGCGGCTGTGGCCCCCATCCCCCACACGAGATACGGCCACCACGCGACCACCGGATTGGCCGTGTCGAACGCCTTCCAGAGGATCTCGTCCTTCGAGAAGAAACCCGCCAGCCCCGGTATCCCGGCGATGGCGAGCGTGGAGACCAGGAAGGTCCAGAACGTGAACGGCATCTTCTTGGCAAGGCCGCCCATCTTGAGGGCGTCCTGCTCGCCGCTCATGGCGTGGATGACCGACCCGGCGCACAGGAAGAGGCAGGCCTTGAAGAACGCGTGCGTCATCAGGTGGAAGATGCCGGCCGTGAACGCGCCGACGCCGACGCCGATGAACATGAACCCGAGCTGGGACACCGTGGAGTACGCGAGTACTTTCTTGATGTCGCGCTGGGCGAACCCGATCGTGGCGGCAAACAGGGCGGTCGCCGCCCCGACCCCCGAAACGACGGTCAGCGCCGCCGGCGAAAGCGCAAACAGGAAGTTCAGGCGCGCCACCATGTAGACCCCCGCGGTGACCATCGTCGCCGCGTGGATGAGAGCCGACACGGGTGTCGGGCCGGCCATGGCATCTGGGAGCCAGACGTAGAGCGGGAGCTGGGCGCTCTTGCCGGTGGCGCCGATGAAGAACAGGATGCACGCGAGCGTGATGAGCGAGACGCCGAGGACCTCCTTGCCCTGGAGGTAGGTCGTCGCGGAAGCGAGCCACCTAAAGTCGACCGAGAGCGTCCCGCCGGTCATCGTGTACCGGCCGGCGTCGTCCCAGTAGCCCGCCGCGCCCCAGAGGATGAGGAGCATCCCCGCGAGGAAGGCGAAGTCGCCCACGCGGTTGACGATGAACGCCTTCATCCCCGCCTTGGCCTTCTCGACGTCCTGGTACCAGAACCCGATGAGCAGGTACGAGCAGAGCCCGACACCCTCCCAACCGACGAACATCAGGAGGAGGTTGTCGGCGAGCACCAAAACGAGCATTGCGAACGTAAAGAGGTTCAGGTACGCGAAGTACCGCCAGACGCTCTTGTCGTGCGCCATGTAGCCGATCGAGTACAGGTGGATGAGCCCCCCGACGCCGGTCACGACGAGGATCATGACCGCCGAAAGCGGGTCGACGGTGAACGAGAGCGCGACGTCGAGCTGGCCGACGGGGATCCACGAATACAGGTGATTGACCAGGGCGCGCTGTTCGGGCGGAAGCCCCCGAAGCGTCAAGAAAAGCTGCACCGAAATCAGGAACGCGCCCCAGACCGCGGCGTTGGCGATGGCGCCGTTCGGCCGCCGGCCGAACCGCTTCTGAAGCCACCAGCCGACGGTCCCGTTCACGAACGCCCCGCACAGCGGCAGGAACGGGATCAGCCAGACGTAGTTCACTGTAAGCGGTTCATTCATCGGTCATTCTTTCAACGAAGTCATCCGATCCGCCTCGACGGTGCCCATGCGGCGGAATATCGAGAGGATGATGGCCAGCGCCACGGCGGCCTCGGCCGCGGCGAGCAGGACCACGAAAACGACGAACATGTGCCCTTCGACCTTCGGCCCCTGCCCTCCCAATGAGAGATTCGAAAACGCCACGAGGTTGATGTTGGCCGCGTTGAGCATCAGCTCGACGCCCATCAGGATCGACACCGCGTTTCGCCTCGTGATGACGCAGTACAACCCGAGCGAGAACAAAACGGCGGCGACGGTGAGGACGGCCTGGGCGCTCATCGTTTTGCCTCCCCCGGTCCGCACACGAAAGTCTCTTCACGGCGCGCGATGACCACCGACCCGATGAGGGCAATCAGGAGCACCAGGCCGGAGGCAAGGAACGGGAGGACGTGCGAGCCGACGAGCGCCTTGCCGATGAGCGGCGTCATCTTCGCCTCGACCCTCGCCGTGTCGCCCGGGAGGCCGTACCATATGCCGTAGAGAAGCACGCCAAGCACGAGGACGGCGACTGCGGCCCCCGGGAACGCGGGGAGCGAACGGTTGCTCACGTTCACGTCCTTGATGCGGTGCGTGAGCATGACGGCAAAGAGGATGAGGACCATGACCCCGCCGACGTAGATCATCACCTGGATGACGGCCAGGAAGTCGGCCCCCATCATTCCGAACATCGCGGCGACGCCAACGAGCGTCCCGAGGAGCGAGAACGCCGAACGGATGATGTTCCCCGAAAACGCCGTCACGCACGCCGTGCCGATCGTAAACGCCGCTATGATGTAGAATACGACTGCCTCAGCCATCGCCTAAATCCCCGTCATTCAGTCTTGACCGTTTCCTTCTTCTTCATCTTCCTGAGCAGAAGAGCTATCCTATCAGCGGAGCCCTTTCCGCCCCGGTCGCACAGATCGTGTTCGAACTCCCCGCCCGAGGAGAGCGCGTTGGCGTACCCGCGGCACGATGGATAGCCGCAGAAACCCTCGCAGTCGGCAACCCCGGGCATGGCCGCGAGGACCCTGTCGAGCATGGGTCTGTCCGGTTCATCCGGAGGCGGCACAAAACCGGGTTTTTCGGGGACTGCCTCCTGAACTTCCCTTCTTGACGGTTTCTCAGCCTTCGGTTCCATGTCCACCGCCGCACTCCGATCGGTCGTTTCCGGAACCCGGAGCGGTTCGGCAGTCAGGTCTACGTTTCCGTGGACGACCTCCGGCTCGGGGGTCTTGACGAGCTGTTTGGTCCAGGGCTGCTCCTCGTGAATGGCCTCGACCACGTGGTCCTTTGGCGGCACCTCGGGTTCGGGCGGCGCCGGCGCGGCCGCCTTCTCTTCGGGAGGCGGGACGGCAACAACCGGCGCAGGCGATTCGGGAGCCTTGGCCGGCGGGATCGATTTGGCCTTTTCAACGGCCTCAAGGATGTCGCCCGCACGAATGCCCTCCGGCACCGGAAGCGGTTCCGGGGCGGCCGGCCTCGACGGCTGCTCTGCCGCTGCCTCGACGGTCCCTTCCGCCTTCTTCTCTTCCGCCTTCTGCGCTTCTGCCTTCTTCTCTTTCCCCTTCTGCGCTTCCGCGCTTCCCCCACCGGGCGCCGGCGGCGGCGGCACGTACTTCGACTCCCATGCACGGTACGACGCATCCCACTTTCTCAGCACCCGGGTCCGCAGGATCTCCCCCAGAGGCGGGGTCGGGGGCGTGACGTCTTTCTGGAGTTTGTACGGCGGGACCGGCTCATCGACGAAATGAAGGACGAGGTTTCGGATGTCGCGCGAACACCCCTCGAACTCGTGCGTGTGCCTCATGGCGTTGGTCGGACAGACCTCGGTGCAGAAACCGCAGTACATGCACTTCGAGACGTCAATGTCGAACCGTTTTATCACCCGCCCCTTCCCGTCGGGCGCCTTGTCCATCTCGATGAGGATGACGCCGATGGGGCAAACCCGCTGGCACTGGAGGTCGCCAATGCAGGTCTTGACGTCCACTTCGAGCACGCCGCGGCTCCGTTCGGGAATCATGTCGCGAACGGGCTTTTCGGACCGGTCGGGGTACTGGATGGTCGTAGGGCGGCGGAACATCCACGAGAACGTGACGGCCATCCCCTCGAAGATGGAGACTGCCGAGTTCTTGATGTTGGCCAGGTATTGTCCGAAATCCGCCATCGTGCCTGCGCCGTCCTAGACCATGAATTTGAGGTACAGCCGGTCGCCGCCGTACTTGATGTTGTACCACGCGCGCCAGAACATGAGCCCAACCAGGAAGAACCCGGTTGCGCACAGCAGAAATGCGACCCACCGCGCGAATCCCGGCATACCGCGCTCCACAAAGACCCAGAAGACCGCGACGACAACAAGGACCATTCCGGCCGGGACCAGGTACTTCCAGCACATGATCATGAGCTGGTCCACGCGGAGGCGCGGAAGCGTCCAGCGGAGCCAGATGATGACGTTCACGAGCACGAGCGCCTTGAGAACAAACAGGCACGCCCCGGCGAATTGCAGCCACAGGCTCGCCGCCTGCTGTTCGATGCCGACACCCGGAAGCCGCCAGCCGCCCAGGAACACGGCCGCGACGACCGCCCCGATGACGTAAAGGTTTGCCCACTCGGCGAAGAAGAACCAGATGAAGCGCATCCCCGAGTACTCGGTGTTGTACCCGGCGACAAGCTCGCTCTCGGCCTCGGGGAGGTCGAAGGGCGTACGGTTCCCCTCGGCCAGCGCCGCGGTGAAATAGACGAAGAACGCGATGAACGTCGCCGGCGAGTGGAATACCATCCAGTTCCACGGCGCCCCGCCCTGCGCGGCGATGATCCCCTGCAGCGAGAGCGTCCCGGCGGGGATCACCGCGGTCAGGAGCGCAAACCCCACGGGGATCTCGTAGCTCACCATCTGCGCGGCCGAACGCACGCCGCCCAAAAGCGCCCACTTGCTGTTGCTGGCCCATCCGCCCATGATGATCCCGGCGACCACGAGCGCCGTAATCGCCATGAGAAACACGACGCCGACATTGAGGTCCGCGCCCACGACCGCGGGAGCGTACGGGAGTATGACCCACGTGCAGAACACCCCGACGAACACCGGGTACGGCGCAATCCGGTAGAGGATCCCGTCGGCCTCCTTGGGTACCAGGTCTTCCTTCAGAAACGCCTTGAAGCCGTCTGCGAGCCACTGGAGGACGCCCTGAGGACCGACGCGGTTTGGGCCGATGCGGCACTGCATCCGGCCGGCGACCCGGCGCTCGTACCAGGACGTGATGCCGGCAAAAAGGCTCGCAAACGTCACGGCAAACACGCCGTAGGCGACTACCAGCGCCGGCCACACAATCTGCGGGTACGTGACCGCGGGGTCCCACCGCCCCTGGATGAATGTGAACAGCTCGCTCACCTGTCTATCTCCGGCGCAACGACGTCAAAGCTCGCAATCAGCACGACGAGATCGGCGATCATCAGGCCGCAAGAGAGCGCCTCGATTGCCGACAGCGCCGCGAACGACCCCGTGCGGATCTTGGCGCGGTACGGCTGCTCCCCGCCGTCGGACACGACGTAGTAGCCCAGTTCGCCGCGCGCGCTCTCGACCGCGGCGTAGACCTCACCCTTTGGGGGCTTGAGCTTCTTGGAAAGCTTGGCCATCACCGGCCCCTCCGGAATCCCGCCGAGGGCCTGTTTGAGGATCTTGACCGACTCGATCATCTCGTCGACACGAACCACGAAACGGTCGTACGAGTCCCCGACCCTGCCGCGCCAGCCCTTGCCGGTGCACACACGGAACTCGAACTTGTCATAGACCGAGTACGGCTGGTCCCTCCGGAGGTCCCAGTCGACCCCGCTTGCGCGCAGGTTGGGTCCGACAAGGCCGAACGACTTGGCCGTCCGGGGGTCTATGACCGCGACGTCGGCGCACCGCTTGACGAGGATCTCGTTTCCCGTGATGAGTCTGTTGAACTCGTCCAAAAGGGGTCCCAGCGCCTCGATGAAAGCGAGCGCCTTTTTGTCCCAGCCCGGCGTGAGGTCACTGGACACCCCTCCGACACGGACAAAGTTATAAGTGAGCCGTTGGCCGCAAAGCTCTTCCATTAAATCATTTATTTTCTCCCGTTCCCGAATGCCGTGAAGAAACGGCGTAAACGCCCCGATGTCCATGGCCATGGCGCCGACGGCGACCAGATGGCTGGCGATCCGGTTGAGTTCCGACGCGATTACGCGAATATATTCCGCCCGAGGCGGGACCTCGATTCCCGCAAGCCTCTCGACCGCCATCGCCCAGCCGTGGTTGGCGAACATCGCCGCGAGGTAGTCCACGCGGTCGGTGTACGGCGTGAATGACTGCCACGGAATTCCTTCGGCGATTTTTTCGATTCCGCGGTGGAGGTACCCCACGTGCGGGACGGCCTTTTGCATGATCTCGCCGTCCGAGGTGACGACGAACCTGATCACCCCGTGCGTACTGGGGTGCTGCGGCCCCATGTTCAGGGTCATCATCTCGTTGCCGAAGGTGTCAACCGTCTGTTCGTTCATCCTGTCACGAATCGTCCGGGTGCCACGGACAAGGAAGCGAAGCGCGCTTGTCCGTGCCGCCGCGAACCGCCATCACACACGGACAAACTCCGTTTGTCCGTGGCACCCCGCCAAACAAGCCTTCTCACTCATGTATCGCGCCTCACTTGCCCTGTCAGTAGTTTCCCAGCGCGGGTTCGCGCTTCGTCGGCATCCCGTGGTACTCGGGCTGCTCGGCGTAGTCCTTGCGCAGCGGATACCCGACCCAGTCGTCCGGCAGCAGGAGCCGCCGGAGGTCAGGGTGACCGGCAAACTGCACGCCCAGCAAGTCGTAGGTTTCGCGCTCGTGCCAGTTGGCCGCAAGCCACACGCTCTCGACCGTGTCCACGACGGGTTTCTCGCGGTCGAGCTTCACCTTGAGGACGAACTGCCTTTTGAGCTTGTACGAGGTCACGACGTAGGCGACGTGGATCGAGTCCTTCATGTCGGTCCCG
>JACRCP010000096.1 GCA_016218965.1 Deltaproteobacteria bacterium | reverse complement strand
CTGCTGTCTTCGGCGTACTTGTCAAACGACCCCTTGAGAATCGCCTGCTTTGAAAAGACCGACGCGATCTCGTCCCACCTGTTTTCGTACTCAACGAACGTGATGTACGAAACGCGCGCCGAAGACGCCTTGTCGGTCTTGACCGGCCTTACGCGGCAGTCGTAGACCGCAAGCTCCTCGAAATCGGTTAGAATCGAGAGCGGGAGTTTCGCCGACCATGCGTAGCGCCGCAGTTGAAACGACGGCGCGAAATCTTCCTTGATGTCGACCGAGGGCTTCTTGGCCTCGACGAAAAACTTCCTCTGGCCTCCGACCCTGAAACAGTAGTCGGGCGCGCTCACCTGCCCGCGAATCCGGATGGCGTCTTCGTGGATGACCTCTTTGTACGCCTCGGCGAACCCGGCCTTGTTGTCGACGTCCCACCCAAGCTCGGCAAAGAACGGGTCCAAAAACTCCTGCCGAAGCTGCGCCTCCTTGTACTCGGCCGAGCAGTAGGCCTCGCGGTTGTCCGAAAACCTCTCGCAAAGCCTCAAAATTTCGTCAGGGGCCGGCACTTTGCCGGGGGATCGCTGCGCGAACTTCTCCCCCGGACCCCCTGCCTCGCTCCGGCGGAGTGAATCCGCCTGCGCTCGTCTATCCGCCATTTCGAACCTCCACTGCCTTTGCCCGCTCGGCCGCCTCGGGCGAGCCGCAGCATTTTTTGTACTTTTTTTTGCTGCCGCACGGGCAGGGATCGTTGCGGCCGGGGGCCTTTTCTTTTCGGACGGGCTTTTGCAGTGGTGCGTGGTAGTAGCTCAAGCCCATGTCCTGCAAGTCCTTTCGGGACGGCGCCTGTTGCCAAATCGAAACGATCTCCTCCGGAAGGTACAGATCCGAGAGCGACGCGCGCGCGAGCCATGGCTGCAGCTTGATCCCGACGGCGACCATCTCGACGAAGTTTGCGCGGGTGTCGAAGAAAAAGCGCAGGTGGGCGGGCCGGGCGATTTCCTCGGGCACCGACCCGGCATCGGGAAACCTCGCCGCAAGCGCCGGGTTGACTTTTGAGTACTCCCCGACCCAGAACCGCCCGTCCCTGAGATGCTGGGCGTCGTGCTGGCCCGCGCGCTCGTCGAAGACGGTCCTCACCAACGGCACCAGAGCATCGCGATACTCGCGGAGTCCCCAAAACCACGCCGCCTCCGGCCGCTCGGAGAGCAGCGTCTTGCACACCTCTTCGCGAAGGCCTTTGTGCCGAAGCCCAACCTGGATGAGCCCGAACATCGCGGTCAAAAATTCGGTGAAACTGTCGGCGTTGCGGTAACCGGCCTTGACGTTCTTGAGCCATGGCTTCCCCATCCGTCCGAACGCCCACGCGGTCTGCATCGCCGGGGCAAGACAACCGGACTGCCACGGTCCCCTGAACACGAGCGTGGCCTCGAGACCGTCCTCGGGGCCGTCAAAGGCGTCTTCGTTGCTCAGGATGACCAGCGAATGCCCCATACAGTGTTCCGCCGCCCACAGCCATTCGAGCGTGTTGAGGGCGACGCCCTCGACCCTCTTTTTACGGCAATGGTCGTAGACCGCCTTGAACAGACGTTCGCGCTCAAGGAGGTATTCGTACATGTGACAGGTGAGGTGGCCCCCGATTGCCGGCACCCAGCCAGCCACCGCGTCGATGTCCTCCCGCGAGACGTTCAGGCCCCCCTTCGTGACCCGTCTGATGAAATGACCAAGTTTCCTGCCCTCGTCGGTCCGTTCATTCGCAAGGCGCCAGCGCTTGAGCCAGCGCTCGTGTCGGGCGGCCAGCGCCTCGATCTGGGTGCGTTCGAGCCGGTGGGCGTTTTGAAGGTCCATCCCCTCGGCAAGACACGTGACAAACCGACCCTCCCGCGTGACAATGACAAACGGTCCCCGTCGCTCTTCGGAAAGACAAAGCGCCACGCGATCGGCCGCGCCGGGGATGGTCGCTTTTTCCAGAATGAACCGAAGGAGCCCGGGGTCTTTGTACAGCCGGAGCGCGGTCTCCATCTCGGGCCGCGCGAGCCTCTCGACCGATCGCTCCAAAAAGTGTACGTCGTGGCTCAAGTCGCGCCCTGCCGCCCAACCGGTTTCCGTCTCAATCGAGTCAACTGAAATGTATCACCGCAGGTGGCAAGGGGCAATAACGGTCACCCGCCGGTCACCCGCCGGCGCCGGCGTCCAGACGGTCAGCGCACCTCATCCACAGGCACGAGCTGCCTTCGGAATTGCCCTGAGCGTCGAAGAACTCCACGCACTCGTGGCCGCGGGGGCACTGGCCGGGCGGGCCGCCGTCGGGCTGTTTGGCGCACGGGACGCCGCAGAACTTCCCTATGGTCCCGCCATCTTTGCCCTGGAACTCGATGCACCGGTTGTCCAAACCCGCATCTGACGGGCAATCCTCGCTGATACCGCACTTGGTGCACCACGGCGGCGAGCTGGCTTCGAAGCAGGTTCCGGCGTCGACGGTTTGTCCGGCGGGGTCCCGGCACTCGATGTTCGCGTTTTCGCCACAGCAGAACTCGAAGAGGTTGCACGCGACACCGCCCCCGCCGCTTTCAAGGCAGGTCTTTTCCACGCAACGGCCGCCCTCGCACTTGTGCCCGCTGAGGCAGTCGCCCTCATCTCTGCACTCGCCGTCGCGGCATGTTCCAGTGCCGGGGTCGCAGTACCCGGGAAACGCGCAATCGAGATCGGTTTGGCAGGGCCGGGCGCCTCCGGTGTCGGATACGCCGGCGTCAACGTGGCCGATGTCGGCCCCTGCCGCGTCGAAATGGCCCGCGTCGACGTTGTCCGCATCTGCCTGACCCGAGTCCGGGAGCGGCCCCGAATCGGTTCCGCCCGCGTCGTACGTTACGCCGATGTCGGGAGCTTCGGCATCTTCGCTCCCCGTGTCTTGAACCTGCCCCGTGTCCGCCGACTGCCCCGAGTCCTCGGGCTGCGAGGAGTCGCCAGCCCCCCCAGAATCGGACAACCGTTCCGCGTCCGTGCCCGCATCGCCGGCGCCCGCCTCCGGGGCACCTGCTCCATCGGCGGTGTTCTCTTCGACCGAACATCCGTTCGGCAACGCAACGGCAAACACGAACAAAAAAAACGCCTGCACGTATATTGGTGATTCGGCGCGCATTGGGTCAGCCCTCCCTCCGGAGCAACTCGGTCTAACGCTCTCCTGCACACCTTACCAAACCCCCGGCGTGCGGGGAAGGAGATTCGGAGCCTGCGCGACATACGATCGTTGACTGGGGACTCGGTCCCGCGTAACTTGAGTGCATGGAGCTTGCGGTACTTCTTCGACCGAAGCTGTATGCCGCGCGGCCCGGGCGCAGCAGCGCCGAGGGGAGGCGCCCTTTGCGCTTGCTGGTCTTCGGGGGGATGGGTGTCGTTTTCGCCGCCGGCCTGTTCTTTTTGTCGCATTGGTTCCTCGGACAGGTCCTTGGCGTCGACATCATAGGCGAGATCATCGCAAAGAAGCTCCTGTCGATCATGTTCATGACGTTCTTCTTCATCCTCGTATTCTCGAACATGGTCACGGCGCTCACGACGTTCTACCTTGCCGACGACCTCCAGCTTGTCTTGAGCCTGCCGGTGCGCTTCGAATCGTTTTTCTGGGCGCGCTACCTTGAAATGGCGTTCCACTCGTCGTGGACCGTGGCGACGTTTTCGCTGCCGGTCTTCGCGGCATACGGCGTGGTCTTCCACGCCGGGCCCGCGTACTATGCCCTCGCCGCAGCGGTCATGTTCCTTTTTGTCTTTGTCCCCGCGGCGCTCGGCGCCGCCGTGACGACGGTGCTGGTCAACGTCTTCCCCGCCCACCGCCTCCGCGAGGTCCTTCTGGTCCTGGGCATCGTCGCGTTCGTCGGTCTTTACCTGCTCGTCCGGCTCATGGAGCCCGAGCGGTTTTTGAACCCCGAAGGGTTCGGCACGATGATCGAGTTCGTGGCCCGGTTCAACGCGCCCGAGTTCGTCCTGCTCCCATCATACTGGGCGGCCGAGGCGCTGTACCCCGCGCTGAAAGGGATTGGAACCCAGCCTCGCTTCCTCGCGGGGCTCGTCACCACGGCGGCTGGCGCCTCGTTCGCCGTCTCGTGGTTCGTTCACTCGGTCTACGCCCGCGGCGTGTCGAAGGCGCACGAGGGGCGCAAGGCGGGGCTCTCGCGGACCGCGCTTCTGGATCGCCTCGTCGGACTTGCCGCCTTCCCGTTCTCGCCCCTTTCGCGAAGCCTGTTCATCAAGGACTTCAAAGTGTTCCTGCGCCAGCCTTCCCAGTGGACCCAGCTCCTGCTCCTGCTGGCGCTCGTGTTCGTCTACATCTACAACTTCAAGCACTTCAGGAACATAGCGGCCACCGGCGTCCTTTCGCAGTGGGGCCTCTATTTCATCAACATAGGGCTGTCGGGATTCGTCGTCGCGTCGGTGGGGATCAGGTTCGTCTTCCCGGCGGTTTCGCTGGAGGGGAGGAGCTTCTACATCGTCAAAAGCGCCCCGGTCACGATGCGCCGGTTCCTTGCCGCGAAGTTCGCCGTGTATCTGGCGCCGCTTCTGCTCCTGGCCGTCGCGATGACGGCGGTCTCAAACATGGTGATAGGCACGAGTGCGGAGTATTTCGTCCTCTCGACGGTGATAACCGCGCTCGCGGCCGTCGCCGTCACGGGCCTCGGTATCGGCGCCGGCGCGGTGTTCCCCAAATTCTCGGCCGAAAACCCCGCCATAGTGGCCTCTTCGTACGGCGGCGTGATCTACATGATGGTCTCAATGAGCGCCGTCGCGGCTCTTGTGATTTTGACGATTTGGCCGACGGCGTTCCTTCGGCACCCCGGCTACTTCGTCCGGATGGGCGCAGCGGCATACTGGATTATCGGCCTCCACGCGGCCGCCATCCTCGCCGTCACCGCCGCCTGCACCGTAGTCCCGCTCTGGCTGGGCACACGCGCTCTCGAGCGGCTGGAACAGTAAACGGCAGAGCCGCAAGCGGAGTCTTTTGCCACAGAGACCACAGAACACACAGAGAAAATCGTCGCGCGGCGGCAAGAATTCGGCGGTTGGCGGTACCTAGTGCGGGTTTCTGCAGATCCCGCGGAGTGGATGAGATTGTCTCTCTGTGCCCTCTGTACTACTAATCCCGAAAATCTTCGCCGCTTGCGAAGATTTTCTGTAGTACTGGCGGTCTTTTTGGTTGCGGCGAAGGCGCGCTGTGTACTCTGTGGCAAAAAAGTTGGGTGCGGCTGTGCCGCCCGCCCTTCACCCTTCACCCTTTTTTTGTGCCCGTGTGCCCGAACCCGCCGGACTGGCGCCCCGTGCCGGAAAGCTCGGACACCTCGTCCCACTCCACGCGCTCGAACCGCGAAATGACCATCTGCGCGATGCGGTCACCGTACGAGATCACAAACGGTTCGGAGCCCAGGTTCGCGACTACTATCTTCACCTCGCCGCGGTAGTCAGGATCGATGGTCCCGGGCGAGTTAAGGAGCGCAAGGCCGTGCTTGAGCGCCAGACCGCTGCGCGGACGGACCTGCGCCTCGAAACCGTCCGGAAGCTCAATGGCAAACCCGGTCGGCACCAGACCCCGCTCGCCCGGCTCGAGCGCGATCGGGTCTTTGTTGGCGGCGAAGACGTCCATCCCCGCCGCCAGATCGGTCATGTGCCGCGGCAGGATCGGCTCGCCGTACGAGGGGCCGGCTATTCTCTTGATCCGGACTTTCATTCGTTCCAATGGCGCCGGACGGGCGGGCTCCGCCGCGCTCCAGCCGCCCCTACGCCCTTCGTTGAATCGTGTTCTCCCTGACCCACCTCAGGTACGGCGCGTGCCCCGCGACGACCGGGAGGGCCACAAGCTCGAAGACCTCGTACGGGTGCAAGCCGCGGACGAGGCTCTCGAGCTTCTTGATGAGCACGGCCCGGGTCTTGAACACCACGAGCGCCTCGGGGTCGTCGCAGACCTTCCCCTTCCACGAGTAGATCGATCTTAGGCCGGGGACCACGTTGGCGCACGCGGCGAACCCCGCCTCGACCGCCGCCCGCCCGATCCTCGCCCCCGTCTCGACGTCCGGAACGGTCATCAACGCAACGACGATACCCGAAACCATCTGCCCTCCCGCCGTCTTGCAGAAAACGCCGCCAATCTACACTCTCCGGGCACTGCCGTAAAGGACTTCCCGGGCGCCTCCTGGCATTCGGAGTACGTTCGTAGCCGACACCCAGAGCCCCGCCCCGGTGCGCCCTGGAGCCCCGGCTCGCCCCGAACCTGGGCCAGAAGTGAAAAAAAACCGGCGGAGCATGCGCGAGCCGGGGAGGAAGGGCGTGCCGAGGTGGGGCGTTCACGCACGTACTCCAATTCCCACTGCGCCGCGGTATTTCTTGAAATTTGGGACCGCTTCCTTTAAGGTATGGCGCCTTTGGGCCGGAAAATGGAGCTTCTGTCGATGGCTGAACAAGAGAAGGACAAAAAGGCGCTTTACAAGGATACGCTGGCGCTCCCGAGGACGGACTTCCCGATGAAGGCGAGCCTTGTGCGTACCGAGCCGCAGGTTCTTGCCCGCTGGAACGAGATGCGCCTGTACCAGCGGATGCGGAAGGCCCGCGAAGGCAAAAAAAAGTTCGTCCTGCACGACGGCCCGCCGTACGCCAACGGCCACGTCCACCTCGGCACGGCCCTAAACAAGATTCTCAAGGACTTCATCGTGCGCTCGCGGTTCATGGCCGGTTTCGACGCGCCCTACGTCCCCGGCTGGGACTGCCACGGGATGCCGATAGAGCACCAGATCACGAAGGCGCTGGGCGAGGGACTTGCCGCAACTCCATCGGTTGAGATCCGGAGACAGTGCCGCGAATACGCCGACAAGTTCGTGAGTGTCCAGCGCGGGGAGTTCATCCGCCTGGGCGTCGTCGGGGACTGGGAACGCCCGTATCTTACCATGTCGCACCAGTACGAGGCCGCGATCCTGGGCGCGCTCCTCGATCTCGTCAAGGCCGGGTACATCTACAAGGGACTCCGGCCGATCCACTGGTGCGCGACATGCCGGACCGCGCTCGCCGAGGCCGAGGTCGAATACGGCGACCACGAATCGCACTCGATCTATGTCAAGTTCCCGGTCCGGCCGGGCGACAAGAGATGGGGGGCGCTCGGGCTCGGCGACCTGAGGAACCCGCACTTCATGATCTGGACGACGACCCCGTGGACCATCCCGGCCAACCTTGCGATCGCCGTGCACCCCGATCTCGAGTACCAGCTCGTCGAGGCCGGGGAAAACACGTACGTCCTGCTCTCGGACCTCGTACCCGACGTGCTCAAGGCCATCGGGATGCCGGGCGAAGTCAAGGCCTCGCGCAAGGGCCGCGAGCTCGAAGGCGTCGTCTGCCGCCACCCCATGTACGACCGCGACTCCGTCGTCATCCTCGCCGAATACGTGACCGTGGACACGGGCACCGGCTGCGTCCACACCGCCCCGGGTTTCGGCGCCGATGACTTCGAGTCGGGCAGGAAATACGGCCTCGACATCTATACGCCGGTCGACGAGGCCGGCAGGTTCACCGCCGACGTGCCGCGATACGCCGGCGCGAACGTCTTCGATGCGAACGATCCGATTGCAGAGGAACTGCGGGCCTCTGGAGCGCTTCTGGCGCGCGGCAGGATCATGCACTCCTACCCGCACTGCTGGCGGTGCAAAAACCCGCTCATATTCCGCGCCACCGAACAGTGGTTCCAGAGGATCGACCACGAGGGCCTGCGCGAACGCCTGCTTTCGGAGATCGACGGGGTGAAATGGATCCCTCCCTGGGGCAAGGATCGGATCAGGAACATGGTGCTTACGCGCCCCGACTGGTGCCTTTCGCGCCAGCGGTACTGGGGCGTCCCCATCCCGGCCGTGTACTGCGCGAAGTGCGGCGAGGCCACGCTTGACGCGCGCGTTGTCGAGAGGGCAATGAAAGCCACTGCCGCGCGAGGCGCCGACGTGTGGTTCACCGACGCGATCGGGACCTTCCTGCCGGACGGGTTCGCGTGTGCCAAATGCGGCGGCGCAGAGTTCAAGAAGGAAGAGGACATCCTCGACGTCTGGTTCGACTCTTCGGTCTCGCAGCGCGCGGTGCTCGAGGAAGACCCGAAAAAGGACCTCACGTGGCCGTGCGACATGTACCTCGAGGCGACCGACCAGCACAGAGGCTGGTTCCAGGTCTCGCTCATCACGGCGGCGGCCACCCGCGGGGCGGCGCCCTATCGCGCCGTGCTCACGCACGGGCTCATTCTTGATGAGAAGGCCAAGAAGATGAGCAAGTCACTGGGGAACGTCATCGCCCCCGAGAAGGTCATCGAGACGTACGGCGCCGACATCCTGAGGCTCCTTTTCGCGTCGGTCGACTACACGGCGGACATCAGGTTCACGAAGGACATGATCGGGCCGCTTGCCGAGTCGTACCGGAAGGTGCGCAACACCATAAGATACATGCTGGGGAACCTCCACGATTTCGACGCCGGAAAAGACGCGGTGCCCGTCGAGTCGCTTCTGGAGCTCGACCGCTTTGCCCTTTCCAACTTCAACATGAAGGCCCGCCGGATCATCAAGGCTTACGACGCCTACGAGTTCTTCGCCGTGTACCATTCGTTCGTTGAGCTGTGCGCGGTCGACCTGTCGGCCTTCTATTTCGACGTGTTGAAAGACAGGCTTTACACCGCGCGCCGCAACGGGCCGGCGAGGCGCAGCGCCCAGACCGTCCTCGACCATATGCTCCGGACCCTCCTGCGGCTCGTCGCGCCCATCCTGCCGTTCTCGGCCGAGGAGGCGTGGGGCTATGTGCCGGGGGCGAGGGAGGAGTCGGTGCATCTCACGGCGTTCCCTTCGGCCGAAGCGCTCGCGGTCGACCAGTCCCTGCTCGATGAGTGGCGCCGAGTCCTCGCGGTCCGGGACGAGGTCTTGAAACCCCTTGAGGGGCTCCGGAAGGAAAAGAAGATCGGCCAGTCCCTCGAGGCGACGTGGGGCTTTGCCGCGGACGGCGATATCTCCGGTTTCATCGACGAAGTCGGGCGCCGCGGCATCTGGCCCGAGGTGACGGTGACGTCGGGATGGATGGGGCGGGTTTCGGAGCCGGCTCCGGACGCCCTGCGGCACAGATCCGAGGCTGTCGAGGGACTCACCATATTCGTCAAACGCGCCCCGGGCGCCAAGTGCCCGCGCTGCTGGAAGTACGACGAGAAGATCGGCAACAACGCGGCGCACACGGACATCTGCCCTACGTGCGCGGAGGCGATTGCGGACAAGGCATGAGGCGTGAGGCGCGAGAAGTGGTGCGGGAGGAGTCGAACGCGTGAAAGGGAAGTACGTCTGGCTCGCAACATCCGTGGTTTTGGTCACGGGTCTCGACCAGTGGACCAAGCTCCTGGCCGTCGAAAAGCTCAAGAGCGGCCGCGGGGTCGACGTTATCAAGGGATGCTTCCAACTCCGGTACGTCGAAAACCCGGGCGCGGCCTGGGGATTTCTGGCCGGGGCAAACGAGGCGTTCCGCGCGCCATTCTTCGTGGCAGTGAGCCTGCTCGCGATTGCCTTCATCCTTTATTTCTACAGGAAGGTCGAGTCGGACCAGAAGGTGATGCTGGTTTCGCTTTCGATGATCCTGGGCGGCGCGGTCGGGAACTTTATCGACCGCCTGCGCCACAACTACGTGGTCGATTTCATAGACTGGTACTGGAAGGACTGGCACTGGCCCACGTTCAATATCGCCGATTCGGCCATCTCGCTCGGCGTCGTCCTGATGGTATGGACGATGCTGTTCGGGGAGGAAGAGCGGAAGACGGTCGAAAGTGAAAAGCTGAAAGCTGAAAGCCGGACGGAGGGACAGCCGCCGGCGCAATGACCTTGGCAGAGATGGTATTGACTTCATGCGGCCGTGGCTTTTCAAGATCGGCGACGTCGGCCTTCCCAGCTACTACACGCTCCTCATGCTCGGGTTCCTCGCCGCCATCATCCTCGGATGGCGCGAATGCCGGCGCACCGGGCTCGACGCGACTGCGTTTCTGGACATGTGCATCATCATAGTGATCGCCGGGATCGCGGGCTCGCGCCTTATGCACGTCCTCGTCGAGGAGATGCCGCACGACTTCTTCTATTCGACTGCGCTCCACAAGGGCGGGCCCACCGCCCAGGAGATCACCAAGCTCGGGGCCACCGACGTCGAGAAGATCGCCGGGCGCGGGGAGCCGATCATCCGTTTCTACCTCCGCTTCCCCCTCCAGACGTTCTACGTCTGGAAGGGCGGCCTCGCTTTCTACGGCGGGCTCGTCCTCGCGACGCTCGCCGCCGTCGGCTTCATGCTCCGGAAAAAGCTGCCTCTTCTCAAGATGACCGACATCATCGGGTGGGGGATTGCGCTGGGCCTCGTGTTCGGCCGAACCGGTTGCCTGCTCAACGGCTGCTGCTTCGGGTCCGAATCGGGCGGCCCGCTCTCGCTTCGTTTTCCAAAGGGCAGCGCGGCGTTTGCCGAGCTGCGAAACGCGGGGGTCGTCACGTCAAAGCACGCCGAAACGCCGCCGCTCATCCCGACCATGATCTATGAGGGACTCGCCTGCCTCGGCATCTTCCTGCTTCTGTATTTCGTGGTGCGCCCGCGCAAGAGGTTCGACGGCCAGATCGTCTTCCTATTCGGCCTCATGTACCCGGTCGTGCGCTTCGCCCTCGAGTACGCGAGAAACGACAACCGCGGGTTGTTCTTCGGCGGGGCGCTCTCGTCGTCGCAGATCGTGAGCCTTGCGGTCTTCGCGTTCTCGGCCGCGATGTACTTCCGCCTCGCCCGGAAGGCGGGCATCACCGGCGCCGCCGAGGGTTGAGCAGTGGCCGATGCACCCTACGCTTTTTGAAATCCCTATCCGCGTCTTCGGCCGGAACATCGGCGTCCACTCGTACGGGTTCTTCATAGCCGTCGGGTTCGTTCTCGGGGTGTACCTTGCGATGCGCGAGGCGCGGAAGACGGGCGAGGACCCGGAGAAGATCCTCGACGTTTCGTTCTGGCTGCTCGTCGCCGGTCTCGTCGGGAGCAGGGTTGTGTTTATCGTCGTCAACTGGCGCGACTACCTCCGAGACCCGCTCGGTTTGCTCAGGCTCTGGGAGGGGGGGCTGGTGTGGTACGGAGCCTTCCTGGGTGCCCTGCTCGCCGCATGGCTCTACGTGCGCAGGCACCGGCTGAGATTTTTGCGGATTGCCGACATTCTCATCCCCAGCGTGCCGCTGGGGCACGCGTTCGGGCGCCTGGGCTGCTTTTCGGCCGGGTGCTGCTGGGGTCGCGAATGTGCGGCCGACTTCGCGCTTGCCGTCCGCTTCGAGCATCCGGACACCTTGGCGCCGCACCATGTCCCGCTCCACCCGGTCCAGCTCTACGAGGCGCTGGGCGAAACCGCCATCTTCTTCGCCTTGATCCTCGTCCGAAGCAAAAAACGCTTCGACGGGCAGGTGGTCCTGATGTACATGACGCTGTACCCGATAATCCGGTCAGTGGTCGAGGCCTTCCGCGGGGACAAGGCCAGAGGGTTCCTGGTGGAGGGGGTGCTCTCCACAAGTCAGTTCATTTCGATGCTCGTGTTCGTCGCGGCGCTTGCGGCACAGGTCGTCATCACCAGAAGGCGGGTCAGAAGCTCTTGATTGTGTGGCCGAGGTCCGGTCCTACGGTGACAACTGTCCGGTCCGGCAGTTCGATCGCGCCGGGGACTTTCTGGTGGGGTTCCGACGCAAGAACGACCCCCGTGAAGCGTCTGTGTGCCTGTGCAAGGGCGTCAGCGTTGAGCGACTTGGAATCGAGTTTGCACACCGCGCAGTCGGGTATCCCCTGGAAACGGATGAGCAGCATCGGCGCGCCGAAGCGGGCGCCTGCGAGGATCGATCCGTTTGAGCAGATGAAGTTCATCACCGACTGGCCGCCCGTACCCTGGCGCTCCGCCCCCGAGGCGTCCTCGATCACTTCGACCGTCTTCGCCAGCGCATCGGCGACGTCGCGCGGCCGGATGTCGGACGAATCGACGGGTTTCACCCTCCCCAGGATGTTCAGGAACACGTGGAAGGCCACCTCCGAGTCGGTCTCGCCCTTGACATTCCGCTGCAAGTGGCCCGGCAGCGCAAAAAAGAGCTTGGTCGAGATGCGCTCGAACCCGGTTATCGAGCCGGTGTGGGCAAACAGCCAGTTCATGAACCGGAAGGGGTGGGTGTTCTCGACCTTCCAGGGCGCGCCGCCCGCGGCCCGTGCATGCATCATGAGCGCGTCGGAGTAGATCCCTTTTGCGAACCTGTGGCACGAAAGCTCGCCGCCCTCCGGGGCGGGCCGTTTCGAGAGGAGCGCCTCGTTGTTCGAATACCAACCGATCCCGACCCCGTCGGGCCGCAGTCCGGGCGGCGGGGCGAGTTCGGTCCGGTGAGCGTACAGGAAACAGCCCAGCCGCTTGGGGTCGTTGCTTAACATTCCGAACATCCGGCACATCCTTCTCCGCACCTCCGACAACGTATCTTAGATTATTCATCCCGCCCGCGCAATAAGCGCTTTCCCTTGACCGCCCCTCACTTTTTTTGGGTTCTTCTGGAATTAGTGTGCATAAACCCGCCGAGGGCGTTTTCTGAACTTTTATAGGTGAAGAAGAGGGCATCTCCGGATCTTGGTACAAGGATGTTGTCTACACACCTTGACCAGGAGCCGAGAAGATGCCCGATGCT
>JACRCP010000095.1 GCA_016218965.1 Deltaproteobacteria bacterium | reverse complement strand
CAGGTCGGAAGGCTTGAGGCAGGTTTCCGCACCGGCCGCCCCGGCGGCAAGGACCGCGGCAAGTGCTGCGACGACTGCGAGTCTGGACCTCACGCAAAGATCATGCGCCCGGCGCCCGTCCAATGCAACTTTTCCGTGCGGTTGTTCCTATCCGTCGTGTCCCCGAGGGGACGTCCGATATTAGCCCAGCAATTCATTGCTGGGTTTCGGGGCAGATCCAACCACATTCCGAGTCCCGACAGGGACGGATGAAACATCACCCCCACAGGTATCTCGTCGTATCGACCCATTTCAATGGGGCATGCCGCGCTCCTGAATTCGGTCGTCCCTGCGGGACTTCGTCTTTTTTCGCCACCTCGCATTCCCAGCGTTGAAACGCTGGGCTAACATCATCCGCCCTCCGCGGGCGAACACCAGAACCCAGAACCCAGAAACCCGGACGCCAACTCGCCATGCGGCAACACCTCCCGCGCCGCCCAGCACCGCCATCGCCAGAAGCGGGATTGCCGCGCCCCTCCGCATCACCACATCCCGCCGTAGCTGACGCCCAATCCGGACCCGTCGAGGGGAGTGACGGACAGTCCGTGTTTCTTCCCGCTGGTCTTTTCGGAGACAACACCCCAAACGGCGATTCCAGAAATTGCGCAGGCGCCGCCGGCAATGTAAAGGAAAACGTGCGCCTCGCTCGATGCCGTCGGATCGGATTCAGATGAGGAATCGCCCTTCGATTGGAGGATACCTCCGCCTACTGCAAGGGCCACCCCGCCCCAGAACAAGATGTGCCCCGTCACGTTCAGCCCGGTGAGGTCATCGTCGTCGCTTGGTGGCGACATTTCCGTTGCCGATACGGGTTGTTTGAGCCCTTTCGTCTGGCCGAGACTTGGCGACGGAATCGGCACAGGTTCGGGCGGCTTGGCGGCTGGGCCTTCGAATCTGGCCGCGACTCTTTTGACCTCGTTTTCCTTGAGGCCAAGGTCGATCACCCGCACCGCGTCTTTGTGCCGGGCCTCAAGGGTTTTGCTGCAAAGCGGGACCTTGAAGACGCCGGGCGTTGTGCCGACTTCCTTGCCGTCAACAAAAACCTGCGCCTCGATCTCGTTGCCCTTCTCGTCCTCGGCAACCACGTCTATCACGCCGGTACGCGGTCTGATCGGAAGGGCCACCACCTTCTCTTGCCCGGGCTCAAGGAACACCTTGACCTTTTCGTGTGCATGACAAAGCGACGCAACAGCCACTTCGTACGAGCCTGGTTTGAGATCCAACCGCTCGACCGGCGTCTGTCCACGGGCCTCGCCGTTCACTTTGAAAGGGATCCCGGACGGCGTCGACGTCACCGAAAGCCACGACAGGTTCGCGTCGAGCCTGAAGTGGACCGCCAGTCCCTTTTTGACCACGATACTCTCGGCCCGGGCGACGTGGTTGTCGAGCTGCATCGAAACCTGGTGCGGTCCCTCGCTGAGGCTCTTGGTGCACGGCGTCCGCTCGCACAGGAGCTTCCCGTCAACGAGCACTTTTGCGCCTTCGGGTTCGCTTCCGAACGGGATGATGACCCGCGTCTCGATGACGCCCTCGGACTCGGCCTCTTTCCGGGCAGGCATCTTGCTCACGAGCCGCGCGAACAAGACCGAAGCCTTGCTCTTGACCGAGTCCTTGAGTCCGTCAACGTCTTTTGCTTCGGCGATCTGCCCGCCCATCAGGTCGCCGGTCCTGGTGTCGTAGAGCTTCATCTTGACCTGAAGCACCGACCCGAACCGCCCGACCTCGCCCGCGACCACGAAGTCCGCCCCTATCTTCCGCCCCACGTCCACCTCGCACTCGGCGTCCGAGCACCTGGACAGATCGGTCCCCGGCGGCAGGAGCTTGACCATGTTCTCCCGCGTCATCACGAGATATTCCTTGTCCGAAAGCTTCTCGCGCGCCGCGATGCGCAGCATGTCGGTGACCGCCCCGCCCTCGTACTCCGAAAGCCCCGCCTGGTTCCGGAACTCCAGCACCGCGACGAGCTTCTTTTCCTGCGCCCCCGCGGGAACCGTCAAAAGCGTCGTCGAGAGCGTGACGAGAGCCGCTATCGTCTTGGGTGCGATGTTGGGCCGTCCAGTCGTCATCATCAATCCACCTCAGTGTTCATTCTTGGCCGCGTGAGTCCGTGGCACGAACGCCTGCGGCCTGCTCTTCAAACGGATGAATACCATATGACGCCCCGAATATTATATTGTAAACCAGCGTGGTTGGCGCGAGCGCCGGGGTTCCCCTCATCAATCCAACATCAACAAACAGGTCTAGCGTGAATTCGTGCCGAACGGACGGCTGCCACTTGACCCCCGGTGTCACGTAGCTCGGACCATCCGGCCACCTCAGTGTCGTTTCGACAAACGGCAAAATGGCCGCCTTTTCGACGGGAAAATCAACCGCAAAACCCAACAACCCCTGTTTCTGCTCGTTGATATCGAGCATGTAGTGCGCGTAACGGTCAGCCTCGCCAATCCCAAGCCGGTTCGAGGCGATCAGGTACGCCCCTGCGTTGACGTGCAATCTGATCGGGAACAACGCCCCCGGCTCGCGGCTGCCAAAAGAGGCCAGCACTTGCGGCGTGAATGAGGTGGCGGGCAGGTCAAAAAAGATGTTGCCCGGACGCGCGTTGAAACCGAGGCCAACGGAAGCGCCCAATCCAACTGAACTGTGAACGGGGTAGACGCAACTCGCGCCAAGCGCCATTCTGCTCATATTCGTCATCGTTTGCGGAACCACCTGGGTGTTATATGTGCCCGTGGGTTGGTAGCGCCACCAAAACTCGAGGTTGTCCCAAGGCACAAAGCCGATCAAGATATCGCCGGCCACCCGATGATTGGAATCGCCCTCATAAAGGAAGTCGTCCCAAAAAAAGTATTCAACATGGGCGTCCATGCGCACGGTGAACGCTTCATGGGATTCCGCCGGGATGATGCGCCAAAGGCCGTTCTTGAAGGCTGTTTGCGCTTCGGAATGTCGCTGAGGCGGATGCTCCGTCACAGCGACCGGTTGTGACAGCGGCTGGTCAGGCACTCGTTTGGTGGAAAGGGGCGGGGATGGCGCCGGTTGCGGAACGAGGGCCGGCCGGTCCGGACGAGACACAAGCTTGGAGAAAAACGCGACCGCGCTTTTTTGGATGTCGGCCGCCAGGGAATCGATGTGTCTCGATCCCGTGATTTCGACAGAAATCACATCTGCCGTCTTGGTGTCGAACAGTTTCATCTTGACCTGCAACGTTGTTCCGAACACGCCGACTTCGCCGGCAACCACATAGTCGGCCCCCACCTGCCGCCCGACCTCGACCTCACACTCCGCCTCGGCGCATTTTTCGAGGGACCGCCCCGGCGGCAGGAGCCTGACCATGTTCTCCCGCGTCATGATTACCCACTTGTCTTCCGGCAGTTGCTCCCGAGCCGCCTTGCGGACGATGTCGGAAAGGGTGGCGATCTCGTACTCTGTAAGTCCCGCCTCGTTCCGGAACTCCAGCACCGCGACGAGCTTCTTGGAGTCGTCGGCCGAGACCTGGATTGGCATTGCCGCAAACGAAGCGATGGTCAGGAACAGCAGTCTCCGTACCATAGGTTTCCTCTGGCAGGTTGCTCGAACGTCCGCAAGTTCATGATCTGCGATCCCGGTGCCGTGTCCCATCAACCGGCGGCGGCTTCGAGGAACCTGGCGATCTCGCGCGTGAACTCCTCCACGTCGGACAGGTCGGCGGCGATGATCCGATGCAGCTCTGCGGCGGTAATCTCCCTGTAAAAGTGCACCATCCGGTTTCTGTACCCGGCCATGACGATCAGCTTTTCGGACAAGTCCCTTGTGATGACACTGCGTTCCCCAAGCTCTTTTCCGATGGACTTGTACTCGATGTCCTTGAACCCGTACGACTTGGCGAGGATGTGCCGCCCGATGTCAAAGACCGCCTCGAGCGCGCGACGAAGGTAGCTCTCGACGAATGCAGGGTTTCGCTTGTCCGCCATGAACTCGTCAACGTTCATGGCGCCGTACGGTCGGAGTTCGCCGATGCACGTTTCGATGAACCGCAGGAGCTCAGCGATTCGCGTCGTATCCAATCTCGCGATAACCATCCCTAATCGCCTCCAGGATCTCGCGGTCCATGATGCGTTTCTTCACGGCAAGATCTGCCGCGATCTTGATGACCCGTTCCTCCAATGCGTCGGCGGCGTCGGGGTCCGTCTCGTACACCCGAACGCCCTTGATGATCTCGTACCTGAACAGCGGGTTCGCTTCATGGACGAACACGAGGTCGATAGCGAACGGCTCGAAGATGGCCGAGAGATCCTTGTAGATCACGCCGAATGCGTGGACGGCGTCCTCCGGTGGCTTCTCGAACCCGACGGCGATGTCGAGGTCCGACCCCGAGTCGGACGCCGCCCGGCCGTCCTCCAGGTACGCCGCCCCTTCTTGCGCGCGCGAGCCGAAAAGATAGACAACCGAAAGCCCGTGCCGTTGCGCGATTTCCGTCAGAGCACTCATTTCGCAATAATACCACAGGACAGCAATCTGGGCGCCATCGGATTCGCACTTCCTCGGGGAGCTGCGCGCGCACCGACGCACAGTATGTCCGCAACGTTGGCTGTATCGCACTCCGAAAACCCCGCCTGATTCGAGAACTCCAGCACGCCGACGGGCTTCTTGGAGTCCTGGGCAAAGGCCGGCAAAAGGAAGGCGGCGAGCGTGAGCACGGTGACGCCGACTTGCAACACCGTCTTGTTCATGCGCTCCTCCTCCGCGATCTTTGGCCCCGAAAAGAACCTACCGCCCAAGTCCATCCGATCCCACCAGCTTCGCGACGAACGCCACAACAAAGGTCGCTTCCTCAAGGATCTGCCTCGCCGAGTCAACGCTGAAAAGTTCGTCAGCCGGCGCCTCGTCCGAACCGTAGAACGACGGCTCGCGGTCGTCGGCGAGCTGGTCCGAAAGCGAAACAGCCCTGGACAGAAAGACTGCGTCGACATCCCCGGCAAGCGTACCCGCAAGCACTTTGCCGATTTTGTGCGACTTCGGGTACTCGACGCCCTTCAACTTGAGAAGCCCCTTGAGTGCCAGTTCCACGCTCTCCTGGCACTTCCGGACCGTACGGTGAAAGTGTCCCTTCTCAAAAGATTCCTTCGCCTCCTCCAGAATGATCCGTGCGTCCTTGAGCTGCGCGGCGGCGACGTTGAGGTTGGTCATATGACCACCTCCTCGCCGAGGCGCATGCCCGGTTTCAGGACCCAGTAGTGGCTCCCGTCGTCGAGGGCCACCTTGCGGGTACCCAGTTCGGCCATCCTCTTCCGCAGGCCGTGGAGCTTGGCCGAAAAGGTCCCGTCATCCAACAGGAGAATCGCATCTTCGACCATGTCTAGGAAGATCGGCTTGGTGTCCTCGATCTCCCCGGCCGTGTACGAGATGGGCGCTATCTCGGGGAGATACCGTTCCCTGTACAAAGACAAATAGCTCTCCCGTTCTCTGAGGTCCAGAAGAATGGGGTGGATGAGCTTGGTCCTTTCGTGCCGGCATTTGGGCAGAGACCGGAACACGAGACACACGTCAATGTCGCTGTCCTTCCTGGCCTCACCTCTCGCCACCGAGCCGTAAAGGACGACCGAAACAAGATTGTCTCCGAAAGACTTCTTCAGTGCGGCAACGAAATCATCGAGGAGCTTGCCATACGGTTCCCGAACGTTCGCCGTCATGCTCTTAACCTCCTCAACTCCCCTTCCCATCGCCACTCCTTGCCCACGTCGACCTCGCACTCCATTCCCCAATCCCTTTTTTGTCACACCAAAGAACCAAATACCCCAATAACCAATTCACGGTCCACCGCGCACACAACGGGCATTGTAGGTGTTGGTCTTGACGACGTCGTACACGTAGCCGTTGTCGAAGTTCACGCCCCATGCGAAGGAGGTGCCACCGGCATAGGACGACGACGACCAGTACCAAGAGCATATCCCTTTGAGCCCGGAATCCCAGTAGCAGCCGCCCACGCCAGGGCCTTGGAGGTCTCCGCAACCATCACACCCCGCTCCCCAACAACCACCTTCCAAGCATGAGTCCGTCACGCCGCATGCCCCGCCCGTTTGCGTGGGTACGCAACCTCGGATGAGCGAGCGCAGTTCGCTGATGCCCGGAAGCCGCCAGTCGTCATGGCCGGCCAAGGTCAGATCATCACAGTAACTGGTCGCTGTGTTGAAAGTGAATGTTTCTGTGGGTCCGGGGTTTTGCCACGAAAGGCCCGACACAGCGTCTTCCCAGATACCCTGACCGGCGTCGACACCCTGACCGGCGTCGACACCCGCACAGTCTCCGCATTTTTCCCAGTAGAACTTCGCCCCGTCATCCACGCAGACCTGCGTACCCACCATGCCGCCGGCGCAGTCACATTCGCGCTTATCGCCCTTGGTACAGTCACCGCCGTCGGTGCCGGAGGCCGCATTGTTGCCGGATGTGTCGCAGCCGACAAAGATCGCGGCAAGAACAACGATCGTGGAAAATACTTTCTTTGTTTTCATTGTCACCCTGACGCAAATTGTTATTGGCACTGGCCGTTGGTGCATATCTGCCCGCTCTGGCACTGCACGCACTCAACGCCTCCTGTCCCGCAGGCATAGTTCGAGTCCCCGGGGAGGCAGTAGCCGAACGCGGTGCAGCCTGCACACCCGCCATCTGTCCCCGCGTCTTGCCCAACGTCCGGTTCACCGCTGTCCAGGCCCGCATCGACCTCGACACCCGCATCTGTCTCATTGGGGCACTGGCAGGTACTGATCCACGTGTAACAGTACTTCCCGCCGCAGTCGGCGTCAGTTGTGCACTGCGTGTTGCAGTATTTGGTCAGGAGCCCAGTACAGGTCAGCCCGGGCTGGCATTCGGGGGTGTCTGTGCAGGTCGCGCACAAAGGTGCGCCGCAAGAGGCGATGCACTGGCATTTGTTGGAATCACATGTACCGCCGCATGGTATGCAGGTCACGGTGCAGTCGTCGTCGACGACGCACTCGGGAAGGACACAGGCATGCGTGTTGACATCGCAGAGCAGAGATGGGTCTAGCTTCGTGCAATCAGCGTCCTGGTTGCAGTACCCCTCGCGTGGGTGACAAACCTCATCCTCGCCGCACTCCTCCCACGCCGTGCACTTGGGGTTGCATAGCGGTTGGACCTTTTCGCAAGTTCCGTTGTTGCAGAAATAGTTGGTCCCAATTGCCTTGCAGTCTACATCGGCAAGGCACTCGATGCACTTCCCGCGAGGTTGCACCGATGCCCTGCACTTCGGCACCGTCTGCGGGCAGTCGGCGTCCTTGTTGCACCCCTCGACACACTTCTGCTCGTAGCAGATGTACCCGAGCGGGCAGTCGGAGTTTACCTTGCAGCCCAGCTGCGCCTCGCACACCTGATTGACGCAGTTATTGCTATCGGCTGAGCAGTCGGCGCAGTCGCCGCCGCCCTTTCCGCAGATGGTGTCTACGGTCCCCGGCTTGCACACGCCGCTCTTGTCGCAGCAACCGGAGGGGCAGTCGCACCCGCCACCGGTGTCGGACACTGAACCGCTGTCGTCAGCTGTACTCGCATCGCCAGAATCTATGTTCCCTGCATCGTTTGTTATTGAGCCCGTGTCATTCCCTTCAGCTTCACAATTCGTGCATTTCTCCCAGAAAACCTTTACACCGTCATCCACGCACACCTGTGTGCCCATCATGCCGCCACCGCAGTCGCACTCCCGCACCTCGCCCTTTGTGCACTCGTCGCCGCCTTCGGCGCCGGAGGCAGTGCGATCGCTGGACGTGCTGCACCCAAAGAAGAACAGGGCGAGGGCCACACTCACACAGAACATGCTCTTCATCTTTGTCCCGCCTATCTGTCTATCACCGCATCAGAACTTGTACGCCACGCCGCCGGTAACGGAAAGGGCGGTGTTCTTCTTGTCTCCGTACGTAAGGATCGAAACCACGCCAAGGGAATAGTCGAAGTCGAACAGGAGGGCCCAGTCCGAAAAATTGAGCCTGAACCCGCCGCCGAAAATGAAGCCGAAGTCCATCTTGTCGAACATCTCATCAACATCCTGACTGTCACTGGACCCCTCTTTGGAAGCGGTTGCAAGGGAAGCAAAGTACGGGCCAGCATACAGTTCCGGCACAAAAACCTCGGTGGCCAACGAGACCTTGGCAAGGACCGGTAACTCGACATAGGTGAGCGTGTAGGTGTAGGTGTTCCCCGACGCGCCGTCGAAATGATCATTCCCTTTCATGGAGACGAGCAGTTCGGGCCGGACGGAGAAGTACCTTGACACACCGAAATCTACCGCAAGCCCGCCTGTAAAGCCGGTCTTGTAGTCAGCCGAGCTGTTGAAATATGCCCAGCTCGCCCCTGCGACGAGCCCGATCGAATGGAGCTTTTCCTCCTTCCCCGTCTTCTCGTCCGGCGACACCTCTTTTTGTGGCTCCTGGTCTTTCTCTTTTTCCTCCGGGGGCTTGCTTTCCGGCACCGGGCGCGCAGGCTTTTCGGCGACCACTTCAGATTTTGGTTGTCCGTCGTCGGCGGCTTGGGAGACCGGCGGCGGGACCGGAGCAACCGGCTCCAACTGCCTCTCGGGGACCTTTGACTGAGCCTCGACCCGTTGCGGGATGTTGGGCGCCACCGCCCATGCAGGGAAGTACTCGGGGGCCTTTGGCTGGGCCTCAGCCCTTTGCGATAGCCTTGCCGAAACATTCACAACGGTTTTCTCCGGAACCCGCAAATCCTGAATGAACCTCTGCCCGCGATGCTCGACAACCAGCGACTTGGCACACACGGACACCTTGAACAAACCGGGAGCGGTGCCCACGCGTTTTCCGTCAACGAATACGTCCGCTTCGATCTCGTTGCCCTTTTCGTCCTCGGCCGCAACGTCGATCGCACCGACCTTGGGTTT
The DNA here is from genome assembly GCA_016218965.1 of Deltaproteobacteria bacterium. GTDB lineage: Bacteria > Myxococcota > SpSt-1050 > SpSt-1050 > JACRCP01 > JACRCP01. The sequence continues at coordinate 12,773 of JACRCP010000095.1, read as the reverse complement.
CGGCGCCAGCGTGACCGTTTTTTCGGCCCCGGGTTCCAGCACCACCTTCTGCGTTTCATCGTAGTGGCACGGCGCCGTCCCCGAAACCTCATACCTTCCGGCGGGTAACTCCAACCTGGCGACCGGCGCCTTGCCCTTTTCGGCGCCGTTCACCTTGACGACGACGTCTTGCGTGTTCGCCTGGACTGTCAACCAACCTGCATCCCGCACGAGCTTGAAAAGGACTGCCGCGCCTTTCTGAATATCAACCCGCCCCGTGCGGGGGGAGTACCCCTCGATCTGCATTGAGACCTGGTGCAGACCCTCCGTCACGCCCTTCGAACACGGTGTCTTCTGGCAGACGACCTTGCCGTCCACGAGCACCACGGCCCCTCCGGGCTCGCTCTCAAACGGCACTATCACTTTCTTCTCGGCCCCTTCGGGGACCCATTCGGCGCCGGCCGCCTCGGCGCGCGCCGTCAGCTTCGCAAACAACACCGACGCCTTGCTCTTGATCGGGTCCTTGAGGCCGTCCGTGTCCCTGGCCTCGGCAATCTGGCCGCTCAGGAGATCTCCGCTCTTGGTGTCATAGAGCTTCATCTTGACCTGGAGCGCGGACCCAAAACGCCCGACTTCGCCCGCCACCACGAAGTCGGCCCCGATCTGCCTGCCAATGTCGACCTCGCACTCGGCCTGAACGCACTTGGAGAGGTCGGTCCCCGGCGGGAGGAGCTTCACCATGTTCTCCCGCGTCATCACGATGTATTCGCGTTCCGGCAACTTCTCGCGCGCTGCAATTCGGAGGAGATCGGTGACCGTGCCGCTCTCGTATGCCGTAAGCCCCGCCTCGTTTCGGAACTCCAGAACCGCGACGATCTTCTGCGACTCCTGGGCCAAGGCGTGCAGTGGGACGAGCGCGGCCGACGCGATGCCCAGGACAACCAGTCTCCAAAGCATGGAGTTCCCCTCTATTGCGATCGAAGCACCGCCATCCTTATACCTGAAATCTCAAGAGCGTGTAAACAGCGTGATGCGGGGTTCGGCGCGAGAACGGAACGGTTCGCGGGAAAGACGCGTTTCAGTTGATGAGCTGCTCCACGTAGTCCTCCCCCTCGGCACCGATGATCTTTTTGAGCCTGCCGTCGCCGCCGACGATGAACGTACGGGGGAGGGCCGCGCTCACGTCGTTCTTCGTCTTCTTTTCGATGCCGAACTTCCGCCCGTTCTGGCCGAACTTGTCAAGCGCCACGATGAAGCCCTTGAGCCCCATTTTCTCGAGATACGGCTTGACCTCCCCCGCGTCTTCCATGTAGTCGACAAGGACAACCCGGACACCTGCGGCTTCGAGCCGGACCTTGTTCTGTTTGACAAAATTGAGCCCATACCTGCACGGCTCGCAGTATGTGGCGAAGAACACATATGCGATTCTCTTGGTGGCGTCGTCTTTCAACAGAATCTTCGTGTTGATGACGGCGTTCCCCGGGGTCCACGCCGCAAACCACGGCGCGTCCTTGCCGACCTCGGCGTCGCCGGACCTCCGGATGATCTCGCACTTCTTCGGTTGTTCCGCGCCCGGCTGCCGCGCGAAAACGAGCGCCACAACGAAGGCGGCCGCAAACGCCATCCTCCGCGGTGTTCTCACTTCAGCCGGCCCTCGACAATGCCCCTTGCGATCCGCAGCGCCTCCTTCGCGATCGAAACCGCCTCGGTCGCGTCCTTCTTTTGATACAACATCCATGGGGTCGTCCGCGATGCTTCGTCGCCGTAGTCGACCCTGACGTGCAGTTCAAACCCGAGCACCTCCCCCAAAACCGTAAGCCGCGCGAGAACTTGCTTCTCTCCTCGTTTGAGTTTCACCTGGCCGGCGATCTCTTCGAGCATCTCCCGCGGCTCGTGAGTCTTGGGAACGGGACCGAACAGCGAAGCGACCGCCTTGATGGCATTCTCGACGCAAAGCTGAGAGGTGTCCACTGCGGCCCTGAACGAACCGTTCTCCAAGTGATCTTCCGTCTCGGCAAGAAAGCCCTGAGCAAGATCGAGCCTGTACCTTGCGTCAGACGACGTCATGAACACCGCTCCAGTCTATTCGCCAAGTGGGGAGGGGCTTTCTTTTCCACCGCCAGAAGAAGCCCCGGTGTCTCTTCACGCGCGACAACCCCGCCTCGCGCGTGATCTTCCCAATCCTTTCCAGCCTCTCCTTCATGTAGCCCGTCTTGTCGAAAAGAACGATGCCGTCCTTCGCGAGGTCGAGGTACAATGAAGGGAACGCCTCCTCGAACTCCCGTTTTGTCTTCGCGAGAAAGTTCACGGGACCTTTGCGTCCGCCGATCCGTTCGAGTACGGCCTTGTGACGTTCCAAAGCGCCGGATGGAAGTCGATCGGCGATGACAAAAACGTCGAAGTCGCTGCGGTCGCCGGCGTCGCCGCGCGCGCGCGACCCGAACAGGACAACCCCAAACAGGTCGCTTCCGAAACCCGACCTGAGCCTTCTCACAAGATCCCGGAGCGTTTCCTGACCGGTCTTGCCGGGCGCCGGTGTCCGACTCATGCGGCCCCCGAAACCGCGACGCATTGCCCACACCTCCATCATTCCACGGGTAACACAGACGAGAAAGCCTTGTCCAGTGCGGCCTTGACCTTGTCCTGCGTCACCGCATCGCACGCCTTCTTCTTTGCCTTCTCGGGATCGTTGCCGTGCGCCCCCTTGAACGTGTCGCCGAACGGGATCTTGGCGAGCTTCTCGCCCCTGGCCGTGTTGTCAAGCGTCCCGTTCATCTCGAGCTGGCACACCGGACCGAGGTGTCCCTGCCTGCAGTTCAACTTGCAGTCGATCCTGAGCACGATTCCACCGCTGCACCCGCTCCCCGGCCTTGACGCTACGCCCATCTGGTGGAGCGCCCCCGTGACGAGCGAGGTCAGACGGGCCGCGTGTTCCGGATCAAGATCCGAGTGAAACTGGAGGCATATCTGGAATTGCGAAACGACCTCGGTGCGCCTGGCCAGAAGAGATCGCCACAACGCCGAGTCCTGTTCGAAGGCGTTAAACGGCGCCTTGGCGATCGCCTGTATCTCCGCCGCCCGTTTCGCCAGGACCTTCATCTGTTCGCGCGCGGCCCTGTATTTTGCCGCGAACCCCGCCATTCCCCGGTCGGCCAGGGCGTTCCGCGCCACGACGCGGAACTGCACGGCCGCCTGCTCGTACTCCTCCAACAGCCCGGGAGGAACCGCGCCCGCCTCAAAAGATCCCGCCTGCCTGCCGGTTTGCCCCGGCGGCGCTCCCATGATGGCCCCGACGCAGCGCCCCACGGCGTCCACGGCCGCGTTTTCGTCCTTTTTCACCACCTCCGTGGTCCGTTCTATGACCCGCACGCCCCGCGCGTCCATGAGCTTGAGATTGATCATGTAGCTGTCGCCCATGACGCCGATGGACCCCTCGACGTAGAGGTCGGCGCCCATCGCGCCCGCGATCTCGGCCAGGCAGCTCCCCTCGGTGCAAAGCTTGAGCTTTTCCTTCTCCCACGAAACCATCTTCTCGATGTCTTTCTGGCCGATGACGACGTGCTTTTGCAGCTTGGTGACCCTGTCCAGCACAAGCTCGGTCAAGAGGTTCGCGGCGCCCTTTTCGACGCCTTTCTCGGGCACAATGTTGAAAACGATGAGCGTCGGACGCTCCGGCGTTTTTTTTGACGGACCATCTTTGCCGGCCGGCCGTTTCTGCCCGTCAGAGGGGGTCCGGGCGGCTGCCGCGGCGCAAACCAGCGCAACGCACAAGGACGCGGCGGCTGCGGCGCAAAACCTGACGGGGAAGCGGGCCATTCGACGGGATGCTACACCCAAACGCCCCACCGTTCAATCGGCGCTGGAATTTGGAGTACGTGCGGGAACGCCCCACCCCGGCACGCCCTTCCTCCCCGGCTCGCGCATGCTCCGCCGGGTGTTTCGTCGCTTCTGGCCCAGGTTTGGGGCGAGCCGGGGCTCCAGGGCGCGCCGGGGCGGGGCTGTGGGTGTCGACTACGAGCGTACTCCGAATGCCGGAATCGGCGGTGTTTGACACTTTCTTCGCGGGGGTGTTACAGATGCCGGGGTGAGATACTCCCTCAAATTCGCGCTCTGGCTGGCGCTTGCGGCGGTGGCGCCGATGGCGGGGGCGGGGTGGTACGGGTTTTCGACCCTCGAAAAGTCCATCCGCGCCTCCGAGCAGGAACGGTTCAGGCTTGCGGGGCGCGAGATGGTCTTCAGGCTCGAAAAAAAGGCGGCGCTCGATCTGCGCGGGGGCGTCGATCCCCTGCCGGCGATGGCGGACGAGATGCGCCTGGCGGCCGAATACCTGCGTGCCGGGGCGGCGCTCATCACGCGCGAGGGGAAGGTCGCCGCCGAAACGGGCGACCCGTGGGGCGGCGCAAAAGACGACCTTGCCGGCACGGCGATGGCCGGCGAGGGGCCCAAGTCGACCGTGGTGTTGTCAAGGCCGTGCGGGCGCCTGTGCGAGCGCTACGCCGCCGTCTCGCCGATCGTTCCCACGTCGTACTTCCTGGTCTTCTCGATGCCGCCAGGCCGGGCCAACGCCGATCTGTCGCGCCTCGCGGCCGAGTGGATGCTGGCCGGTCTGGCCGCGTTCTTCTGCGCGCTGGCCGTTGGCCTTCACGTCTCGGGGCCGCTCAACTCGGCGCTCCGCGAACTCAGGGAAGGCGCGCGGCAGTTCAAGAAAGGCAACTTTCTCCACGTCATAGCCAAAGGTCCACCGGGTGACCTCGCCTCGCTTGCCGGAGAATTCAACGAGATGGCGATGGACGTCCACGTGAGGCTCGACAAGGCCGAGGCCCGAAGCTCGGAAGGCTACGTCGACTACGAGAAACTGGCAAAAGAGACACATCGGGTCCGCGACAAGCTTCTCGTCGCCGAGCACCTTGCGGGGTTCCTGCGGACGCTCGACGGGCCCGCGCTTGCGCGGAAGATCATAGCCGGGTTCGAGATGGATCTTAGGGCCGAGGACAAGTCGGCCATCACCTCGGGCGATGCAAACGGCTGGCCGGCGGACCTCTCGCTCCACCGCGCGCTCCATTCGGCCCTCGACGCCGCGCGCGCCGCCGGGAAGGGCGCTTTCACGGTGGATCTGACAAAAGGCGGGTTCGCGATTGGGTTCGAAACAGTCGATGTGACCCCGGACGTCCAAGGGATCAAGGCGAGGATCGGAACGGCCGGGATCGAAACGCGGGTCGAGTCAGACGGCGGAAAAACCACAATCACCGTTTCGGCGAGGCTGCCATCCTAGCCTCTCCCCCACGGAAGCAAGCTTCCGTCGGATAAAGCGCAAGCAAGCTTGCGCACTCCAAATCACTGGAACACATAGCCCCGCGGAACGACGACCACGCCGCCCTCGGACACGTGGAAACGCCTTGCGTCCTTTTCGGGGTCGTAGCCAATCACCGTGCCCGGCGGGACACGTACGTGCTTGTCGATGATGGCCTTGCGAATGCGGCTGTGCCGGCCGATGTCCACCCCGTTCAGCAGGATGGAATCCTCGACCGAGCTGTACGAGTTCACGCGCACCATGGGCGAAAGGACCGAACGGACGACCGTCCCCCCGGAAACGATCGCCCCTTCGCAGACGAGCGAGTCGGTCGCGAGACCCACCCTCTTCCCGTCGAAATCGGAGAACACGAACTTGGCCGGCGGAAGCTGGTACGAAAACGAACGGATCGGCCAGAACTCGTTGTAAAGCGAGAAGATCGGTGTGACCGATACGAGGTCCATGTGGGCGCCGTAGTAGGCGTCGAGCGTGCCCACGTCCTTCCAGTAGCCGCGTTCGTTCTCCGTCATCGCGGGCACGATGTTCTGGCCGAAGTCATACGCATACACGGCGCGGCGCTCCCACGCGCGCGCGACGACGTCCCGGGCAATGTCGTGGCCCGTTTCGGCGGCCGCGTCGGCGGTGACCTCTTCGACCAGCACGCCGGTGTCGAAGACGAAGTTGCCCATCGAGGCGGTGACGCGGCCCCCCGGGCCCGGCTCGGCCTGCACGGGCTTCTCCTCGTAGTGGATGACACGGCCGTCCGCCGCCGTGCGCATGACCCCGAACTGCGCCGAGAGCGAAACATCCACGGGAATCGAGGCGACGGTTATGTCGGCTTTCTGGTCGAGGTGGAATTCGAGCATCTGGCGCACGTCCATCCGGTAGATGTGATCGGCCCCGAAGATGGCCACCACGTCGGGCCGCTCGGCGGCGATGAGGTTGAGGTTCTGGTAGATCGCGTCCGCCGAGCCCCTGAACCAATCGCGCCCCGTCCGCATCTGCGCCGGCACCACGTCGACGTAATGCCCCAGCGGGGATTGCAGGTTCCACGCCCGCGACAGGTGCTGGATGAGCGAATCGGCCTTGTACTGCGTAAGCACCTTGATCTTCAGGAAACCCGAGTTCGTCAGGTTGGAGAGCGCGAAGTCGATGATGCGGTAGCGCCCGGCAAACGGCACCGCAGGCTTGGCGCGATCGAGCGTCAGCGGGTACAGCCGCTTCCCTTCGCCGCCGGCAAGCACCATTGCAAGGACCCTGGGCACGAAGCTGTCTCTCCTTCTGCGGTCGAGGATACCACGCGACCCGGGAGTGTCAATCAACCGGCTTTGGAGTGCGGTAGCTTGCTACCGCTTTGTTTTGGGCGGGAGCTTGCTGCCGCCCCCGGACGAGCAATCTCGTCCGCGAAAAAGCGCAAGCAAGCTTGCGCACTCCAAAATTTGATACGCTCGAACGTTCGGGTATAATGCGTTTCGATGAAGTGGCTGGAGCGAATTCTGATCCCGGCCGCATTGGCGATCGGGCTTGTCGCAATGACGTGCACCGTCAACACGACCGGGGCGCCGTGCGAGACGCGCGCCAACTGCCCAAGCGGGCAGTTCTGCTCGATCGAGAACACCTGCCACTCGTACCAGCAGAACGCCCCGTGCGAAACCGACGACCACTGCCCCGAAGGCGAGCACTGCCTAGCCGGCAACTGCGCCGAAGGCACCCCCCCCGCCGACGCCGGCATTGACGCCGGTCCCGACGCAGGTTCCGACGCCGGCGCCGACGCGGGCCAAATCGACTGCGCCATAAATGACAACTGCAAAACAGAACACGTGGTCGAGGGGCAATGTGTCGAAGGGAGATGTGTTGTTGCTTGCGAAGACGGCTGGGAAGACGCGAACCACAACGTAGTCAAGGACGGTTGCGAAAAGGAAATCCCGTGCGGGTCGGCCAGTCAGTTGGTGGAATTGGGATTTGAATGTGAGACTACCGCCAAGTGCAAGTGCGGGAAATCAGGATCGCACTGCGTCAAGGGACTGGCAGAAGGAATGGGTTTCGGCACCGACAAGGGTGTCTGCCTCGAGGACTGCCCGGCCGGCGACTGCGGCGACAGCCGCTACAAATGTGTGCCAACCAAGGTGGACGAGAACATGAAACCCGTCGTCCAGAGCTGTTTCAAGATTGGAAAACTGACCGGCGCTATCACTATCCTCGTAAAAAACGTGTGCGAGGACGTAGCCGGAGACGGGCGGGCAGGGCTGGCCAGGATTGCGCTGGACTTCTACAACGCCGAGTTCACCGTCTTCACCGCTTGCCGGGACAAGAGCAGCAACCCGCCGGTAGTGGTCGTCCAAGGGTTCAGGTTCTGCAACGGGCCGACGACACCTTGCCCCGACATCCTTTACATGTACATCCGTGAGGACGCATTCGGCGCCAGCGCCGAGATTCCCTACTTCAACGAACGGAACGAACCCACCTTCGGCGCGACGTACCTGTACGCGACGATCGAACAGGACTCGATCACCGAGATGACGATTCGCGGGATGGCGAGCGGCGGCCGGATATTCAATATTGTCAACACGACGGTCGCCGAATACAAGGCCGAGTTGGACATCGAACTCATCAAATACGAGATCACCTTCTGCGGCGCCGAAACCGGGAAGGAATGCCCCAAGTTCAACCAGTAGGTGGCTGGTCGTCGATACGAAAACCGGCCCCGGCATCGTGTGACGCCGGGGCTGTTTCTTTTCTCGCGGGGTTTCTGATGTGGCCTCCCCCTCTCCGCGCGCCGGAGAGGGGGACGGGGGGTGAGGTTAAAGGCTCTCCTTGAACTCCTTGCTCGGCTTGAAGCCGACGGTCTTTGACGCCTTGATGCTGATCTCGACGCCGGTCTGGGGGTGGCGGCCGGTGCGGGCCTTGCGCGTGCGAATCTGGAAGGTCCCGAAACCGGGGTAGTGGAAGCGGCTCCCCTTCCTGACGGCGCGGGCGACGTTGGCGAAGACCGCGTCCACGAATGCCTGGGCGGCTCTTTTTGAAATCCCCACCTTCGTCATCTTGAGCGCCGTTTCAATCAGTTCCTGCTTGGTCATCCCGTTTCTCCTTTAGAGTTTTAGGTCAAGCGCCCCCGATCATACCGATCGGTCCTGACTTGTCAATGAAACGCGGGTGACGCGGTATTCATTCCCCATCATTCGAACGCCGGGCGGCCGAAGGGGATCACGTCGACGACCGCCCCCGCCTCGGCGCCCGGCACGTCGGCGGGCAGCACGATGAGGGCGTTGGCGCCGCGCTGGCCGAAGACCATGTGCGACCCCTGGCGCGGCATGGGCTCGGCGACCATCCCGCCTTCCTTCCACGAAACCCGGGCCCGCAGGAAAAAGACGAATCCCTGTTTTTTGGTCACACGGGTGAGAAGCACCGCTTTGTGCGGCGGCGGCAGGGGGTCGGGGTCGCCCGCCATCTTGGCGAGCGCCGGCCGCGCCAGCACCGAAAACGTCACCATCGACGACACGGCGTTCCCCGGAAGGCCGAAGACCGGCCTGCCGTTTAGCAGCCCGAAAAACGACGGCATCCCCGGACGCATCTTCGCCCGCCAGAAGACCGTCTTGCACCCCATGGCGGCAAGTGATCCCTTGACAAAATCGAACTCGCCCACCGACACGCCGCCCGTGGTGGCAATCATGTCTGCGTCCGCCGCCCCGGTGAGCAGGCGTTCGACCTCCCCCGGGGCGTCGCGCGCGATCCCGAGCATTCTGGGCACCCCGCCATGGACTGTCACCAGCGCCGCCAGCGCCGGCGAGTTCGAGTTGACGATTTTGTCGCCGGCCACAGATTCGCCGACGTCGACGAGCTCGTTTCCGGTGGCGAGGATCGCCACCACGGGCCGGCGGAAGACCGTTGCACGCCCGAAACCCATTGAGGCGAGCGCCGCGATCTCGACCGGTCCCACAAGCGTCCCCGCCCGGAGGGCCACCTCCCCGCCTGCGATGTCTTCGCCTGCACGGCGGATATTGGCGCCGGGTTCGGGAAGATCGACAATCTCCGCGCGCCCGCCCGACTCCCTGCATACCTCCTTCATCACCACCGTGTCGGCCCCCTGCGGCACCCTGGCGCCGGTCATGATCTTGACCGCCTGACCCGCTCCCAAGGACCCCTCCCACGACCCGCCCGCGGTGGCCGTGCCGACGACCTCGAGAGAACGGGACTGCACGGCGTCGCGGTGTCTTACGGCGAAACCGTCCATGGCCGAGTTGTCAAACGGCGGGTAGTCGCGCGGCGCCACGACGCCGGCCGCAAGCCGCCGCCCGAGCGCGTCGCCGAGCGGAACGTCTTCGATGCCGAGGACACCGACGTTTTCGAGCACAAGCCGCTGCGCTTCGGTGAGCGATACATCCTGTCTGTATCCGGAGTCCATCAGAGCCCTTCCGCCTTCAGCCGTCAGCCTTCAGCCTTCTATTTTTTCGCCTTCGCCGGCAGCTTGATCTTCATGCCGGGGTAGATCCGGTCGCTCCTGTCCAAGGCGTTTTCGTCCAGCAGGTCCTGCACGCTCACGCCGTGCTGGACCGCGATGTCCCACGGGTTGTCGCCGGACTGGACGACGTACCCGCCCTCGCCCGCGGGCGCCTTTTTACCCTTTGCTTTTCTGCGCGCCGTCCGCTCGAGGTTGCGCTTGAGCTTCTTGTCGTGGCGCTCCTCCATCTCCTCGTCGGGAACGTACAGCAGCGGAATCTTGACCTCGGTCCCCGCCTTGATCGCGGCGCGCGCGTCCTTGAGGCCGTTGAACTCGGCGACGATGGCAGCCTTGACCCCCTTGGCCTTGGCGATGGACGCCGCGGTTTCGCCCTTTCTGGCCGTGTGAAGTTCTACCTTGAATCGCTCCTCCGGCGGCATCGCGAGCAACGCCGCCAAAAACTTCTCCTTGCCGCCCTTTGGCACGCGCATCACGTAGGTAGGCTGGTTCGCCGGCGTGCAGCCCCGCCGGAGCTCGGGGTTGAGGTCCCTTACCGTTTCGAGATCGACACCGGCGGCGGCCGCTGCGGCCCGGAGGTCGGTCGGGGACGGGACCTCGACCGAATCGAACTCGAATCGCGGGTAGTACTCGAGTCCCTCGAAACCGTAGCGCTCGGGGTTCTTGGCGATCAGCGCCGCGGCAATGAGCTTGGGGACGTAGTTGCGCGTCTCCTTGCGGAAAAACCGCGTCGCCGAGATCTCCCAGAAGTCTTCGGTGTCGTATTTCCTGAGCGCCTTGAATATCTTCCCCTCACCCGAATTGTAGCCCGCCCACGCGAGCCACCACGACCCGAAGTAGTTGTACAGGTCCCGCAGGAAACGAGCCGCCGCGTGCGTCGCCTTGACCGGGTCGCGCCTCTCGTCACGCCAGAAATCGATGGTCAGGCCGTAGCGCATCCCCGTTCGCGGGATGAACTGCCAGATCCCGACCGCCGCCGAACGCGAAAGTGCGTAGGGCGAAAAACCCGACTCGATCATGGCGAGGTAGACGGTGTCTTCGGGCAGCTTGTACTCCTTGAGGATCGGTTTGAGAAGGGGGACGTAGCGGCCCGAGCGCTGGAGCCACCTGGCGAAGTGCTTCCGTCCCCTCCCCTGGAAAAACTGGATGTGATCCTCGACCGACTGGTTGGTCACCACGGGTATGTCGTAGGGGAGCGGCAGCCGGCCCGGGCCGGGCGCGAGCGGCCGGGGGTCGAGCCTGCCGACCCTCCCTTCGTCCAGCGCCGCGGTCGAAAACAGGTAGTCCGCAACCGCACCTGTGCGGACGTGCCCGCGCCCGGGTGTTTCGCCCCCTTCGATCTCGGAATACCGGCCGGCCAAGGGCGGCGGGAGCGCGTGCACATCGTCCTCGGCGAACTCCTCGATCTCGCGCATCCATTCGAGGTCACCCGCAATGTCCTCGTCGGCGTCGCCGTTTTCGGGCGCCGCCTCGACACCGTTGTCCTGCGTGGGAGCGGGCGCGGGGACCGGGGGCGGGACCGCTCCGGCCGGTGTGTCGTGCGCCGGCGGGGGCTCCTGACCGAACGCAGCCGGCCCGAAAAACGGGCATACGAGCAACAGCGCCGCAGTCAAACCCGCGGCGCCCGCGCGCCGGAGCCTTGACGGATGAGAAATTCCCAAAAACACCGGCGACCCAACCGCGGCGGACGCAGAGGGCGCGGAGATGCCGGAGAACATCGATCTTCTTTCTCTGCGGTCTCTGCGGTTAGACGGGTTCTGCAAAAGGCTCGGATGTCCGGTTCTTTCAAAAATCAACGGCCAGCTTGAAGGAGTTCGTGTAGATCCCCTTGGGGGCGATCATCATCTCGTACGCCAGCGCTGCGATGGCCGCCTTGAACCGGAGGCCGAAGAAACCGCGGCTGGCGGTGTTCACGTTCTGCTCGAAGACGAACTGGTCGACCGGGAGGCCCAGCGTGTTCGGCCCGTCGTCGCGCGGGTCGCCGGGGGTCGCGTTGACCACGCGGCTGGACGCCCACACCACGGCCAGGTCGTATCCGGCGTACGGCGTGATCTGCGAAGTCCCGAAAATGCCGAACGTCTTGGAGATCGCCCCGCCGAATCCCGCGGTGGTGAGATCCAGGTCGCGCGCCGCGAGCGTGCGGTTGACCGCGCCCCGCACGGCGAGATCCGGCGCGTAGTAGAACCCCTCGAGTAGCGCCCACCTCACCTCGGTGCCGACGGCAAACATCTGCGACAGAAACAGGTAGGTGAGTGTTGCGCCGACCTCGAACGACTGCGGCAGGCCCTTGCGGGCGTGTATCTGGCCGGTGGTCAGGATCGACGGGGGCGTGCCTCCCTCGACGGCGTTTTTCCAGTACGGCTCGCCCGAGTTGATGGTGGTGAGCGACGTTTCGAACCCGACCTCGAACCCTGCCGAGCCGAGCGTGGCCGCAGGCGAGAGGAACTTGGGCGAAAGCGCCAGGCCGAGCTCGGTGGTGAGGCTGTCAAACGAATCCTGGTCGGGCCTGAAACGGTTGTCGTTTTTGTCAAAATACGAGAGGCGGTAGAGCTGGAGGTCATTTTGTGCCGCCCAGGCCGGCGCCGAAATCGCCGCGACAAGCGCGATCACCAGCAAACATACAAGCCTTCCATGTCCCATCGGCATCTCCAAAGGGCCTTGCTCCGCGGCTCAACGAGTCGCCCGAACGCTACCAGATGACGCGAACGGGTGTCAAGAACAACCCGCGTGCCCGGGTCGCCCGGGTGTGATTCAAGGGCTTTGGTGATGCAGATCGAGTATTCCCTGGATCGGGCAAGCGAAAATCGCTGCTTGAGGATTTGTGGCGATTGGGTTACTCTGACGGCGCCAGACGATGGCAGAACGGTCGGGAGGGTGGCATGGGGTCCGGGACTTGGTTCTGCGAGACTGGTTCCTGCGGGGGTAATCGGACAGGTCTTATCGAATTGGCGGTTTCGAGAAAGAAACCGAGCGGCGGAGCTTCGTCTGCGTGAAAGGGGCAGCCATGAAACACGAGCCATCAGCAATCCGGAATCTGCGGTCGGGGTT
>JACRCP010000093.1 GCA_016218965.1 Deltaproteobacteria bacterium | reverse complement strand
GAGAACGAGGGGTTGAAGGCGCGGCTGGCGGCGCTGGAGAGGGCGGTGGCGATGAAGGGTGTTGGTGGGACGGGAGACGTTGGGACTGTAGGGGAGGAACGACGTAGGGGAGCAACGCAGGCGGCGATGGAGTCGCCGGCAAGTGCTCCCGCGCCCTCCCGTGCGACTCCCGTGAACGGGTTGCCGCCGTTTTCCTGGGCATGGTTGATCGCATTGTTCGGCCTCGGATTTGTTGCCTGGGGGCGGGCAAGACGGCAGGGGTGAAGGACGCGGCACGGACACGGGAGCACTTGGCCGTCGAACGGCCTGCGTTGCTCCCCTACGAGGACGACGGACAAAGACTGCTGGGCGCGCTGGTGGTGGGACCGCGGCGGGAACGGCGTTGAGTCGCCGCACCAGCGTCCGTGTTCTTGAACCCCGTCTTCACGGGTGGTATTGTACGCTCACCACTGCGAACGTGAGGCGACGCGCGAATGGGTACCGAGAAAAAGCAGCGGGAGGCTCCGATAGCCCTGACCGGGCACGACGCAGCGCGCCGTTCGCGGGGGCGCACCCGCGAAGGGACGGCCTCGTTCCCGCTGCCACCACCCGTGCGTGAGATGCCTCCCGACTACATTGCGGTCCTTGCCGATCTCAAGATGCGCATTGTTGCCGCGCAGGCACGCGCGGCACTGACGGTGACCCGCGAGCTTGTCGCCCTTTACTGGCATGTAGGCGGAACGATCGTGCAGCGCCAGGCGAACGCTGGTTGGGGAGATGCTGTCGTTGAGCGTCTTGCTAACGACTTGCGCCAGGCCTTTCCGGACCTTCAGGGGTTCTCACCACGCAACATCTGGCGGATGCGCGCGTTCTTCCTCGCTTGGTCCGGCACTCCCCAAAAACTGACACGGCCTGTGTCAGAAGTCGGCACGCCGCCGGCCACGAAGAAACTGCCGCCAGCGGTGTCGGAAATTCCGTGGGGCCACAACATCGTCCTCTTGCAACAGCTCGACACTCACCAGGAGCGCCTCTGGTATGCCGAGCAAACACGCGCGCACGGTTGGAGCCGTCCGGTGCTGCAAGCGCAGATCGCAAAGAAGGCTCACTCCCGACAGGGAAAGGCCACCACCAACTTCGCCCGTTCGCTTGCGCCGCCGCAATCCGAACTCGCCCAGCAGAGTCTCAAAGATCCGTACATGTTCGACTTCCTGACTGTCGGACGCGAAGCGAATGAGCGCATCACCGAGCGAGATCTTCTCGCCCACGTCCAGGGGTTTCTGCTCGAACTGGGCGCCGGCTTCGCGTTCATCGGCAACCAGGTGAAACTCACCGTGGACGACGCCGACTATTTCATCGATCTGCTCTTTTACCACGTGCGCCTGCGTTGTTACGTCGTTGTGGAGCTGAAAGCGACCGCGTTCAAACCGGAACACGCCGGAAAGATGAATTTCTATCTTTCGGCGGTGGACGACCTGCTCAAACACCGTGATGACCAGCCGAGCATCGGGCTAGTGCTCTGCCGTTCACACAACCACGTGAGGGTGGAGTACGCCCTTCGAGACATCCAGAAACCTATCGGCGTGGCCAGATGGAAAACCCGCATCGTCGAGCACCTGCCCGATGATCTCAAGGGAAGCCTGCCCACCGTGGAGGAGTTGGAGGAAGAGCTGGGGCGCGCGAGGCGCAGCACGGGAACCTGGCGGGCGTTCAGACGGGGATGATCGCGCAAGAGGTCGAGAAGATCTTTCCTGAGTGGGTGGGGGCGGACAAGGACGGGTTCAAGGACCTGACGTTCCGCGGCTTCGAGGCGCTCACGGTCGAGGCGATGCGGGAGTTGAAGGCCGAGAACGACGCATTGAAGGAGAGACTGGCGGCGTTGGAGAGGGCGGTTGCGATGAAGGGTGTTGGTGGGACGGGAGACGTTGGGACCGTAGCGGAGGAACGGCGTAGGGGAGCAACGCAGACGGCGGCGAAGGCGCCGGCAAGTGCTCCCGCAACTTCCCGTGAGGCTTCCGTGCGCGGGTTCCCTTCGGCGTCCTGGGCGTGGTTGATCGCATTGTTCGGCGTCGGATTCGTTGCGTGGGGGCGGGGAAAACGGCAGGGGTGAAGGACGCGGCAAGGGCACGGGAGCACTTGGCCGTCGGACGGCCTGCGTTGCTCCCCTACGAGGACCGTGGATCAGCGGCAGGGCAAACGAGGGGGACGGTGGCATGGGGGTCAGTCACCGTCACACTTGCGGGTGCAGGAAAGGGGCGGACGACGGCGCGGAATCCGGCACTGCGGAACGGGGCGGAACGTGGTCGCAACCCGGATGAGGTTGGGTTGGGTTTTGGGATTGCGGATGTCGGGAACGGACATGTCGAGTGGCAAACGATGATCGCGGCGGAATCGTGAACGGCAACGCGGCCGGCCGGCGGGGGCGGAGGGATGGCGGGGGCGGCGCTGTCAACGTGGTGCAGGCGCGTAGGTCCCGGGGTCAACCTCGGTGCTTCGACGCCGCTTCGGACGCGGCTCTTTTGGCCGCCGTCATGAAAGCGTTGCCGAAAGTCGCGGTCGGCCGCCACGAGACCCGGAACACGGACGCGGGGTTGTTTCTAAACAAAGACAGCCTGCTGTCGGTGG
>JACRCP010000018.1 GCA_016218965.1 Deltaproteobacteria bacterium | reverse complement strand
CAGCCGAGGCGTGGATGGCGTCAGCGAGAACGCGCGCCCCGCTGGCGGCCCCGTCATCGAGACGGTGCACCCTCGGTGCGTCGAGGTGGCCGGCGGCGCGCGCGAGGTCATCGAGGCTGGCGGCCCCGGGGCGGGTGCGGTCATTTGACACCCATTTTTCTATCGTGCTAGATGGCTCTATGGAGGCTATCATCGCAATGAGACGCACACTGTTTTCAATATCGGTCCTCGGAGCACTCGGAGCAACCAGCGCTTTTGAGCCGAGCACGCTTGGAGAAGAACCGAGACGATTGCCAAATGAGATCATAGGCACTTATTCGGGCGAGAAATTCACGGAGATCAAGGAGACCGGAAAGAGCAAATGCACACAGCAATATGCGAAAAGCATCTCATTCAGCATCGGTGATCTTGGCAGTATAAGTTGGACGGGGTACTCGTTTGCCAATCACGTTTGCGCAGACGAGAAGAACGCCCCAATACCATACACGTGCATTTCCAGCGGCTCTGGAAAGGCATCGCACTTCACCAAGGACAGGGCCGTTTACTTCGGTCAAGTTGACAGCAAAACAGCCCCAATGAATAGAAAATTCAAGATATGGAAATGTGGCCATCGGAAAGTATATATCGACTCAAATGTTAACGTGAAGTTACCGCTCTGCCGTTACATGGGCATGGAACCGGATCTGCGGGAATGGAGAATCGCAGATATGATATGCAACAAGTCAACTGACTTCGACGAGCTGGCAGAAGGAACAATCGTATTCCAGAAAAACGGTTCGATCAAACTGCCTGTCACGGTCGGTACTAGGACCGACATGGTATTGAAAAAGGTTGACACTGAACCCGCGGAACTGACCGAAGAAGAAAAGCAAGCCAGAGTGGAGGAGATCGGGAAATCAATCCCGGATCTGTCGTGGGAGACGTTCAACAAGTTCTACTCTTTGAACAGTCCCGCTCCCCCAAAAGAAAGGCAGAGGTTGTGGCAATACTACGCAGGCAAACGAGTGAAATGGACCGGCTACATTGGCGCAATCAATCGTGGCGTCGAGGCAGAGCGCGCAATGGCGAGTGGAGCGCGGAGCATTGCGGCCGCTCGAGCTTTTGTCAGAAATCAAAAGCGAATCCTTTTCATCATGGAACCCTCTTCTTCACGTTCGGTGGATGTTGAATTGGATGCCACGGAGTTTCTTTACAAGTTGATGAAATCGAAATCGAGGGAACTGGAAAAAGAGGCTGTCGAAAGAGAAACCGCTCTCATTGAACAACTAAAAGCGGCCGGTTTAGATGTGCCTGCTGGCTCCCACCCGGTCGCTTTACCTAATGGACAGTTCGCTTGGAGCGTAGAGCCGGCGACGCTAAATGAGGAAGATTTATTTAGTGCCCTCGGTATTAAGCAGGGTCAGAAAGTGAAGTTTGAAGGGACTCTGCACTCGTATGGAGATAGTGTCAACGAGATTGACGACTCACCGATCATATTGACGGATGGCGTGATTATCACAGAAGGTAAAGAAGAAAAACGCGAAAAGCATGTTGTTGACAACACTCTCATCCCACAGGAAAGAGCGTTGCTTCCGGGACAACTTACAAGGGATCAGATATTTAAGACTATTACGGCAAGTAATGCACGTTTCAAAGAGTGCATTTCAAAACATGCAATCAGCGATCCTGACCTTCAAGGCCGTATGATTATTTCATTCGAGATATACCCTACTGGCTATGCTGAAAAGCTCACAGTAGCAAACCGGAAGTACCAAGAAACGGCTGTTGCGGACTGTGTGACTGGAGTGCTGAAGGGACTGAACTTCGGTATGTTCAAGAGTGATCCGATCTTCATCGAGTTTCCTTTCATTATCTCGCAGCCTTCAAGCAAATGACGCGATGTTCGCCATCTCTCATCGGTCCGGTCGCGGGTCTCGCCGTCCCCCTGGGGTGATGCTCGGCGGACCTCGGTGAGTTTTTGCCAAACGAAGCCATCTTCACCCCTCGCCGCCCTCGCCCGATACAGTTACATCTACGGCCGCCGGGGGTGGAACGGTGATCCCCGCGCGCGCGGCCTGCAGGCGTTGAAGTTCATGGAGCGCTCGATACATCCCGCGTTCGATCGTGACTTCGTACCGGCTCAACTTCCCGAACGCCTCGATCTCGGCGGAATCCTGACGGAACGAACAGGCCAGCAGCGTACCCTCCGAGAGCTTCATGGAGTCGGCCCGAACTGCCTGCCGTTCTGCGGCTTCACGCTTGCTGGGGTCTGTGATAGTCGTCTCTCCTGCAAGCGGACCAAGATCGAGAGGTGCCAGGAAGACGCCTGTCGTTTTCTCATAGCGGCTGGCCGTCTTTCTAGCGCGCTTCGACACCTCTTCGAAGTAGCCGATATCGAAGAGTCCGGCCTCGACGCGCCCGAGACGGCGAAGCCTCCAGATTGCCGAGACGATGCGATCAACGACGATACTCTCAAGGATCCCCTCGGGGTGCAACTGCTCTTCGAGAGCCGTTCGAAGTTCGACGAGTTCACCGGCGTCCTCGTCAATGAGAAGGACCGACCGAGAAAGCAGACCGTGGCGGATGGCGTTTTGAGAAGAGACGACCTTTCCTTCAAGCGTCCGCGGCCCGGTACTCTTCAAGGCGTTCGCGCGGTTCGCGATCAACTTCCGCTTGGTGCTCATCTTTCGTGCCTCCTGTCGATAGCCCCACCGCCTGACTCCCCCACCAGGTCCCGAAGCGACCGGCCATCCGGTTTCCGATTGAGAACTTCATCAGCTCTTTGAGCACTTCGTCGTCGAACTTCAACCACTCTTTCCGGACCCGCTTCACGACGTAGAACGCCACTCCCGAGAAGGTTCTTTTCCTGTCGACCCAAGGTTGAGGGATCGGCAACACGTCGACGTTGCCGACATGACCCCCGTTCCCAAGGAGTTCATTCCATTCGTCGGTGAGTCTCCCCTTGTCGAGAGGAAGAGCGCCGTCGCGGAGTTCCACGAGTGAGTGAGCGTGGATGTTGAAGCGACGGAACCCTCCGATGCCGATCGGCTTGACGTCGATGTCTGTCTCTCCCCCGGCGACCGAAGAAACCCAGGCGCGGTGTCTGTTGAACCTCTTCGTGCATGCCTTGAAGAAACAAAGCCCCGGCCGAAGGTCGTCAACCGGCATTGTGCGCGTGACCATCGCCAACCGGCCCGAACACGTCGAGAGAATCACCTCGTCCTCCCGTCTTCTCTTGCGGCTGGCCCTTCCGGAACATCGGGGACAAAGCCACGTCTTTCCGCACCTGCCCCCGTTGTCGATGCACTGTTGAAGGCTCAGACACAGGTCCCGAAAGAACCGGCGCTCATGCTCCTCGGTCGCCTCCCGCGCGTACCGGGAGCAGCGCTGCGCGAATGCTCGCGTCACGTTCATGTGAGTTTGTCGCCCCCTAAGATCAGGGATCGAAGGGGACCCTCCGGCCGGACAGGAACGCCTGGAGGTCTTCGGGGGTAACCCGGATCACGTTCACCACGCGGATGTGCGGGAGCAATCCCTCGGAGCACCACGAATAGACGGTCGCGTTGCAGACTCCGAGGCGTGCCGCCACGTCACCGACCTTGAGGAGCACCACGGGCTTGGGGACGGCCGAAAGCGCCCGCACCACCGGCGCACCAAACGGGGTGCCACCCGATAGACTTGGTGACACGCCGTGGAAAGTTTTGTATGATGCCGCCGGAGCAGTTTCCACGGGATGTGAAGCGGAGCCAGGCGGTGAAACCGTGGAGACAACGGGGTCGGACGATTGGGGTGCAAGTGGTCGTTGGTTCAAATCCAATCGCCCCGACCATTTTTTCACTTGTGAATCCATCGACGTGAAAACGGCTGAAGTCACCTCGGCGACGCGCTCCCCTTGCACTTTGCGACGGCTTCGGTTGCCTTTCTGATCTCGGGGAGTGCGTCCACATACGTTCTTGCCGCGGCGGCTGCCGCCTTCCTTGCATCCTGCGCCTCCATGTTCACCGCGTCCGGGCCGGCGTCAATGGAGACTTCTTCCGGCTCGTCACTTGCATGCTG
Organism: Deltaproteobacteria bacterium; assembly: GCA_016218965.1. Classification (GTDB taxonomy): domain Bacteria; phylum Myxococcota; class SpSt-1050; order SpSt-1050; family JACRCP01; genus JACRCP01. Next base: position 32,988 of record JACRCP010000018.1, on the reverse strand, counting down.
CCAACCGAGTTTCCTGGCTTCTTCGAGGGAAATTGCGGCCTCATCGCATCGTCCCACGGCGGCAAGCAGGCTGGCGACATGCGTGCGGTTTCGATGGTCGTGGGCACCGGCCTCGACAGCGGCCTTCGCGAAAACGAGCGCGCCACGGAGATCGTTTTTCGCCTCGCGGATCCGGGAGAGCGTTTGCAGGCGCCTTTCACCGCCGCCGTCCAAGGTCATTACAGCCATGAGCCCGACCGGGTTTTCTGCTCTGGCCGCGAGGTGTCCGGCCACGTTGAATAGAAGTTTGAGAACCAGCATGCACGTGAAGAACGCCGCGAGAGTCCCCAAAAAAGCAAAACGAAAAGTTGCCTTCGACGGAGGGCTCGGGCGCGGAAATGCCGGTTGGACGCCAGCAGACACCATTCGATCATAAAGATTCCGGTGAATGTCCACCCGGGCCGGCATCACCGCGGGAAGGAGAGCCGCCCTGTGCAACTTCTCCAGAGCCTTCGCGTAGGCGGCCGGTTGCGGCTCCCATTTCTTCGCGCCGACATCCGCACTCGTCTCGAGGCGGGCTGCGACCCTGCGACCGAACATGAGAAACAGAAACACCCCCGCTCCCAACCCGGCGGCTCCTCCGAAGCCAAATCGGTGCGTCACCGGATTCAGCGCGACGAGGGGAAGGAAGGCCATCAGCAGCCGCCTGAACGCCAGAACCTTGCGGGATTCGGCAAGATGGGCCAGTTCGTGCCCCGCGACTGCTGCAATCTCCTCGTCAGTAAGCATCGGAAGCAATCCGCCGGTGAAAGCGATGCACCGGTTGGACGGAAAAGCAACAGCGTTCACCTGGCTGATCCGCAGTTCACATATGGAATTCAGTCGGACCCCCGTTCTTGCGGACATCCCTCGGGCGATCTCGGTCAGCCGCTCCCCCGCCGGAATCGCGATCGACAGAGCCCTGGCCAACAGGAGGTTTCCGCCCATCATGAAGAACACCACCGCCGACAATGCAGCCACGAAGACGATTCCCGCCTCCCAGTCGAATCTGTTCGGCATCGCGAGACCGAAAAGCAGCGTCGTGCACACGTGAGGGTAAAGGATGATTGCCATCGAGAGTGCGTCCGGCAATGCACCGGGTTCGCGGCGAGGCAACGCAACAAAGCTCCGCAGCACCACGAACCGCGCGGCCGAAACGCCCGCGAATGCACTCAGCGGCCAGAGGAATAGAAGCGGATCCAAACCGGAACTGGTTCCTCGAACGGCACCTCCAAACGCCAACCTCCCCGCGACCGCAACCACAGGGACAAACATCAAGTTGGCGGCGGTGACGAGGCGTACCGGCCAGAGAAGGCGTGCGCGCTCGGTCCAATGCGCGTTTCGAGACGTGTACATCGGGACAAGAGCGACCCACGCTCCCATGAAGGCGGCAGAGAACGAGACAGAAAAGGCTGCCGGGACATGGAAGAGATACCGGAGCCAGAAGACCCAGGCAGGGAATTCCCGGTATGCCTCGGCGATGGGGTCCATTTCCGCCCTTACCTTGTTCCGGGGAAATCCCCTTGTTGGCAACCTACCAAATCCCGCCGCGGATTTCAAACCTGGGCATGGGAAAAGTGGTGGCGACAGGGCCACCAAACTGCGTGACAGGCGGCTTGAGTGATGCTAGCCTGCCGCGCTGAAATGTCGATGACATCGAGGATTGACCTGCGGGTGGGGCCGGCGGCTCGCGCATGAGAATTCTGGTTACAAACGACGACGGAATCGGTGCCGAGGGCATCGCCGTCCTCGTCCGGCGGCTCTCGCGCTCGCACGAGGTCACCGTCGTGGCGCCGGAGGTCGAGCAGAGCGCATGCTCGCACGCGCTCTCGCTTCACCGGCCGCTGCGGCTCAAGCAGGTCCGCTCCGGCTGGTGGAGCGTGGACGGCACTCCGGCCGACTGTGTCAACCTCGCGGTTCGGGGGATCATGAAGAAGAGCCCGCCCGAACTGGTCGTCTCGGGGATCAACTTCGGGCCGAACCTCGGGACCGATGTGTTGTACTCGGGCACGGTCGCCGGGGCGGTGGAAGGGGCGATCATGGGCATCCCGTCGGTCGCGGTGTCGCTGGTCGCCGGCAACGGCGATCCCCCCCGGTTCGGCCCCGCGGCCGCCTTTGCGGCAATGCTCGCCGGCAGGTTGGGCCGTGTGTGCCTGCCCGCCGACACGTGTCTTAACGTGAACGTCCCTCTCGCCGCCGCCGGCGCCCGCGTTCCGGCGCGCGTCACGAAGCTTGGAAAGCGGCGCTATACCAAGGTCGTGAGCCAGCGGATCGATCCGCGCGGCAGGCGGTACTACTGGATAGGCGGCGATCCGAGGGAGCACGACCGTTCGAGACTGTGTGATTCGCACGCCGTCAGGCACGGGTTCATATCGGTCACGCCGCTCAGACTCGATATGACCGCCCACGAGCACGAGGAGTTCGTCCGCACGCGGCTCCTGGGCGGCCGGCTTTCGGACGGGGCCTCCGAGTGAAACGTGGCAACAACAGAGTCAACGCTGCGGCGTCCCTCGTCCTTCGTCCCTCGTCTCTCGTCCCTAGTCTCTCGTCCCTCGTTCTGTGCGCGCTCCTCCTTCCGGGCTGTCCGGTGCCGCAGTGGAATCTCATCACGGAGGAGGACCTCGAGGAAGGGGAGGGGACGTTTCACACGGTTTCGAAGGGCGAGACGCTCAACAGCATCTGCCGGCTCTACGGGGTCGACCTTCAGGACGTGGCCGAGGAGAACGACCTTGACGAACCGTACCGGTTGAAACCCGGCGATCGCCTGTTCATTCCCGGGGCACAGAAGATGGAAGCCGAGCGGCCGCCAAGGGATGCCGGCGCGGCGCCTCCGGTGCCGTCCGGGCGCAGGCACCCTCCGCCGCGTGTCGCCGCGGCGCCGGACGAGGCGCCATCGAAGTTCAAGGGCATGTTCGCCTGGCCGGTCAAGGGAGTCGTCGTGAGCAGGTACGGCGTGCGGGGGGGGACGCGCCATCAGGGGATCGACATAGCGGCGCCGAAAGGCGCGCCGGTGCTTGCGGCGGGGGGCGGGACGGTGATATACAGTGACAATAAGCTCAAGGGATATGGAAACCTGATCATTCTGAGACACGAAGGCGGGTTCATCACCGTGTATGCCCACAACAACGAGAACCTGGCGCGTGAGGGGGCGGGCGTCAGGCAGGGCCAGCGGATCGCGACCGTGGGCGCCACGGGAAACGCCGAGGCCCCCCACCTGCATTTCGAGGTCCGCGAGGGCGCCAAGTCGAGGAACCCGCTGTTCTTCCTGCCGTGAGGGTGGATCCGGCATTCAACCGCAGAGAGCGCAGAGGGCGCAGAGAAGACACCCGCACTTTTTCGGCCACAGAGGCCACAGAGAAGAGTTCTCTGTGTTTTCAATGCGAGGGAGCAGACATGAAGAAGCTCGAGGAGTTCATCAGGGACGTCCCGGACTTTCCCAAGAAGGGTATTGTGTTCAAGGACATCACGCCGCTCATCGCCGACGGGCCGGCGTTCAAAAGGGTGATCCGTGAACTGCACGGTCACTATCGTGATCGGAAGATCGACAAGGTCGTGGCCGTCGAGTCGCGCGGGTACATATTCGGCGCCCCGCTCGCCGAAAGGCTCGGAGCGGGGCTCGTGATCGCGCGCAAGCCCGGGAAGCTGCCGGCCAAGACCGTGCGCGAGAGCTACTCGCTCGAGTACGGCACGGCCTCGCTCGAGATGCACCAGGACGCCATCGAAAAGAACGAGCGCGTCATCATCGTGGACGACCTGCTGGCCACGGCGGGGACGGCCCACGCCGTGAGGCAACTCGTGCTCCGGCTCGGCGGGAAGCTCGTGGAGTTCGGATTCGTGATCGAGCTTTCGTTCCTAAACGGCAGGGATCGCCTCGCGCCGGCGAGAATCTACTCGCTGATCAAGTACTGATCGGCACAGCTGCCACGGTCAGTAGAACGCCCGGAGCGAGAGTCCGGCGAGCTGCCGGTCCCAGTCGTACCAGTCCTGCGGCGCGTTGGAGCGGTTGAACGTGCCGGCGTACGTGAGGCTTGCCTCGAGCCAGTCGCGATAAAGGGCGTGGGTGACGGTGATGGAAAGCGCGGGCGCGTGGTCCGCCCGTGGTTCCCCGGCGCCGCCGGGCATCGTCGAGGTCGGGTCGGACGAAACCGAGTCGAAGTCCCTGAATGCGTATCCGACGGTCGCCTCGGCCCGCCCCCCCTTCCAGAGGTCGGCCGAGGCGAGGGCGGTCATGTGGTGGGCCATGTATCGCCAGGCCCGCCCATTCGGGTCGTTGAACTCGAAGGCGTACCCGAGTCCCAGCCGGAGCCTCCGGACGGGCGCGTAGAACTCGGCGACCGACGCCTTGTGGTTGGTCCCCGTGCGGTCCCATTCCGGCGAAACGGGGGTCTCCAGGAAGGTTTCGTGCCGCACCTCGTACGTGAACCGCGTCGCGGCCTTGGTCCCGTGACGGACCGTCGCGGTGGGGGCGAGCGCGTGCGCGAACGAGTAGCCGGAATAGCCGTCGGAGACGAAGGAATAGGCGAATGAATAGGGGAGGCCGGCCTCGACCGTGCCCCGGGTCCAACTGCCTCCGAGGCGCGCCTCGTGAAGGTGGAAGTTGTAGTGCGGGAGGCGCGAGTTGACGCCCTCGTAGAGCCGGTACGACGCGTCCCCCTGCCATTCCTTTGACCGGTACCAGCCGTAGCCCAGTTGCGCGTTGATCTGCGTGCGGACGTCAGCCTTGTTCGATATCCCCGCGGGAAGCGGCACGCCGCCGGAATTGGATTGCAGTATGACGTTGGAATCATACACCACCCCGAGATCGGCGCCCGCCGTGAGGCGCCGCGGTTCCGCCGGCCGGGGGCCCTTGAGGACCTCGGCCGCGGCCACGCCCGTCGGCGACGCGGCCTCGCGCTGCGCAATCTGCGCGAGCACGTCCAGCCCTTCCACCGTTTTCCCCGATTCCATGAGCATCACGCCCTTGACGTATTCTCCGCTCGATTTGAGCGAGGGGTCGAGCGATACCGCCTCGTCGAGCCTCGACACCGCCGCCTTCCGGTCGCCTTTCTTGTGGAGAACCAGGCCCGTGTAGAAGCGCGCCTGCGCATTGGGGGCGAGGGCGTCCGCCGCGCGAAGGTGATCGAGCGCCTGGTCGAACCGGTCGAGCTTGAAAAAGGAGATGCCCAGATGGATGCGGGCCGCCGCGTTGGACGGCTCGGCCCGGCAGACCGGCGCCAGGCGCTCGGCCGCCAGCGAGTACTGGCCTTTCCGGAAGCTCAGCAGGCCCAGGTAGAACATCGCCTCGACGTTGTCCGGATCGGCGGCCAGCGCCGCCCCGAATGCCGCGGAGGCCCCATCGAGGTCGCCTTTTGCGAACGCGATGTTGCCTTCGGCCACCGCCGCCTCGGCGGTCTCAAACGACGTCCCCGCCGCAAACGAGGGCAGGGCGGCCGACGGGACGATGAGAAGTGCCAGCGCGAACGTCGCAATCCTCTGATTCATGGGTCGTGTCTCCTCGACCTTTTTGTGTTTGCCGCGGCGGCCGTTTCGTCATGGCGCGAGCGCCGATCGGCAGATCATGCTACCCATGCAGCCGTAATAGACGTTCCCGCCGGCAACGTGAATGAACTTCGGGACGTTGCCCGCCTGTGCGACGTAGGCGAGTGTTCCGCCGCCCGCGCCGCCGATTTCCTTCCATTTCAGCATCACGTATCCGGCGGCGGTGTCGTCGATAATGTAGTTCAGCTTGGTCCCGGTCACGGCGGCGGCAAACGGCGTCCCGGTGGCGGCGAGCGGCAGGACCTTTGCCGGAGTTCCGCTGACTATGGTCTGGACGTAGATGCCCGGGCCGTCGACGCCGTTGTCGTATTGGAACAGAAGCGAGTCTCCCGCGGCGTTGAGCCAGAACGCGCGATAGCCCATGGCGGGGTCGGGAATTGCGACTATGTCGGTGGCCGTCACCGGGTCGGCGCTGTCGGCCCATTTCAACATCGAAGGGCCCGCGGCATCGCCGAAGACGATCTTGCCGTCGGGCGTCGCGTCCATGCCGTAGAGGAAGCCGCCCAGAAGGAGGTAGCCGGCCGTAGGGCTGAACGCTGTCGTGTAGTCCCCGTAGGTGAGATACGATCCGTCGGGATTGGCCGCGTAGAAAAGGAGGTTGCCCGCGGCAACCATACCGTTTTCCGGCTGGTTGCCCGTGCCCGAGTCCAGGAGCTGCCCGGGGTTCTGATCACCAGTGCTCTTGAGGTAGATATCGAAGAACGACCCGTAGAAAAGGTTGCTTCCGGACACGTGGATCGCACCGATCGGTGAACCCGTTATCTGGACGCCCAGCGGCGCCGCGGGCGGGATGGCGTCATAGTACAGCCCGATTTGCTCGCCTGCGTTGGCCCCCGAATAGAAGATTGAAGACTCGGTGGGTGGGACCCAGAAATCGCCGCCGTTGTAGAAACTCAGGTTCGTGTCGATGATCGCCTGCCGCCCGAACGAGAAAGGCTGGCTGTTGAGCGCCGGGAAGGCCGCCACGTACGTCACGAGCGGACCGGTCGACGCGCCCACGGGGACGGCGAAATCGATCTCGGATTGCGACCACTTCGTCACGCTTCCTTCGGGGACCTGGAAGCTGTTGACGGTCACCTTGTTGCCGACCGCCGCAAGCGGGCTGTCGCCGAGGTATCCGCCGGTGAGGACCACCGGATCGTTCAGCACCCCGCCGAAAGGTCCCGTCAGGTCGAGGTACGGAACCTGCCACGCGATCTCCACATCGATGTCGTAGGTCTGCGCGGCGGACTCGTTTCGCCAGTTCATGGGCATGTTGTAGAGCTGGCCCATCGGAGCGAGGTAGCCGCCGAAGACGGTCGCCGTTTGAGCGCACCCGATTGGGCCTGCGGATGTCCCGCCGTTCAGCTTGGTCGGGGTCATCTGGGCCGGCATCACCGCGTACGAGACCGCCGTTGCTTCATACGTGGTGGTCGAGCTGTTGTTCTGGGGCGTGATGAAAACGTCTATGTCGCTGCACTGTGCGCCACAGGACGTCAGGTTTCCGAAAGTCGGCATCACAATGCTGATATCGGGCGACCCGTCCAATTGAGTGGGGGTGAGCGTCCTCCCGACCTCGTCCACTGCAAGTCTGAAACGGCTGATGTACGTCCCTACCGCGACGACGACCACCCGCTCAATGAACACCGCCTGGTCCTCGTTGCTCACCGCTTTGACTGTCACTGTCGGCGACGGTGGCAGGATGGACGGAGCCTGGTAGTTGCCTCCCGCGTCAATCAGCCCGAGATCCGCGTTCCCACCCGCCACGCCGTTCACGTAGAACGCGGCGCTGGTGTCGGTCGCGTTTGTCACCGAAGCCATGAAGGCGGCCCCCTGCCCGGGATTCAGGCGTGTCGGGGCCGATTCCCAGAAGATCCCCGGCGGGCCGTCCCACAGCGTCACCGCGGAAGTTCCCGACGCCGTCGGATCTTCGATGCTCACTGCCTTCACCGTGACGCCGGGGTCGGGGCTCAAGACCGGCGCTGTGTACAGCCCGGTGAGCGGGTCGATCGACCCGACGTTCCCGGCTTCGACAAGCGACCACGCGACGCCGGTGCCGTGCAGGGCATTCGCCTCGTCCCTCACCTCGGCCGTGAACTGCCGCGTTTTTCCCGTGTGGATGCCGGGCGCGGAGGGGGTTACATTTACCGTGAGGATGTGCTTCAGGTTGACGCTTGTCGTGGATGAGAACGCCGAATCGTCTTTGCTCGTCGCGCGGATGGTCGCAACCGAAATCGTCATGTTTGACGGCGGAGTGTACATGCCGCTCACGGTGTCTATGGTCCCGACCTGCAGCGCGGTTCCTCCCTCCACGGACCACGTGACCCCCTGGGGCGCCGCCTGGCCCCCGTCGTCGAGCACCGTCGCGTTGAACTGGATTGGCGCCGCGCGGACGTACACGGTCACGTCCTTCGGAAGGATATCCACCGCGTAGGTGTGCTTGAAGGTCAGCGTCGAGGTGCCGGAGAAGGTGTTGTCTTCCTGGCTCGTGGCCCTGACGGTGCCGGATCCGACCCACCACTTGCTCGGTGCCGAATAGACGCCGGTCGCGGGGTCGATCGAGCCGACCTCGGCCGCCGTTCCCCCCTGCACGCTCCACGTCACCGGCGTTGCGTGCACCGCGTCGGTTTCGTCTTTCACGACGGCCGAGAACTGGGTCGTCGCGCCGTTGACGTAGACGTCCTTGGCGGACGGCGTGACGGCGACCGTCAGGACGTGCCTGAGGTCGATGTCCGTCGTGGCCGAAAACGCCGCGTCTTCGGCGCTGGTCGCGCGTATTGTGGCCGTTCCCTTGAGGGCCTTTGCAGGCGGGACGTAAAGCCCGGTGCCCGAGATTGTCCCGACCTCCACCGGGAGCCCGCCCTCGACGGACCAGGTGACGCCCGTGTTTGCCGGGTCGTTTCCGTTCTCGTCCTTGACCGTGTACGAAAGCTGCACCTCGGCCCCGCCCGCGTAGACCCAGGAGGCGGGGGAGTTGACCGTGACGGTGAGCTTGTGCCTGACCTCGACGGTTGCCGGGGACTGCGCGGCCGGGCGGCTCTCCGTTGCGCCCGAAACGACGTCTTCAAACGTCACGCTGGCATCAATCACCGTCGTCCCGACGGGGGCGCCCATGGGTGCGCCGAACGGGAACGTGAACTGCTGGAGCGACTGCCCCGTGATGGCCGCGGGGAGCGCGGTCTGAAGCACCGGGGCGAAAACCGACGTCACATCGTTTGCGCCCTGTGTGAACTTGACGGCGGCGGCCGTCACTTTCGCGGACGAGTCGCCGGTGTTTTCGACGGTGACGGCAAGCGACAGCCCGCTGTCGAGCACGTGCACGATGCCCTGTGACGACGTGACATTGAGGATGTTGAGCGACGCCGGGGACTGCACGGTCCATTGTGCGGCAGGGGTGCCCGACACGGTCGCCGAACTGCCCGTGTTTGCATCGGTCGCGGCGGCCTTCTTGACTCCGGCGGTCACGACGCCCTTGGCCGCGCCCGGTTTGACCGAAACTTGGAAACCGAGCACGGCGTCGGCGCCTCCGGGCACTGTCACCGGGTAGAGGTCGGTTGGCGTTATGACGTAGTCCGCCGTGACGTCGACGCTTCCGGCGTCCTTGAACTCCGGCTCGACGGACACGATCGCCGCATCCGCCTCACCGGCGTTGTGCACCGTCGCCGAAAGCGAAAGCCCCGTCTGGCCCATGTTGACGACCGATTTCGAGAGCGAAAAACCCGAAAACGACAGCGCGGGCGGCGTCTGGGTCGTGAGTGACCCCTTGGTCGCCGGCGGCGCCACCTGGATCACGGCCCGGGTGTTTGCGTCGATCGCGGCGGCGGCGACGTCTATGGTCACCGCGCCCGGCTGGCCGGCGACGTTCGTCTGGACTGCGAACTCGACGGGCAACGAAGCGCCGCCTGAAAGGTCGGCCGGGAAAAGAGTGCCGGTCGTCGCGCTGAAGTCGGCGCCGAGGTTCTTTCCGCCGGCGTCCGCAAAAACGAGCGCCGCGGCCGTGATCGAGGCCCCGGCCTCTCCGGTGTTTTCGAACGTGACGGTCACCTTCTTTGTCTGTCCCAAGGTCGCCTTGCCGGACCCTTCGACCGCAATCTGGCGAACGGCCACCGCTGCGGCCTTCTGTGCCGCAAACGTCGCCTGCGCCGCGGCGGGCGAGAGGGCCACGCCGCTGTAACCGTCGGTGGCCGAAATCACCGGCGTTAACGTGACCGCCCCGGAATATGCCGGGGCCGACGAGTAGCCGAGCGTGAACGCAAACGACTTCTCGGAACCGCCCGCGAGGAACTCGGGGGTCCTAAACTGGGGCGAAACGGTGAAATCACCTGCCACGTCCTGGCCCGACTGGCCCGAAAGCGCCAGCGAAAGCGAGTTGATCTTCGCCGGGGCCTCGCCGTCATTTTTGACCTTCGCGACGACAGGCACCGCCGCCTGCCCGCTGGAAACCGCCGGTGCTCCGGTCGTTACGGACGAGAAGGAAAGGGCGGACCCCGCGTAGACCCGGAACGTGTGCACTGCCGAGGCCTCGCCGTCCGGATTTGTGACGGTGACCGCCACGTCACCCGGAATCCCGACCATATCATCCGTTATCGTGGCGGCGAGGTCCTTGTCGCTCTTGAACGTTGTTTCGGCCCGGTTGCCGCCAAACTCGACCACCGACCCCGCGACGAACCACCTTCCGGTGACCGTGAGCGAAAACCCCGGGGTGTTGTCGGACGTCAGGGCCGGCGTGAGGCCCGAAATGACGGGCGCGGGCGCCTTGACCGTGAAAGCGTCTGCGGATTCGGCCGTCCCTCCGGGGGTCGTGACCCACAGCGGGCCCGAAACGGCGGCATCGGGCACGACGAGCTTGATCTCGGTGTCCGCCCATGCGGTTGCCGAGGCCGCAACCGGACCTCCGGCGCCGCCGAATCCCGCGGAGCTCGCGTCCCCTCCGCCGAAATCCCGCCCGGTGACCGTCACCTCATCGCCCGGAAGCCCCGCCGCCGGCGAAAACCCGCTGATGACCGGGGCCGGCAGGAGTACGGCGAACGAGGTCTGCGATTCGGCGGTTCCCCACTCGGTTTTTACCGAGATCTTCCCCGACACGGCCCCTTCGGGCACCGCCGCCCTCAACTCGGTTTCGGACCAGACGTAGACCGTTTCGGCCTTGACGCCGCCGAAGGAGATCCCCGACGTGCCCTGGAGAGCGCCGAACCACTTCCCCGTCACTGTCACGGCCGTGCCGGGAGCACCGCTCGCAGGCGAGAACCCGCTGATGACCGGGGTGGGGTAGGTGACCGTGAAGTTCGCGGCGCTTTCGGCGGTGCCTTCCGAGGTGCGCACCGTGATCGGGCCGGTGGAAGCGCCGACCGGCACGACTGCCGAAATGGCCCTGTCGGTCCACGACGGGATCGAGTCGGCGGTGACGCCGCCGAAGAGCACGTTGCCGTCGGTCCCGAAGTTGGCGCCCGTGATGCTCACGAGCGTTCCCGGAGGCCCCGAGGCGGGCGAGAAGTCCGAAATTGCGGGCAACAGGTCGTTGTCTGTGAGCGTGACGAAGGCGCCGCCGACAAAAGTGGTCGTGTCCACGGCGAAGCTTGCACTCACCACGACCGGCGCGGCGGGCGCCGTGTTTGGCGCATAGTAGGTTGCAGGGTTGGTCTGCGTGACGACGCCGACCGACGCGTCGCCGCCGAGCACGCCGTTGACCTGCCACACGAGGCCTTCGTCGGGCAGGGCGGCGGCCGCGGCGGAAAAGACGGCGCTCTGGCCGAGTTTGACCGACGCGGCTCGCGGTTCGACCGCGACGGCCGGGACGAGCGCGAGTTCGACGGCGTTTCGGGCGCCCGGCAGCAGGTCGGCGACGGTCGACCCCGAGTAGTACACGGTCTCGCCGAAGGCGTCCGACTCGCTGACCGTGGCCCCGACGGCCATCCCGGTCCCCGCGGGGGTGTCAAGCTCGGCGAACTGCGTCCCGAGGGGGTAGGTCTTGCCGGCCACGAAGCCCTTTCCGGGCGCCTTGACGGTCACTTCGATTGAGCCGCCCTCGCCGGGGCCGAAGACGCCGCCCGAAGCAATCGCCGCCGAAACCTGAGACAGGTCCACCACGACCACCGACTGATCCCCGGATGAGCATCCGACGAGGATCGCGACGGCACCCAATGTCACTATGAGTAGCTTGTTCATCTCGGTCCTCCCGGTCACTTGCCGAGCACGCGCGCGGTTTCGGCGGGGTCGGCGCCAGGCATCGTGATGTGAATCAGCACCCGGACGTCCTCGGCCCGAAGCGACTTTTCGTACCGCACCGGCGGCAGCACCGCGCCCGCCGCTCCGGTGCTCACTACCGGCCCTCTGTCCGCGTCGCGCGCGTCCGCCTGTATGTTCGGCCGGAGAAGCGCGTCAGCGACTGCGCCGTTGATGTCCGGGGCGGCTTGGATGCCCGCAAAGAACGGGCGGCGCATGTTGGTGATGAAGCCGCGGATTTTTTCCATTTTTTCGGGGTCGATCGGGACAGCCGGGACCGGCGCGACCCCCGGCATCACGCTGGTCATATAGCCGGCGGCCACGTCCATCCCGTCGCCCTGCCTTTCAAGGAGGTTCTTCAGGTTGACCTTCCCCGAAAGAACCCAAAGCTCGGTCCTCCCCTCGGCCTCCGCCACCTCCAGTCCGAGGTACGTGCCCCGGACGCCGGCTACGGCCGTCGGCGTGCGGATCTCGTACCTGGATTTCCCGGCCGTGAGGGCCTTGGTGACGACGGCGATCATCTTGCCCTTGAACATGGTGAGAAGCGAAGACTGTCTTTCGGCCGTCAACGAGTAGTCGTTGATTTCGAACTCGCTTTGTTCGTCGACCATGAGGACGCTCTTGTCGGTCATCAGGAAGCGGGCTCGCGACTCCTTCCCGGTTTTGACCGTGGAACCCTGAAAGACGGAATCGGCGGTTCGGAGGACGGTCCACTCTTTCTCGCCCGGAAGGCGCACCTCGACCTTCCCGGCGACAGCCGCCGCCTTTCCGACCTCGACCGGCGACGCCCATCCGGACACGGCGGACAGGCTTGCCACGACCATCACCAATATCGGGAGCATTCTCATGCCGTCACCTCCGTAAAACCAAGTTGGGATTCTAGCCGAAAAACAAAAAAAGAGCTATTTCAATCGGGGTTCAAAGACGATATATATGGACGCACGATTTGGTCAAACGTGAGGTGGAGCCCATGAAGACGAAAGCAGCCGCGCTACTCGTGCTGGCGGCCCTGGTTCCCTCCTTGAGAGCCGATGCAAAAGAGGGTTTCTACATCGGTATCGGAATGGGCGGGGCCTCGGTGGACGGCCAGCGGATCGATCTCGTCAACAACACGGGTCTTGTGGATATCGGCCAGTTCGGGACCGACGGCATCGACTCGAGCTTCGGGATGCTCCTGCGCTTCGGATACAACATCCTGGGCTACGCCTCGGCGGAGTTCGATCTTTCGGCCTTCGGGAGCAACGTGGGCGAGAAGTCAAAGCGAAACGGGGCGGGCCTGGTCACCGGCCTGGCCCGGTACCACCCGATGGAGCATTTCATCAAGGACTACGAAGTGGATCCTTACGCCTACTTCGGGCTGGGGTACTCGTTTGCCGGGTATCAGGCGTACGAATACGGGAAGCCCGAACGCCAGAGCAAGGGGTTCCGCGGCCTGGCCCTCCAGACCGGTCTTGGCTGCGACTACTACTTTGTCAGGTGGTTTTCGGCCGGCGCCCTGGTAAACTTCTACTTCCCGCTTTACGACACGCTGCTCTACGATTGGGACGAGGGAATCGACTACACGCTCAAGAGCCGGCCCTCGACGACCATCATAGTCCCGATGGCGGTCGCGACGTTCCACTTCGTCCCGCCGAAGTCCGAGCCCGCCGCGGCCGCGCGCGAGGCGCCGCCGCCCGCTTTCCCGCCGCCCGCGTACGCCGTCCCCGCACCGGCGCCGGCGGAACCTTCTCCACCACCGCCCCCCGCGGTCAAGACGGACCCCGACACGATGATCGAGCACGCGCGCGCGGGCGACGTCGAAAAACTCCGGGCCGCCGTCAAGGCCGGCGCCGACGTCAACGCGGCGGGGGCAAAAGGCATGACCCCGCTCTGGGCCGCGGTCGAAGGCGGCCAGCTTTCGGCGGTCAAGTTCCTGGTGGCGATGGGCGGAGAGACCCGGATCGTTCTTCCGATTGCGGCGCCCGCCGGCGGCGAGGTCGATGCGTCGCCCATGGTCGTCGCGGCGGCCCGCGGCTCGCTGGAGATCGTGAAGTTTTTGAAGGACAACGGCGCCGACGTGAACTTCAAGGGTCCGCTCTCGTTCACGCCGCTGATGGCTGCCGCCGAAGGAGGCCACGCCGAGGTCGTGAAGTTCCTGCTCTCAAACGGCGCCGACCCCAAACTCAAAGACAAGTCAGGCAAGACCGCCGCCGACTACGCCAAGGCCAAAGGCCACGCCGGGATCGTGAAGCTCCTGAGGAAAAAACCGGGAAAGCAGTGAGAGCACACGGGGCATTTGATTCACTCCCCCGAGTAGTACCAAGTCTTGTCACTATCGGGGTCTCGCACCATTTCTTCCGCGTTGAACGAATACACCACCCACTCACCCGAGACCGTGGCGTGCGGGTTTTCCGCAGCTCCGTCCTTGAGCGCGCCGCCGTTGATGCTTCTCGCGTTCCCTGGCATGCGCAATTCGATCATGTGGAAGCTCCCCTCGGACGGCAGTTCCGCCCACATCGACTCGAATTGGTCGGGAATGCCCGCCGGGTAACACAGCGGATGAAGGCAACCTTTCAGCTCGACACCATCGAGCACGGCCACGGGACGGGAGTCGATGCCGACATCGCTCCAGGACAACGGCTCGGTGAGGTTGAACTCCACGGTCCGGTTCCCCGTCTCGTCGCGCCGAACGCGCATGTCCCTTATCATCGGCCTGCTGTACGTGTAGAAGTCGGTCGTTTCCGGCGCGTCCAACCACTTCAACGGGCTTCTGCTGCCGAATACATGAAGATCCATGAAGACCTGGGAATCGCCAGGGAGAAGAGTGACCCGGTACCAACGGTTTCCCTCAAAGCCGGCTGCCGGGTTGAGATGGATCTCGCTCAAACTCCCGTCATACCCAGGTTTGGGATCACCGATGTCATACACGACTTCCTTCCCTGCCGTCATGTCCTGCACTTTGACAAGGGCACGGATTGCCGCCTCGCCGGCCGCACGATCCGCGTTCATCCACTCGAAGTTAGACTTCGCGACCATCGAGTGTGCCCACAGTCGGATCCTTGACGTTGGTTTCCGGTAGGTTTCCAGAATCCACGGGTCGGTGAGCATGAAGCCCGGCAAAAAATAGACTGCGATCGAGGCGCATTGCCCCGTCATGTGAGACCAATCGGCCATGTCCACGATGTAGGCGTCGGGGCGGGCGTAACCTGCGCACCCGAGATAGCCGTTTCGGCACACGACCGCGTAAAACCCGTCCGCCCCGCAGTAGCCGCAACCGTAGTCTTCAGTTTGGATGATATCGTTCTCGTCCCCGATACAGGGGACCAGCGGAGCCCCCGCGGGGCCGTCACCGTCGGGTTTGATTACGTCGCCGTCGATCAATCCAGGCTCACGAAGCTCCACATCCCTCCCGCCACAGGCCGCGAGCAGACGGAGCGCTGCGACCAGTGCGATGGTCCTGACTCCGTGCTTCCGGTTCATTTTGCCCTCCGCTGCCGAATCGCCCGGATGCGCAGTCGAGGGGAACTTCCATGGCGTTTGTTCCCTACCGGCCCCTCCCTGCGCGCCCCCGGCCGGCCTGTCAGCCGTTCGAGACAAGTTTAGCGCAAGGGCAACGGACCTGCAAACGCAGCCATGAGCCATTCCCGGCTGCCAAACCCCCTCAACGCGTTCGAATCCACATGCCGCGGAGCGCCTGCGGCTAGGGTATCGATCGTATTTGACAAACCCCGGGCCCCCCGATATGATGACCCCGTTTTTGGAGGAGTGAAAACGGTTTGTGATGTTGACCAGCGGCACGGCGGAGGAACGTGAGATGTCTCTCGATCCGATAAAAAAGGAAGCGCTCATCAACAAGTTCCGCATTCACGACAAGGACACGGGCTCGCCCGAGGTCCAGATTGCGCTTCTCACCGAACGGATAAGTTACCTCACGGACCACTTCAAGATCCACGTGAAAGACCACCACTCGCGCCGCGGCCTGCTCAAGCTCGTCAGCCAGAGAAGGAGGCTTTTAGACTACCTCAAGACCAAGAACTTCGAATCGTACAAGAACGTCATCAAGCAGCTCGGCATCAGGAAGTGAGATTGTCCGGTACGGCCGGGGTTTAGTCTTCGAATCCGCCCCTTCTTGCGGGAGGGGCGAATTCCCAGACTAAAACGACGCCTCCCGGGGAACCAGCTTCGAAACCGGGGCCGCCAAACCCGCGGGGACGTTGCGCCTTTGGCGCACACTCCCGCACTCAAAGGAGCGCAGGTATATGCACGTTGTCAAGACAGCGAAGGTGGGAGACAGGGAAATCACGATCGAGGTGGGAAAGGTCGCCAAGCAGGCGCACGGATCGGCCTGGATACGGTGCGGTGAGACGATCGTGCTCGCCGCGTGCACCGGCGGCAAGGAGGTGCTCTTCGGGCGCGACTTCCTGCCGCTCACCGTGGACTATATCGAGAAGACTTCGGCCGCCGGGAGGATCCCCGGCGGTTTTTTCAAACGCGAGGGGAGACCGACCGAGAAGGAGGTCCTCTCGAGCCGGATCATCGACAGGTCGATTCGGCCTCTCTTCCCCAAGGGTTACCGTTTCGACACGCAGGTCGTGGCGACGGTGCTCTCGGCCGACCCCGACAACAACCCCGACTCGCTTGCGTGCACGGCAACGTCGGCGGCGCTGACGCTTTCGGACATCTGTTTCGAAGGCCCGGTGGCGGCCGTGCGCATCGCCCGCTCAGGCGGCCGGTTCATCGCCAACCCGACGTACAAGGAGACCGAGGAAAGTGACGTCGACCTTTTCGTGACCGTGAGCCGCGACGCAATCGTCATGGTCGAGGGCGGCGCCCGGATGGTCCCCGAAGACGTCCTCGTCGAGGCGCTCTTCACGGCGCATGAGGCGGCACAACCGCTCATCACGATCCAAGAGGAACTGCGCGCCGAGTTGGGGAAGCCCAAGAAGGTGTTCGTCAAACCGGCGGTCGACGCCGCGCTCGAACAGAAGGTGCGCGCGTCCATCGGGGGTCGAATAGTCGAGTGCCTTGCCCAACCCGGCAAGGTCGGGCGCAACACGGCGCTCAAGACGCTTGAGGATGAACTCGTCGCCAAGCTCGTGGAGGAGAACCCCGAGTCCGAGGAGCGGGCGGGCGAGGCCAAGAAGGTCTTCGAGGCCGTTCTGCGCGAGACCGTGCGCGGGATGGTGCTCAACAAGGGCGTTCGCATTGACGGCCGGCGTTTGACTGACGTGCGGCCGATCGCGTGCGAGGTGGGGCTGCTTCCACGGACGCACGGGTCGGCGCTTTTCACCCGCGGCGAAACCCAGGCCGTGGTGGTCACAACGCTCGGCACTTCAGAGGACGAACAGCGGGTTGAGATGCTGACAGGCGAGCACACGAAGCGCTTCATGCTGCACTACAACTTCCCGCCGTATTCCGTGGGCGAGGTCAAGATGCTCAGGTCGCCCAGCCGCCGGGAAATAGGACACGGGGCGCTTTCGGAACGGGCGCTCTCGAAGGTCATGCCCGACGCCGAGAAGTTTCCGTACACCATCCGGGTGCTCTCGGAGATACTCGAGTCAAACGGCTCGTCGTCCATGGCATCGGTCTGCGGCGGGAGCCTCTCGCTCATGGACGCCGGCGTGCCCATTGTCGGTCCGGTCGCCGGGGTTGCGATGGGCCTGATGAAGGAGGGCGACAAGGTTGCGGTCTTGACCGACATCATGGGCGACGAGGACCACCTGGGCGACATGGACTTCAAGGTGGCGGGCACCAAAGACGGCATTTGCGCAGTGCAGATGGATATCAAGGTCAAGGGGCTGGACAAGTCCACGCTGCTTCAGGCCCTGGAACAGGCGCGCGAGGCCCGGCTCCACATCATCGGAAAGATGGCCGAGACCATCGCCGAGTCCAGAGGCGAGATCTCGCCGTACGCGCCGCGCATCACGACGATCATGATAAGGCCCGAGAAGATCAAGGACGTCATCGGCCCCGGCGGCAAGGTGATCCGCGAGATCATCGCCAAGACGGGGGTGGCGGCCATAGACATCGAGGACGACGGGAGCGTGAAGATCGCTGCCGTTGACGGCGCACAGGCGGACGCGGCGATCAAGATGGTCCGAGAGATCACCAAGGAGGCCGAGGTCGGCAAAGTATACCAGGGGACGGTGGTCAAGGTCACCGACTTCGGCGCATTCGTCGAGATATTCCCCGGCACCGACGGCCTTGTCCATATCTCTGAGCTTTCGGACAAACGCGTGGCCAGGGTCACCGATGTCTGCCGCGAAGGCGACGAGATCGTCGTCAAGGTGCTCGGCATCGACCGGCAGGGCAAGATAAGGCTGTCGCGCAAGGAAGCGCTCGGCAAAAAGCCGGATTGAGTGCAAGGCGGCAGGCGGTAGGGGGTGGCACGGACAAGCCCGGCTTGTCCGTGTGCGACGGCCCACAGAACACGGACAACCATTGGTTGTCCGTGGCACCCACACTCGAGAACCGAACGCCTCGACGAAGAGGGGGCGCCGGCCACCGGCCGGGGGCTTCACTGTCCGCTGTTGACTGTCCACTTCTCACTTCTTCTTTCTCTGCGGCGGTTTTGCCGTCGCGCCGTCCTCGGGCCACTGGTGCTTCGGGTACCGGCGGGCGAGCTCGCGGCGGATCGCCGGGTAGTGGTTCTTCCAGAAACCCGCCAGATCGGACGTCACCTGAACCGGCCGGCGCGACGGCGCGAGAAGATGGACCACGACCGGGACGCGTCCCGCGCACACGGTGGGCGTCCGTTTCATTCCGAAGAAATCCTGAAGGAATGACTCGACCCACGGCGGCTTGCCCGTTTCGTAGCGGACCGGGACTTCGCGCCCGCCGGGGAGTGCAAGTCGCTCGGGTGCGTGTTCCCGCATCGCCCTCAGGTGTTCGGGTTTCAGGCCGGCGGCTATCCGGCCGGCAATACGGACCGCCCGGAGCTCGGCAAACGAACGGAGACCGCGACACGCCGCTTCGAGTATCGTCTGCGCGTCTTCGGGGTCGAGGTCGGGGATACCGAGGTCCGGGAAGTGCGTCCGCACAAGCGCCGCCCGTGCCGCGAGCCGCGGCAGGTTGCCGTCGGGGTCGAACGCGTCGATGCCGCGGGCCATGGCCTCCTTCGAAAGCAGCTTCGATACCGCCTCGGAAGGCACGGCGGGGGCAACGCTTTCGGTGAGCGCAACCGAGCCGTAGGAGAGGCGCCTGATCTCGTCCACGCGTTCCGCCGCGCCGTTCCACACGAGTTCTTCGCCTTCGACCACGTCCGAGGGGTACATCTCGAGAAGCCAGTCGGGATCGACTCGCGATGCGGTCCGCACGACGGTCCTGCCCGTTCCGCCGCCCTTTCGGTCTTCTGCGTCGATCGCCGCCATGAACTCGGCGTCATGGACGACGCTTTGGGGACCGAGCTCCGCGGCCCCTCCGGATGAAAGCACGATCTCCCTGCCTCCGGGCCGGCGGCGGCGGGCGACGCGATCGGGGAACCCTGTCAGCGTCGAGATCAACAATGCGCGTTCACGTGATTCGTCGCCGTGAAGTCGTGAGTCGCAAGTCGCAAGTCGTGAGTCAACGAGGCGCTCGAGCTGCCGCCGGGCGCGTTTCACGGTCTCGACTGAGCGCCGGTCGAACACCCCGGACCGGCCCCCGGGCGGCGGGTCGAGCAGTTCGAGCTTGTCCAGAAGGTCCGAGCTTCCGCCCCGTCTTCCCCCGGACCCAGTCCGGGTTTCGAGCGTGATGTCCCGTTCCGAGGCGATTGCGGCCAGCGCGCATGCCTCTCGCGCGACTCCGCGCCGCTCGCCTTCCACGATGATCCGTGCCAGGCGCGGGTGGACCGGATACCGCGAAACCCGGCGACCCGTTTCGTTGAGACGCCCATCCGCGTCCAGTGCGCCGAGTCTTTGGAGGAGCGCAACGGCGGCTTGGACGGCCGGGAGAGGAGGGGGTTCGAACCATTCAAACGACCCCGGGTCGGAGACGCCGAACGCGGCAAGGCTGAGCACCGTCTCGGCGAGATCTGCCCGCCTGATTTCGGGGGTGTCGTGGGCGGGGCGCAGGTCGAAGTCGTCTTTCGTGTACAGTCTTTGGGCGCGGCCGGCGCGGGTCCGGCCCGCGCGACCGGCACGCTGGGCGGCCGAGGCGCGGCTGGTTTTGTCAAGCGCAAGTGTCGGCAGTCCGCTCCACGGAGAGTGTCCCGCCACGCGCGCAAGCCCCGAGTCGACGACCGCGGTCACTCCCTCGATAGTCACCGATGTTTCGGCGACGTTGGTCGCCAGGATGACCTTGCGGCGCGTGGCCGGGGCGACGGCACGCTGCTGGGCGTCGAGCGTCATGGTCCCGTGGAGCGGGAGGACCAGAAGGTCGTGCTCGCGCGCGAACGGCGCAAGCGATTCCTCCGTGCGGGCGATCTCCGCCGCACCGGGGAGAAACACCAGCACGTCGCCATCCGCCTCCCGAACGACGTCCCGGCACGCCGCCGCGGCAAGCTCGTGCAGGGGGCGCCGATCGGCGCGGGTCATGTGGTCGATGCGGACGTCGAACCGCCGTCCTTCGCTCGTGATCCGCGGCGCCCCGCCCAGCCACCGCGCGATCGGCGCGGCGTCGAGCGTCGCCGACATGACCACGAGCTTCAGATCGGGGCGGCTGGCAAGTTGCAGCCGGCGGAGGAGGGCGAGTCCCAGATCGGTCGCGACGTGGCGCTCGTGAAACTCGTCGAGCACTACCACCGAAGTCCCGGCAAGTGCCGGGTCGTGGAGCAGTCTGCGGGTGAGTATCCCCTCGGTGACGTACCGGAGCCGCGTTTTCGGTCCCGTGGCGTCCTCGAACCTGACTGTGTAACCCACCGCGTCGCCGAGCCGGGCGCCCATTTCATCGGCCACGCGCCGTGCCGCGAGGCGTGTCGGAAGCCTCCGCGGCTGGAGGACAACCACGTCCCCATCCCCGGCGATCCCGGCCTCGAGAATGGCCCTGGGGACGCGTGTCGTCTTCCCCGCGCCGGGCGGCGCCTCGACGACCACCGCCTGCGCGCCCTTGAGCGCGGCGAGGATGTCCGGGATGACACTGTCGATGGGCAGGGGGTCCATGCGGTTTCTTTCACCAGAGCCGCCGGCCCGCAACCGGGCGTCGCCGCGGACGGTGCGTTGCGGAAACCCGGGTTTGGGGCCGCACGCCTTGCTCCCGTGCCGCGCCTTCACGGCGTTTTCGGATGCGTCGCTGTGTGCGGGCGCCTGCAAGGCGCCCCGCGGTGGCCCGAAAACGCACTTACTGCGCGACCCGGTCGCCTCCGTGCGGCCGAAGTGCCACCGGCAACGAGGCACCCGCCGCCCGCAAGATTCTTACTGGCACGCGCCGTCTATGCAGTCGAGGCCGCCCTGGCAGCGCCGGCACCACCCGCCGTTGACACCGCAGGCCCAGTTGGAGTCCCCGGACTGGCAACTGCCGCTGAGATCGATGCAGCCCATGCACGTGCCGCCCTCGCACTGCTGTTCGGCGTTGCACGTTCCCGAGACGCCCGTGCAGTCGTAACACGGCCAGTTGCCTTTGCCGCAGTTCGCGTTGTCGGTGCCGGGCTGGCAGACGAGGTTGATGTCGCAGCATCCGTCGGGACAGTCGCACGGGAACTTGCAGACCCCGCCCTCGCACGACTGGCCCTGCTGGCAGCGCTGGCACGGGGCGCCGCCGGTTCCGCACGAACGCGTGGTGTCGCCGGTCTGGCAGTTGCCGTACTGGTCGTAGCACCCGGCACAGGTCCCTCCGCCGCACCATTTGCTTTCCTGGTTGCACGTGGCGCCGTTTGCCGTGCAGTCGGCGCATTGGCGGTTGGCGCCGCCGCACGCGGTATCGGCCGTGCCGGGCTGGCAGACGTTGTCGGCGTCGCAGCAGCCGTCGGGGCAGTCGCACGCCTGCGTGCATCCCCCCGCGACGCACACCTCACCGAACTGGCACCGGACGCACGAGTTGCCGCCCGAGCCGCACGCCTGCGGAGAGGTGCCCGGGACGCAGTTGCCTTGTGAATCGAGGCACCCGTCCGAGCAGCTTTGGTCCTCGCACACGCCGGCGTTGCACGTGAGGCCAAGGTCCATGCAGCTCTGGCAGGGGGCGCCGCCCGTGCCGCAGAAGTCGTTGGACCCGCCGCCGCGGCAGACGCCGCTTGCGTCGCAGCAACCCGCGGGGCAAACGCACCCGACTCCCGCGTCCTGGGTGTTTCCGGCGTCGTCGCCGGTCCCCGCGTCTTCGGCGACCCCGGTGTCATCGGTCGGTCCGGCGTCGTCGCCGGCCCCGGAGTCCTCCGCGGTTCCGGTATCTTCGACTGTCCCGGTGTCCTCCACGGCTCCGGCATCGTCCAACGTGCCTCCGGTGTCGGCCGCTGTCCCGCCGTCCACCGGGACTCCGACGTCGTGACCGGCGACCCCGTGGTCCTTGAACCCCGCCCCGGCGTCGCCGGCCGGCGTGTTCACTCCACAGCCGTGGATCTGATGGACGCATACGGCGGCCAGGACGGCGAGAACGAATGTCCCGACAAGGTGCCTGCGATTGATTTCACCCGGATTCATCATGGTCTCACCCCTTCGCGTCGCGAACCGTCACGCACAGGCAAAAGCGTTCGGTCGCGGCACAAGTTTGCCACCAACTTGGCCCCAAGTCCAGTCCGGGAAGATCCGGGGAGATCAGGAGAGAAACGACCCCCGGGGCCGTGGGGCGCCGGGGGTCGCAAATGCGCGGCATCAGTTTCCGGGGGTCACGGGTGTTCGCCCGCCTTCTCCGCGGTGCCCTTCCAGTCGTTGCAATTGATGTCGCTTAAGCTCTGGATGTCGGAGTTCTCCTTGGCGATGTCCTCGAACCCGATCACGTAGCTCTCCCAATAGTCCTTGCAGGTCAGCGCGCAGACAAGCCCGTCCTGCTTCGCGCACCACTCGACCGTGTTGTCGGCGCCCAGCGTCTGTGCGCATTCCACGCACTTTTTGCAGAACCGGCTGCACGGCGAGTCCACCTCGCCGGTCACGACGCCGTAGGCGAAGTCCTCGCAGGTGAAGCTTGCGTCGGTGATCTGCACCCCCTTCTCGGCCTCGACCGCCTCGACGTTCCCCTTGATGTTGACGTTTTCGACGATCTTGTTTGCCTGGTCGCAGAGCTCCTGGCAGGCCCTGCCGACCTGGTCAATCGCGCAGGTGTAGTCGATGATCTCCTTGAACATCGACGTGGCCTCGGTTTCCGAGCAGTCGGTGCACTTGATGCAGTACCGGCCGCACGGCTCTGCGGGGTCGGCGTCGAGCATATCCCGAACCTGGTCGCAACCGGCGGCTGCCGCGCCCGCCGCTGCGAGTATGCACAGCACAAGCATTGTCCTCTTCACGTCCATTCCTCCTTTTGATTGTTGGGTTCCTCGCATCCTCCCGTCGAAACGGCCCCATTGTATACGAACTTGCCGCCGCCTGTGAAGTGATTTCCGACACAGGGACCTTTCACTGGCAATTCGACTTTGAAAGCGTCATCCCGAGGGCGTCCTCGAGTTCGCCCATGTTCTCGGGCGCGTACACGAGCTTTGCAATCTCGTCCGCCTCGACCTTCAGCCACTCTTTGCCCTCGACCAACGAAAGGAAGAAATGCATCCGGTTCCACGTGGTGAGCAGGACGGATTTGAACGACTCGTCGCCCGTGATGAACTCGTACTCCTCGGGGTGGTCCGTTCGCGCGACCCGAAGGTACAGCTCGGTGAAGTAGGCGAACGCGAGCGGCCCGTCCACCGCGCCCGTCAGGTAGCCGCTCCCGTCGGCACCCCGGAACTCGCCGGCAAAGACTGCGCTGGCGCCAAACCCGTTCGTGTAGGCATTCCACTCGTCCAGAAGGACGTTGAGCCCCTGCTCGCCCATCTCGCCCTCGAAGTAATCGCGGTACAGCGCCGTGTGCGACCAGTCGGCAAGCGACAGGATCTCGGCACGCGGAAAGGAATCGTGCCACTCGGTCGTGATCACCATATCACAGTTCACGAAGTACTGGTAGCCTTCGTAGGAGCCGGTCGAACTCTGCCACGTGTGCGTCCCCTCGTGCACAAGCGTGTCGAGCGACTCGACAAACGACACGAAGTCTCCGGTCTCGACCCAGTCGGCAAGCCGCGGGTCGTCGGTCTGCGGCTCTACGACACACCGCCCGGCGGGGTACCGACGCCCGAGGAGATCGAGGGCAATTTCGAGCCAGGCGTCACTTTCGAAGGTCGCCTCGAGGTCGTCCACCGGTTCTTCCGGGCTGACGTCGTCGTCGTAACAGCCCGGGCCCCCGCCCGGGCCGCCCTCCTCGGCGCGTTTCTCGGGAAGGCCACATCCGTCGAGGATCGCAAGTACAAGCCCGATCAACATCGCCGCAAGGGGAAGTCGCATGCGCCCCTCCTTTCGTCTGGATTGTACACGATTGCGGCCGGGCATTGACAGTGGAAAAGCGAACGGTTGTGATTGGAAAAAAATTGTGCCGGGGGCGCGCCGTTCTGGTACAATCCACACGAATCTGTCGTTTGGGGGTCGCCAGTGTCCGCAAACGGAGGAGGGTTGCCATGAAGGCCATTTTCAGGGCCCTGTGTCTGGCGGCGGTGATCGCGTTCTGGGGCGGGTGCGCGGTCGATGACGGTTCGGGAACCGAAGTGGGGTCCGAAGGCGGGACCGTCGTTTCCGAGGGGAAGGCGGTTTCGATAGAGATCCCCGCGGGGGCGTTGGATGAGTCCGTCAACATTGAGATCCACGAGAATGCGTCGGCGCCCGAGGGACACATCGGTCCGGCCTGGGAGTTTCTTCCCGACGGCCAGAAGTTCCTGAAGCCGATCACGATTGCGGTGACGTATTCGAGCACGGACCTTCCTTCGGACGTGGATGAATCCGACCTGCGCCTGGCGACCGTCGTCGACTCGACATGGACGAGGCTTGACGGCTCGGAGGTCGACACCTCGGCCAACACGGTCACGGCGACGACCGACCACTTCTCGACCTACGGGCTGATTGTCGATTCGGCGGTCTCAGGCTGCCGGACCGACAACGAATGTCCCGCCGGGCAGGACTGCGTGAACGGAGAGTGCATGCCCGGAGGTGACGGTTGCAGATCTTCCCTGGAGTGCGGCCCGGGCGAGGACTGTGAGTCCGGGGACTGCGTTCCGATTGACGGCGGGACCGACGGCGGCGACGGCGGGACCGATTCCGGGACGGACAGCGGAAGCGATGCCGGCGACGGCGGTTCGGACGGAGGAACCGACAGCGGCACCGACGGCGCAGTCGACAGCGGCGTTGATGGCGGCGCGGACGGAGGGGATACCGGGTACTACTGCAGTTCGGACCGCGAGTGCGCCCCCGGCCAGGTTTGCGTGAACGGGTACTGTGTCGTCGCGGACGGCGGTACCGACGGAGGAACTGATACCGGGGAGGACGGCGGAACCGACAGCGGCACGGACAGCGGGAGTGACGGCGGGGCATTCTGCTCCTCGGACCTCGACTGTGCGGCGGGTCAGTCATGCTTGAACGGGTATTGCGTGGCCGATGACGCCGGTTCGGACGGCGGAACCGATGGCGGCACCGACGGCGCGGTTGACAGCGGTGTGGACGGCGGCACGGATGTCGGTCCCGATGCGGGTAGCTGCTCGTCCGATTCGGACTGCGCCGCGGGGCAAATCTGCTCGAATGGGGTATGCGTGGCCGCGCAACGGTGTACATCGAACCGTGACTGCCTCGCGCCGCAACTGTGCATCGCGAACATATGCAGATGAAAAAGGAGGGTGTAGGCTGTACGCTGGAGGTCAGAAGCGATGAAGGCGAAAAAAAGCTGGAAGTATCCGGGCGGCGTCGAATACCAGTCCGTCCGCCTCGAGGCCGAAGGGCACACGATTCGGAAAAAGGGCAAGCGGTACTTCGTCGCCGATTTTGAGCAAAAGCTCGTGAGGGCTTGAGGACAAGATCGGACCGATCGGTCCGATCAGTCCGATCGGTCAGATCATTCGCTCTGGGCGAGCAGGTATTCCTTGAGCGCCGCGAATTCCGCCGCCATCTTCACGGCATGCCGCGGGCGCGAAAGAACAGCACGCACGCGGTCGGGGACCTCGACACGCACGCCCGTTTCGGTTTCGACCACGCCCAAGAATTTGGCCGGGTGTGCGGTCTCAAGGAAAACGCCGGTGAATTCCCGTCTTGCCTCCCGCCCGTACCGCTCAAGACCCAGCCAGCCGACGGCGCCATGCGGGTCCGCGACGTAGCCGAACCTGGTGTGAAGCTCACGAATCGCTTTTCGCGTGGCATCGTCGTCAAACGAGCACCCCGTGAGGTCCTTCCCGATTGCATTTCTGTCGCCGCCGCAAAGATCGAGGATCCGTTCCCAGTTGCTCGGGGAGCTCACGTCCATGGCGTTGCTCAGCGTCGCGACGGCGGGGCGGGGTTCGTATGCCCCGCCCGAAAGGAACCGCGGCACCGCGTCGTTGGCGTTGGTGGCCGCGATGAACCGCGAGACCGGAAGGCCCATTCGCTTCGCAATCAATCCGCCGGTGAGGTTTCCGAAGTTGCCGCTGGGGACGGACACCACGACGGGGCGTGACCGGTCGGGCAGGCGGGACCATGCGAAGCAGTAGTAGAACGATTGGGGAACCAGCCGTGCCACGTTGATGGAGTTTGCGCTGCTCAACATGAGCCGCGCGCGGGTCTCCGGGTCGAGGAAGGCACTCTTCACGAGCCTCTGGCAGTCGTCGAATGTCCCCGCGATCTCCAGGGCGGTCACGTTTTCCCCGGCCGAGGTGAGCTGGGCCTCCTGCACCGCGCTCACGCGCCCCGACGGAAAGAGGACGTGGACCATGATGCCCGGCACGCCGAGGAAACCGTGGGCCACCGCGCTCCCGGTGTCGCCTGAAGTCGCGACCAGGATGTGCAGCGTCCGCTCGCCGCCGGCGACGAAGTGCGCCATGAGCCGCGCCATGAACCTCGCGGCGAAGTCCTTGAAAGCAAGCGTCGGGCCGTGAAAGAGTTCGAGGACGAACCGGCCGTCCGGGAGCGCCAGAAGCGGGACCGGGAAATCAAACGCGCCGCGCACGATACGCTCGAGAACGTCGTCCGGCACTTCGGGGCCGAGCAGGGGCCGGGCCATCCGGGAGGCGATATCCGCGAAATCGAGCGTCGGGGTGGATTCAAAAAAGGAAGCGGGCAGGGTCTCGATCCGCTCGGGCATGTACAGGCCGCCGACGGGAGGAAGACCCGCGAGCACGGCCTCGCGAAGGCCCGCGCGGTGTGACCTGTCCGCGGTGCTGTAGAAAGTCACTCAAGCACCGTCCCGTCGCGGTTGATCTCCGAGACGTACAGGTCGCATTCGACGCCCATTTCACGATAGACGTCCGACATGGCGCCGCCGGCCTTCCGCGCCGATTCGACCCCTCGTGCCAGCGCAAAGATTGACGGTCCGGACCCCGAGATGCTGCATCCCAGCGCCCCGGCACCGGCGGCCGCCTCTTTGACGCGGTGAAAACCGGGGATGAGGATCGCACGCACGGGCTCGATGACGACGTCGTTTAACGACCGGCCGATGAGATCATAGTCGCCGGTCGTCAGCCCGGCGATAAGCCCCGCCGTGTTTCCCCACTGCGTGATTGCCTCTTTCATCGTGATCTTGTTCCGGAGGATCATGCGGGCGTCCTCGGTGCGGATCTCGATGTGCGGGTGGACGACGGCGCACGCCAGCTCTTCCGGGACCGGAATCCTCACGATGTCGAGTGGGTGGCAGCTCCTGATGAGCACGAACCCGCCCAGAAGCGCCGGGGCCGCGTTGTCGGCGTGCGCCGCACCGCAGGCCGTGCGCTCGGCCTCCATGCAAAACGGCAGGAGGGCCTCGCGATTGAGCGGCCGGCCCAGGAGTTCGTTCACCGCCACGGCCGCCGCCGCCGCGCTTGCGGCGCTTGACCCAAGCCCGCTTCCGAGAGGCATCCGCTTCCGGAGCTCGATCTCGACCCCGGCCGGGCTCCCGACGTGCGAGAGCAGTCCCAGCGCCGCGACCCCGGCTGTGTTCTTTTGGGCCTCGCGCGGGAGCGCGCCGCCGTCCCCGTCGATCGAGGCGATTCTCACCCCCGGGGGCCCCGCGAGCCTTGCAGTCACCTCGTCGCCGGGCGCGCGAACGGCAAAACCCATGATGTCGAAACCCGCGGCGACGTTTGCCACGGTGGCGGGCGCGTAGGCGATGGCCGATTCCGGAGCGGTCGATTTGGCCGTCATCTGCCGTCCTCGCGGTTTTCAATCAACCTGGCGTGAAGGGCCTCGAGCGCGCGTGAAGAATCGGCCGCGTCAATGACGATTGAAACGTTGAGCTCGGACGAGCCCTGGGCAATGGCCTTCACGTTGACGTCGGCGTCGCCCAGCGTCCCGAAGATGATCGCGGCGAGACCCATCGTGCGCTTCATCCGCTCTCCGACCACCGCCACGATCGAGAGCCGGTCCTCGAACGTCACGTCGTCAATCAGGCCTTCGTCGAGCTCGATCTTGAACTCTTCGGTGACCGCATCCTGTGCACGGACCGAGTCGGCGGCGAGGATGCCGACGCAGATGGAGTGCTCGGACGAGGCCTGGCTGATGAGGATGACGTTGACGCCCGCGCGAGCGAGCGCCCCGAACAGGCGCATGGCCACGCCGGTCACGCCGACCATCCCGCTACCCTGGATCAGCAGCAGGGCCACGTCGTCCATGACCGAGATCCCGGCGAATCGGCGGTCCTCGACGCATTGGGCCGAGATCAGCGTCCCGGCAAAATCGGGGTTCGACCCGTTCCGGACCCGAATCGGCACGCGGTGTTTCATGGCCGGGATTAGCGCCGGAGGGTAAAGGAAGCCGCCGAAGTGCATGATCTCGGTGGCCTCCACGTAGCTCATGCGTTCGATCGGCCGGGCCGCGGCGACCCTCTTGGGATCCGCGGTGAGGATGCCGTCGCTCTCGGTCCACACCACCAACTCGGCGGCGCCCGCGGCGGCCGCCAGCACCGAGGCCGAGAGCTTGCCGCCGCTCCGTCCCAGCGTCGTCGCATTGCCGCCGGCGGTGGCCCCGATCGATCCGGGGACAACCGCGCAAAACGAAGCGCCCGAAAGCGCCTTGCGGATGCGCTCGCGGCTCTCGGCGAACCGGACGTGCGCCGACCCGTAACGGTCGTCGGTCACGATGAGGTCGCGGGGGTCAAGCAGGCGGACGTCGGGCAGGTGTTCCTTGAGGCCCTCGCTGAAAACGTATGCGGCGAGCCATCTGCCGTGCGCGGCGACCATGTCCGCCGTGCGGGGCGAGAGTTCGCGCAGGAGGCCCACTCCCCCGAGCACGTCCTCGATCTGGTTCATGCGGTGACGCACGCCCGCGATCACGCCGCTCTGGCGCTTGATGTCGACGGTGTCGCGGACTACGGCGAAATGACTCTCTTCGACCTCCCGCAGGATCGGCTCGACCGCCCCGCCGTCCAAGACCGTATCGGCCGCGAGCGAGAGCCGTTCGGGGACCCCCGGGAGCGGCGAGAGAACCAAGAGCAACGGCCCCCGCCGGGCCTCTTCCACGATCAGGGCGATGGATGCCTGGACGCGGTCGGGCGAAGCAAGCGCAGACCTTCCCAAAGCATGAATGATCATCACGACTCCTTTGGGCTCCATTCAACTATCGGCGCCGTTCCGTCACACACGGACAACCTGCAGTTGTCCGTGCCACCCGCCTGCTCCAGAATACGCCGTCACGGTTTTGGCCCCGTGATGTACCCGTAGAACCTCCCCATCCAGTAAGGCAGGAGCCAGTAGGTCGCCGACTCCTCCGAGTTTCCGCTCGCGTCGAAGTCCAGGTTGTACGGGTTTTCGTTCCACTTCATCACGTATCTCTCGTCGTACGGGACCACCTCGGTGGACTGGATGCGGCCGTGACGGTCCTTTCTTTTGTCAATCGTGATGTCCTTGCGGTGCGAGTTGTTGCAGCCCCAGACGATGAGGTCCCAGTGGATGCGTTTGAGGGTGTCTATGGACTTGTCGAGGTCGCCGTCGTTGCCCGTGAGCGCTGCATAGATCATGTTGAACTCGGGGTTCCGCTCGGGGCGCTCGTTTAGCCGGAGTTCCTCGAGGCCCTCCAGCCAGATCGCGCGGTACTTCTCATCGTCCTCGTAGCGGACCAGAGTGAAAAACGCGAGGAAGGCCATCTCGTCGCTGTCGTGGTTGATCTGGGCCGTGTCCGATATCTCCTTTTCGTTCCGCACGTAGTCGTCGTAGTTGTGCTTGCGGATGAGCTCGCGGAACGAGTCGAGGAACTTCGGGTCGCCGGTCATGTGGTGCGCGGCGCGGAGGCCGCCCAGGATCATCGCGCCGTTAAGACCGGCGTCGCCGAAGATGCCGATCGTCTCCATGAAGTACGGGTCGAACTGCCCGTGTTCGGTGACGAGCCCGTCGATGTCCACGAGCTGGTAGCCGTTGTCGATGATGCGCGTGAGAATCCGCCCCACCGTGGCGGCGATCCTCTCCTTTTCGACTTCGTCGGCGACGAGGTCGTAGTACAGCGAAAGGCCGAATATGTGCCCCACGAACTCGTCAGAGGAGGTGTCTCCCTTCCAGCACCAGATGCCGTCTTGCGACAGGTGCCACTCGCCGCCCGAGCCCTGCTTTGCCTCGCACAGATCGCCGGGGACGATGGAGCGTGCGAAGAACCCCGGGGCGCCGGTCACCGATTCGAGCTTGAGCATCGCCTCCATCGCCGTCCGCGCGTATTCGAGCGCAAGGGGGTCCTGCGTCACCGCGTACCTGAACGCCTGCGACCCGAGGTACATTCCAGTCCACTGCCCGTCGTTGTCGTCGTCGCCGTTTGTCCACGCGGACGTGTCCCCCGCGACCGGGAGGTGGTTGCCCGTGGTGTATCCCAGCCGCACGTGCCGCTCATGGTTGAGCGCATCATAATGCGCCGCCTTGTCCGCAAGGGTCTTCGACTCGGACCACACGTGGCCGATGCCCCCGGCGGTGGCGAAGAACAATCCTTCTTTTGCGGGCACGACGTCTCGGACTTCGTCATTGGGAAGCCAGTAGTTCGAATGGTAGTATCGCCAGCCGGGATTGTCGTCACTGCCACTCCACCACGCCGCCACTCCGATTTTTGTTGATATCAATCCTCCTGAAGGGAAACTACCAGAAGAGAATGAATGAATTTTAGTGATGTCATCGTAAGGCAAATCGGCACCAACTTCGATGACGGGGTCTGGCATCGAATCTACGTCGAACCAGACGCCTCCCTTGGGTGTCCCTGCGGACAGAGTACAGATCCACACCCAATCACCGTAGCAACCAATGTCAATTGCCCTCACTTCGTTTGACGGAAGCCCTTCTCCGACGGTGAGGTGGTACTTGGTCGCGAATTCGTCATCCAAGGCGAATATGCCGTCATCAGTGGCAACCCATGCGTAAAACTCAGAATTTGCGATGTCATTGATCCGCGATGGCACGGACGCTTTGATCTCGTACTTGTTGTTCGAGATGAGTCCGAGCCCTTCCTGGGAGCCCACCCAGAGCTCGCTATCCGAGCGGAATGAAATGACAGTAATTTCCTGAACATCTGCGATCTTTTCCCATGGGCCGTTGTTGTATTTTTTATAGATTGCATTCGGTGAGGCAGCCCATACGGTGACGATGTACGGTAGTGCGGCCATGCTGACGATCGGCTCCGGCAGGCCACCGTCTTTCCATGTGCCGTTGTCGAAATATATGGCCCCCGCAGCCGAACCTGCCCAAACGGTCCAGTTCTGGTCGACGACGACTACGCGGATGTCGTTGGATAGCAGGCCGTCTTTTTCGGCGGTGTAGTTGTGGTGGAATTCCTGTTTGTAGGGGTGGTCCTCGTACACGGCGTGGTCGGGAAAGGCGCCGGCGTCGGAAGCGGCGGCATCGCCAAGATCGGCATCAGACCGGTCTGACAGGTCGGACAGGTCTGACATGTCGGACGCGTCCGCCGGTGCGCCGGAATCGGCAGTGTCGGCCGTGCGCTCGCCGTCGCACGCGGAAAGAATGGCGGCCAGTGCGAGGGCAGTCAACAACGACCTTGGGGCTGTCCATCTCATGCGCCGATGATAGTACAAACGGGGCGGCGCGTCACGTCGTCAGTTGGCGGGCGTCAGTTGGCGGGCGGGGAGGGCGGAGCCGGGCCGGAGGGCGGGGCGCTCTTTGACTCGGGACCGAAGGAGAACCTGAAAGTGTAGCTCAAGTTGATTGTCCAGACGTTTCCGCCAAAGCCCTGCTCGTCCTCGCGCGTCATAGCGAGGATGGCGCCCAGCGAAAGGGCGTCGTTGACGCTCGATTCGAAGACCGACGACGGCGACCACAGGATGTCAAAACCGAAGAAGGGGTAAGGCAGCTCGCTCCCGCCCAGGTTGACGATCTCCTCTTCGGTCTCGGTCGTGTCGCGCCGGCTCCCGGTGAACCAGACGCCGTCTATGCCGCCGAAGCCGATGAGATACACGCCCTTGAGCAGGTGGACCTGCCCCACTAGCCCGGTGCGGTACTCTATGGAGTTCTCCTGGAAGTCGGTGTGAAAAAGCGGCTCGTACTGCTTTTGCGAAAAGAAATCGCCGATCCCGCGGGCAAACAGGTAGAAGGCGAAATCCCCCGGCCGGGCCAGGTTCCCCTCGGCGCTCTCCTCGCGCTCCCACTTGAAGAACCGGACCTGACCCTGGAACGCAAACTTGAAGGCGTTTCCGGTGATCTCGGCCTCGGCAAGCTGCGTCGGGTCGCCGGGGCTGGGGCCCGTGATGCTCCCCAGCTTCTGGTATCCCTCCAACCCAAGCTCGACGGAAGCCCACCGCGCGACGCCGAGCTGGGCCTCGACCGCCACGCCGGTGGAGTAGATCTGGTATTTCTGGACCTGGCCCGGGAGGTCCGGGATGGTGAGTTCGTCGCTGTACGAGGTGAAGATGAACCGCGGCGTGACCGTGAGGCCCCACGGCTCGATCCTGGTAGTCGTGAGCGGCGACGGCGTCGGACGGATCTGGTTTGACTTCTCGGCGCGGGCCGCCCCGGTGAGCGCGGCGACCAACGAAATTGTCATCAGCACGTTGCGAATCAATCGGGCCTCCTGACGTCCAACGGAATGTCGATGACGTTGCCCAGACATTTCCGCGAAGCATGGCCGTCAATCCACGACGAGCAGGACTTGCATTCCAAGTCGAGACATACGCCCGGACAACCCGTCCAGGGCCATGTGCACGTTTCGCCGCCGGGGCAGTCTTCGTCGGCATTGCATTCCTCATACGAAGGCGAACATCCGGCGT